>JANLSK010000111.1:0-11176 GCA_031362415.1 Actinomycetes bacterium | reverse complement strand
ACTGAACACTGCTCGAAATCAGGCGCCCGCGCGAGCGGGCGGGACCCGGTGGAAGGAGGCTGATGCGGTGGCGATGATCCGGCTGGTGTGGCCCTCGTCGCGCATGGTCATCTCCACCCCGTAGCGGGGACCGGCGGGGTTCACGACGGTCGCGGTGGCCACGAAGGGGCCTGCGTAGCCGGGCTTGACGAACATCACCGTGTAGTGGTCGACCTGGAAGTCGACGCTCCCGAGGACGCGCTCGAGCTCGTCCATCGCCGCGGCTTCGAGCGCGAAGTTGATCGGGCCCTGATGCAGCGCCGAGTGCGGCGATGCGATCTTCGGCGTGACCTTCTCGATCTCCAACGCGCCGTCGAGCCGCGTGACGACGCCGAACACGTCTCGCAGCGGGGGCAGATCGGGGGAGTCGGCGACGTCGTTCACGGGATTGTCGATGGGGTAAAAGCCCGGGGGGACGTCGCCCAGGCTGGCGCCGCTGCCGGTGGAGATGGCGACGACCCGCTCCGGATGGTCGGCATCGACCACGCGGGACCGGCTGTAACCCATCGTGCGACCAACGGAGATGACCTCGCGGATCGCCGCGAGCCGCTTCACGTCATGGGCGGGGTCGAGGATGTCGTAGGACATGGTGACCGGCGCCGGGACGCACTCGTCGTCTCGCCAATACGGCTCGGGGGCCAGGATGCACAGCGGGCCGGCCGTGATGCCCCCCGTCGAGTTCCGCATGTCGTGGCGCAGCGGCATGGTCTCGTCGCCCTCGTCGACGCCGATGTCGAGGATCGGGGTGCGCTTGCCGAGATACGTGTACGACTCGAGCGCCTGCCACGACTTCTCGAAATGCCGCCAGTGCTCCTCGGGCGTCATCTGCCGGATGTCGCCGTAGGCCTCGTTGCTCATGGAAGGTTCTCCTCCGTGGATGGTGCTCGGTGTCGCAATGTGAACCGGTGCCGCCGTCTGTGACGTGGTCGGTCTCACCATATCGGCGGGCCTGACTCGCCTTTTCACAGAGCTGAAGAGATTCAGTGCCCAGCTCTGGGGAAGTGTTCACATGAGCGTGATCGGATCCGTACGCTCGTGGCCGGGCTCGGACACCTACAGGAGGCCGAAGCTGCCCAGGGGCCAGACGCGAATGAAGGCTCGTCCGACGAAGAGCTCGCCATCGACCGGTCCGAACTCGGTGGAGTCCTTGGAGTTCAATCGGTTGTCACCCAGCATGTAGTAGTGGTCGTGGATGATCCGGTTCTGGGCATCGACCCGACTGTCGAGTGTCTGCAGGCGGGCCACGATCTGCTGCCCGTCGACGTCCAAGGTCGTCTCGTTGATCTTCACGATCACGTCGCCGGCTTCGGGAACGTAGTACGGACCGAACGTCTTGGAAACGACCGTGTCCTCGAGGTACGGCTCCACGAGCAGCTGGCCGTTGATGTACACGTGGCCGTCGCGCCCTTCGATGACGTCACCCGGCAGGCCCATCAGCCGTTTGATGAGATCCTTGATCTCGCTCGTGGCCTGCCCGGGTGGCGCCTCGAACACCACGATGTCGCCCCGCTCGGGATCACCGAACTGGTACGACAACTTGTTCACCAGCACCCGGTCCTGCACCTTGAGCGTGGGCACCATCGACTCCGACGGGATGAAGAACGCCTGGACCACGAAGGCCTTGACGATCAGGGCGATCGCCACGGCCACGCCGATGAGGATGATCAGCTCGAGACCCTGCCGGGCCGCTCGTCGTGACGGGCCCTCGACATCAGGCGCGACGTCGGCCCCGGCCTCGCCGATCGGGACCGCAAGCGCCGCTCTGGTGGGCGCAACGGAGTCGTCGTACCACGGCGGGGGAACGTCGAACGCAGGATCGGGTCGAACTTCCACACGGAGCCCGGCGGCATGGTCGAGCGCATCCCCCGTGAGATCGCTGTCACCCTCGCGGGGCTCGCCGTGCTTGCTCGCCTTCACACATCATCCTGACAGGCTCGGGTGCAGCGAAACGTGCCTGCACCTGGGTATCGAACATTGCTCGGCCGCCCTTGAGCGGGTGGACCGTCACGACGTCTCCTCGACACCGTAGCGGGCGAGGACCCTCGTGGCGGCGGCACGGGCGATGCCGATCATCTCGGCCGGCGCCACGATCTCCGAGCCGGGCCCGAGCCGAAGGGCCAGACGCTCGAACCAGGCCTGACCGCTCACGGCCAAGACGACCCGGACCCGACCGTCGGCCCGCGCCTCGGACTCGATGACCGGATACGACTCCACGACCCAATGATCGTCCGGGCCGAGGAACATCTCGACCCGGGGATCGTCGGGGCCGGCCCGGAACGTGTCAGCTGCCGGAACGGCGCTCGGGGTGGGGAACGTGCCCCCCGTGGGTTGGACGCTGCGTATCCGATCGAGCCGGAAGAGCCGCTCGTCGCCGGCCTGGTGACACCACGCAGCAAGGTACCACTGGCCACCAGCGCTATGGACGGCCCACGGGTCGACGACGCGCACCGTCTCGACGTCACGCCCGAAGCTGTAGTAGCCGATCTCGAGCGCTCGGCGCTCGGCCACGGCCTCCTGCAACGTGGTGATCAGGTCGTCGCTCTCACCAACCGCGCCCATCTCGACCGTGAGACCGTCGACAGGGCCCAGAACCCGGGCCAGCTTGGCCAGCGCGTCGACCAGCGGCCCCTCGGCGTCGGACCCCGGTACCGCGAGCAACGCCCGGCCGGCGGCCAAGATGGCGAAGCCCTCGGCCGCAGTGAACCGCAACGGACGATCGAGGTATTCGGCCATCCGGATCCGCACCTGGTCGTCGACGAGGTCGACCTCGATGAGCCGATCGGGCGTGTAGGGAGGCAGCCCGCACATGGGCAGGATCTCGAGATCCCGTTCGATCTCGCGCTCGGGAATCCCGAACCGCCGGGCCAGATCGCCGATGGTCACCCCGGGATGGGCGAGGATCCACGGCACCACGGCCAACATGCGCCGGAGCCGTTCAGAGGCGTTCGGACGGCCCACCATCAGGCTCGGCCCCCGGCACGGTCCGAGCGCACTCGCAGCCACTCGACCAGGTCGTTGCGCAACTCGTCGGGGGCCAGCACCTCGGCCCGGTCGAGGAACCCGAGCACGAAGCTTCGGAACGCGTCCCGGTTCGTGACGGCCAGACGCACCACGACACCGTCGGCTCGGCGCTCGACGACGGCCTCCTCCCCGAGCTGGGCCACGATGCTCTGAGCGTGGGTCTCGTCGATGAGCACCAAGGCCTCGATCGCCGCGTCGCCGCCGTAGCTCCAGGGCTCGTCGCGCAGCGCGGTCTGGGGGTCGAAGTCGGCTGGTCGCTCGAAGTGCCCCGGCGCTCCGACATCCACAGCGCCTTCGACGCGATCGGCTCTGAACGATCGTCGAGCCCCCCGCACCTGGTCGAAACCGATCGCGTACCAGTGGCCCCGTCGGAACACGATGGCCCAGGGCTCGACCCGCCGATCCTCGCCGCGGTAGCGGAACGACGCCACGGCTCGCAGCCGATAGGCCTCGAACAGCCGGGGCAACGCCTCGACGGTCGGCAGGGCTCCGAGTCTCGGGGTGTCGGTGTCGCCGCCACCACCGAGCTTCCAGAGGGCCTCGCGCCCTTGGCCTTCCTGGATGTGCACGGCCGTCACCGCGGCCGAGAGCGCCGTCCGCTCATCGACGGTGAGCGCGAGGTCGGGGAGGTAGTACTCGCCGGGCAGGATCCGGTAGGCGACATCGCCCGTTCCACCGAGCTGGTCGGTCACGATCAGCGTGATCGGCACCCCGAGCTCGCGCAGTGTCTCCTTGTCGCGCTCGAACTGCCGCCGCCGCGACTCGAGCGTTTCGGGGTAGCCCGGCACCCGCTCGGTCACCTCGTCGAGCGTGAGCGGGCGAGGCGTCGCGAGCATGACCGCGACCAGGTTGGTGAGGCGCTCGAAGCGGTCGATGGCCATCGGATCAAGCAGCGATCGAGCTCAGAGCGAGGCGATCAGGCGCTCGACCCGCTCGTCCTGGAACTTGAACGGGTCCTTGCACAGCAGCGTCCGCTGGGCCTGATCGTTGAGCTTGAGGTGCACCCAGTCGACCGTGTAGTCGCGCTTCTTCGCCTTGGCCTTCTTGATGAACTCGCCTCGCAGCTTGGCCCGGGTCGTCTGCGGCGGGTTGTAGACGGCATCCTCGATCGCCTCGTCGGTGGTGATCCGCTCCACGACGCCCTTGCGCTCGAGCAGGTAATAGAGCGACCGGTTGCGATCGATGTCGTGATAGGCGAGGTCGAGGAGCGCGACCTTGGGGTGGGTGAGCGCCAGGCCGTGCTTGGCCCGGTACTGCTCGATCAGGTGGTACTTGATCACCCAGTCGATCTCACGGCCCATCTCGAGAGGATCGGTCTCGAGCGCGGTCATCGCCCGCTCCCACATGGCCAACGCCCGGGTCTCGTGTTCGCTGAGACCCTTGCGGTCGGCGAACTTCTTGGCTCGCTCGAGGTACTCCGACTGGATCTCGAAGCCCGAGAGCTCGCGACCGTTCGCCAGGCGCACCTTGCGTTTGCAGGTCATGTCGTGGCTGATCTCGCGAATGGCCCTGATCGAGTTCTCGAGGGTCATGTCACGCCATGATCCCTTCGACTCCTCGAGCATCCGGAGGACGATCGACGTGGCACCGAGCTTGAGGAACGTCGTGTGCTCGCTCATGTTGGAGTCGCCCACGATCACGTGGAGCCGGCGGTAGCGCTCGGCATCGGCGTGCGGCTCGTCGCGGGTGTTGATGATGGGCCGGCTCCTGGTGGTCGCCGACGAGACGCCCTCCCAGATGTGCTCGGCCCGCTGGCTCACCGAGTACAGCGCGCCACGCGCCGTCTGCAACAGCTTGCCGGCGCCGGCGTAGATCTGGCGCGACACGAAGAACGGGATGAGCACGTCGGTGAATTTCGTGAAGTCGCCATCGCGCTCGACGAGATAGTTCTCGTGGCACCCGTAGGAGTTCCCGGCCGAGTCGGTGTTGTTCTTGAACAGGTAGATCTCGCCCCGGATGCCCTCCTCGCGCAGCCGCTGCTCGGCGCTGGCCAGCAACCGTTCGAGAATTCGCTCCCCGGCCTTGTCGTGGATCACCGCGTCGAGCACCGAGTCGCATTCAGGTGTTGCGTACTCGGGATGACTCCCGACATCGAGGTACAGCCGCGCACCGTTCTCGAGGAAGACGTTCGACGAGCGACCCCACGACACCACCCGTCGGAATAGGTAGCGAGCCACCTCGTCGGGACTCAGGCGGCGCTGGCCGCGGAGCGTGCAGGTGACCCCGTACTCGTTCTCCAACCCGATGATCCGTCGTTCCATGGTGGCGGGGAGTGTAAGCCCTCCCGGCACTCTGCGTCTGGACTCGATGGATCCGTCCGGCCCGGTCACATTCGGTGTTGCCGCCGGTCGAGCGGGGCATTTCTCTCGGTGTGGGAACGCGAGGATCCAACGGCACGTGCTCGCCGATCCCAGGCATCGACTTCAGGCGTCCTCGCCCAGGAGCTCTCCGAGGCGACGGTCGAAGAACCCCTGCTCGGCCTGGTTCCGGGTCAACGCTCGGGCCCGTTCGTAGGCCACGCCCGCCTCGTCGATGAGGCCTTCTCGACGGAGAAGGTCGGCTCGGGTCGAGTGGTACAGGTGGTATTCGGCCAGGGCCTCGGCGAGGACTGGATCATCGAGCAACGCCAACCCCCTCGCGGGCGAGTCGGCCATGGCGACCGCGACCGCTCGGTTGAGCGCGACGATCGGTGTCGGCTCGAGCCGCACGAGCTGTTCGTAGAACGCCACGATCGCTGGCCAGTCCGTTGCGCTCGACTCACGTGTTGACGCGTGCACCGCGGCGATGCACGCCTTGAGGACGTACGGTCCCGGCGGTCCGAGGGCAGTCGTGCGGCCGAGCAACTGGAGTCCGGCCAGGATCTGGCGTCGATCCCACAACTCCCGGTCCTGTTCCTCCAAGGTGACCGGCTGACCATGCTCGTTGGTTCTGGCAGCGCGACGGGCGTCGTGCAGGTACAGCAGCGCCGCCAGGCCGTAGGACTCGGCCTGTCCAGGCAGAAGATCGAGCAGCAGCGTCGCCAGTCGCTTCGCCTCGACGCACAGGTCGACGCGCAGCACCGAGTCACCATCGGCGGGAAGGTACCCGGCGTTGAAGATCAGGTAGATCACAGCGAGCACCGAGTTGAGCCGTTCGGGAAGTTCCGATGGGCCAGGCACCTGATACGGAATCCGGCTGTCGCGAATCTTGCGCTTGGCCCGGACCAAGCGCTGGGCAAGCGTTGCTTGACTCACGACGAACGCCCGGGCCACCTCGGCAGTGCTGAGCCCGCCAAGCGTTCGAAGGGTGAGCGCCACCTGGGCATCGGTCGCCAGAGCCGGGTGGCAGCACGTGAAGATGAGCCGTAGCCGATCATCGGCGATGACCGCCTCCGGGTCACCGGGCGTCCACGCGACCGACAGCTCACGCCAGTCCCGCTCGCGCCGATCGCGTGCCGCAACCGATCGGATGCGATCGACTGCCTTGCGCCTCGCCACCGTCATCAGCCAACCGGCCGGGTTCGCCGGGATGCCGGAGAGGGGCCAGGCTTGCACCGCTGCGACGAAGGCGTCCTGCAACGCCTCTTCGGCCAGATCGAAGTCGCGGAAAAGCCCGATCAACCGCGCCAACACTCGAGCGCGCTCGGCCCGATGGACCTGTTCGATGGCCCCGTCCACCGGGTCCGAGACGTGCGCTGCCATGGGCTCGGGACTAGTGCATTTCGGCAACGGGACGGACCTCGACGGCTCCGTACTTCGCAGACGGGACCATGCTCGCGG
This sequence comes from Actinomycetes bacterium, assembly GCA_031362415.1. Classification (GTDB taxonomy): domain Bacteria; phylum Actinomycetota; class Acidimicrobiia; order IMCC26256; family VFJJ01; genus VFJJ01. Next base: position 4,358 of record JANLSK010000111.1, on the reverse strand, counting down.
CTTTCAGCGCGCTGTCGAGGTTGTCGGCCTCGATCAGGTAGTAGCCCGACATCCACTCCTTCGTCTCGGCGAAGGGCCCGTCGACGGTGATCGTCTTACCATCCCTTACGCGCACCGTGGTTGCCGTGTCGGGCGGAGTGAGCGGATCACCATTGAAGGGCCGACCATGGGACGCCAGCTGTTCGCCGAAGGCGGCGTAGCCGGCCATCAGTTCGTCCCATCCCGGCCCGCCCGGGATCGGGTGGAGCTCCGGGTCGTTGGCGATGATGAGCATGTAGCGCATGGTGAACTCCCTTGCTGAAAGGCACGGACGATCCGTGCACACCCACAGTGACGGAGCGACCAACGCCAGATCGACGGATTCGACAAGGAATTCGAGTCCACGGGCCGACTCTCACGGTTGCGGTTGAGCCCGATGCACGACCGGAGCTCAGCGCCGGCCTGTCGAGGGCAGCGGTGTTCGCGAGGGATCGCCCAGCAACGCCCATTCGGGGCCGACGGTCAGCGCGAGCCAACCGTCGGCAATCAGCCGGCGAGAAGCTCGGCCACCTCGGTGACGGGGATGCGGCGAAAGGTCCGACGGCCACTGCCACGGTCGAGGACGGCCACCTCGAGCTGGGTCGCCTCGAGCGTCCGGTCGTCGGGCTTGCCCAGCGCCGAGGCTCCGAGACGGACCGCTTCCCCGAGACCCAGGCCCTCGCTGAACTGCCCCTCGAGCGCGTCGCCGATCGCCTCGGCATTGCCGCCCAGGACCGAATAACCGTGCTCGTCCATCACCGTGCCGTCGTAGAGGATGTGGAACAGGCGATTGGGATCGTCGGCCGTGACGCCCACCGAGGCCACGAGGATCTCCACCTCGTAGGGCTTCATCTCGTGCGTGAAGATCTGTCCGAGCAGCTGGGCGTAGGAGTTGGCCAGCGACCGGGCGTTCACGTCGTCGCGCGAGTACTGGTAGCCGGTGACGTCGGCGTGGCGGATGCCCGAGATCTTCAGCTGCTCGAACTCGTTGTAGCGCCCCACTCCGGCGAAGGCGATCCGGTCGTAGATCTCGGCGATCTTGTTGAGCGACGACGACGGGTTCTCGGCCACGAGCGCCACGCCGTCGAGGTACTCGAGGCCCACCAGGGCCCGGCCCCGGGCGATGCCCTTGCGGGCGTAGTCGGCGCGATCTTTCATCACCTGCTCGGGTGACATGTAGTACGGCATGCTCATCGGGGCACCTTCTTCGTGACCCCAGCGCCGCCACGTGCGCCACCGGCCTCGGGCTCTGATTGCACCCGGCGGGGGCCACCCAGGGCCGGCGTGTCGACCAAGCGCGAGGCACGCTCCGCCAGCTCTTCTTCGGGCACCGTCGCGATGCCCTCAGCGGTGACGATGACGACCGACGGATAGATCCGCCGGATCAGATCGGGGCCGCCGGTGGCTGAGTCTTCGTCGGCTGCTTGGAACAGCGACGCCAGCGACAGATCGATCACGGCGTCACGGTCGAGGGCGTCGCTCCAGAACGCCTTGATCCAGTTGCGAGCGTGGACGCCACCCGAACCCGTGGTTGCGTAGTCGGCTTCTTCGTAGCGCCCGCCGGTGATGTCGTAGCGGAACACCCGTCCCCGCTCTAGGCGTCGGTCGTACCCGCAGAACAACGGGACGACCACCAGCCCTTGGAAGGCGGCCGGCAGGTTGGCTCGGATCATCTGCGAGAGCTTGTTGGCCTTGCCCTCGAGCGACAGCGGCCCGCCGGACACCTTCTCGTAGTGCTCGAGCTCGGTGGCGAACAGTCGCACCATCTCCATGGCCGGTCCAGCTGCTCCGGCAATGCCAACCATCGAGTGGGCATCGGCCGGGAACACCTTGTCCATGGCTCTGCTGGCGATGGTGTGACCCTCGGTGGCTCGACGGTCCCCAGCCATCAGCACGCCATCTCTGCACCGGATGGTGACGATGGTCGTGCCGTGAGGGATCCCCAGGGATGCGTGCGGGGTGGCGTCGCCTCCGGTGGTCGGCAACGCACTTCCGGGGAGGAGATGCGGCGTGCGACGGCGAAGGAGGTCGGAGAAGGAGGCGCCGGGATCGTCACCCGCGCCGAAGACGGGAAGAGGGAGGTCGGTCATCGTCGGAGGAGCGTAGTCGAGCGCACAGGGCCCGACGTCGGCCCGAAGATCGGGACCACGCCTGCGGGAGCGGCAACCCCCGTGTCGTGGACCCGCCGACTACTGGCCACCCTTTTGGATGTAGTTGCGGACGAACTCCTCGGCGTTCTCCTCGAGCACCGAGTCGATCTCGTCGAGCAGGTCGTCGAGCTCTTCCTTGATCTTCTCGCCCTGTTTCGCGGGCGCGACGACCTCGGCGTTCTCGGTGACCTCATCGTCACGCTTCGAAGTGGGTTTGGCCTTGCGTTCCTGTCCTGCCATGGTGCCTCCGACCCTAACACGGGCCCCCGGCGCCGCAACGACGCTCTGGGGACACTCGTCGGCCGACTGTCGGCCGAGTTGCGCGAGACATCGCCGGCGCAGGGCTCAGGGGCGGGCTCAGCGGGCGGGGTCAGCCAGTGAGCCGGGCGATGAGCTCAGCAGGCGTGCGGCACCCCTCGAAGAGCGATCCGACGTGGGCCTTGGTTCCCCGCAACGGCTCCATCATGGGGATGCGCTGCAACGGGTCGGACCCGACGTCGAGGATCAGGCTGTCCCAGTTGGCGGCCACAACGGATTCGGGCCAGCGCTTGAGGCACTGACCACGGAAGTAGGCGCGGGTCGTCTCGGGCGGCTCGGTGATCGCGGTGATCACGTCGGCGTCGTCGACGAGGCGGACGGCCTTGCCCGAGCGCACGACCTTGGCGAACAACGACCGCTCGGGTCGGAGGTCGTGATACTGGAGGTCGATCAGGGCGAGCTTCGGATCGTTCCACTCGAGGTTGTCGCGTTCGCGGTACGCGTCGAGCAGCGACAACTTGGTGACCCAGTCGAGCTGACCAACGAGCTTCATGGGATCGGACTCGAGCGTTTCGAGCGTCTGCCCCCACAACGACATCACCTGGCGGCCGATCGCTTCGGTGCCGCACGCCTCGAGCAGCCCGTGCTCGTCGGCGTACTTGCCGGCGATGCGGAAGAACTCCCACTGGATGTCGAGCGCCGTGCACCTGGTCCCGTCGTGGCGCTCGACGAGGTGCTGCAGCGTCGGATCGTGTGACACGTCGTGGATCTGGCGCACCGGGTTGCGCAGCGAGAGGTCGGGCGCAGCAGCCCTCCCCGAACGAGTGAGGAAATCGTCCTCGATCATGCACAGCACGATCGCCGTGGTCCCGACCTTGAGGAAGGTCGTCACCTCGCACATGTTGGCGTCACCCACGATCACGTGGAGCCGGCGGTACTTCTGCGCGTCGGCGTGCGGCTCGTCGCGCGTATTGACGATCGGCCGCTTGAGCGTGGTCTCGAGCCCGACCTCCTCCTCGAAGAAGTCGGCGCGCTGACTGAGCTGGAAGTCGCAGGCGTCAGCCCCGTTCTCGGAGCCCACCTTCCCGGCGCCGGCGAAGACCTGCCGGGTCACGAACCAGGGCAGGAGGTGACGCACCAGGGTCGAGAACGGCACCGCTCTGTCGACCAGGAAGTTCTCGTGCGTGCCGTAGCTGTTCCCCTTGCCGTCGCTGTTGTTCTTGTGGATCAGGATCTCTTGGCCCGCCTGCATGGAGCGCTTGACTGCGGCCATCGAGCGGACGAGGATCTCCTCGCCCGCCTTGTCGTAGAGCACGACCTCGAGGGGATTGGCGCACTCTGGTGCCGAGTACTCCGGGTGGGCGTGGTCGACGTAGTACCGAGCGCCGTTTGTGAGCACGGCGTTCACCAGGTGGCTCTCGATCTCGGGCGGCATCGAGTCGGCACGAAAGTTCCCGCGAGCGTCGCGCCCCGGTGACTCGTCGTCGAAGTCCCATCCCACCCGTCGATGCTCGACGTACGCGTTGATGAGCTGGGATGAGGCGACGACCGGATTGGGGTCGGAGACGCCACGCACGGAGATACCGAACTCGGTCTCCATGCTGAGAACCTTGGGCAGTGCCATGTGCCGCACAGACTACCCCTCCCCTACTCGTCCGGCGGGCGGGGCTCCTCCGTAGACTCCTCCGCCGTGAACCTGTTGGTGATCCGTCAATGGCGAGCCCGTCCGGTTGGCTCGCGCCGACGGTCATCCCGCCGATCCCCCGCTCACGCCCCGGGGTCAGGGGCCCTCCCCTGACGCTTCTTTGTGTGCAGGTCCGCGCCCGGCGCGGACCTGCACACAAAGAACGGGGTGTTTCTGGTTCTGGCCGGTGGTGACGCGCTCGATGGTGCGGCCGCCCTTTGGATCCATACCGGCGCCCTGGCTCATGA
>JANLSK010000179.1:0-8972 GCA_031362415.1 Actinomycetes bacterium | reverse complement strand
GCCGCGAAGCGGTGGGGGAGAGCGAGAGCGAGATCCGCAGCAAGATGCCCGCCGATCGAGCACCCGAGGTACACCGCCCGGGGAATGTCGAACCCGTCGAGCACGGCATCGACGAACGCGATCAGGAACGCCTTGGTGAGCCGGTAGTCGCGGTTCCACCAGTCGAGCCCGCTTGGTGGCAGCGACTTCCCGTGGTATGGAAGATCAGGCACGATGAATCGGAACCGACTCGTCAGTTCCGGATCTTCCAGCAGATGTCGATACTGACGGCCGTCGGCGACAGCGGTGTGCTGGAGCAGGACCGGGATCCCGCTCCCGGCCTCCTCGACGTAGACCCGATACTCGACGCCATCGATCGACAGGTAGAGGTACTGGCCGGAGATCGTTGCCCGTCGCGGTCGCAACGCAGGCCCGGCGGGCCTTGGCCCCGTATGGCCCGTGATCCCCTGTGGACGCAGGAGATCCTGGACCCGACGTAGCGCGACCAGATGGGCAACCAGGTCGGCAAGGTCGCCCTCGATGCGAAAACCGTGGTGGACGATCGCCGCCATCACGTCGTGGTAAAACGGTCGAGGCTCGGGTTCGAGCAAGCGTTCCCACTCCACGCGCGGTGCGTGGATCGAGATCTCCGGCCCGGGCCCGTGCACCTGTGCCGACCGGCCGATCGCCTCGACGTGTCCGTCAACGATCGAAACGACTGTCGTGGCGTCGTCAACGCAGAGGGCGAGCCGGCACGTCCACGAGCGGGCTGCCCGCCGAAACTGGTAGTCAGCATTGAGCAGCTCTCGTAGGCGCGGCCCGTTCACTTCCAACAGCTCGAGCCCAGTGGCGCTCATCCAGCCACCCTCGTCACGCGGCGACCGGGCGTGAACTCCACGGGAACCGACCGGATCCCCCGTCGGAACCCGATGTCGTGGCTGACCCCGGCGCCGGGAGCGAAGTGGATGTCGGGGAGCCGGGTGAGGAGCTGCTGCAGGGCGATCGTGATGTTCAAGCGAGCGAGGTGCGATCCGATGCACCGATGGGGTCCGGCACCGAAGGCGAGGTGCCGGTTCCGCTCACGGTCGAGGTCGAGCCGATCGGGATCGTCGAACTCCGCGGGATCCCGATTGGCCCCCGCGAACGAAACCAGCACCTTGTCGCCTGCCTTGATCCTCGCCCCGCCGAGCTCGACGTCCTCGGTGGCCGTTCGGGCCATCGACACGATCGGTGGTTCGATTCGAAGGAACTCATCGAGCGCCGCCGGGATGGATCCCAGGTCACCGGCCAAGCGGTCACGCAACGCAGCGTCCTCGCAGAGCCGTCCGACGATCGAGCCGATCGCGGACATCGTCGTGTCGAGGCCCCCCACCACCAAGAGCATGACCGCGTTGACCTGATCGGCGTGCTCGATCGGCTGGTCTCGCACTCGGCCGGTGCGGATCGCCCTCAATGGACCGTCGGTGGCATCAGCGGCGTCGGTGGCGTCAGTGGGACCGGTGGAACCCTCCGTGAGGAGGCGGCGCGAAAACTCGTCGAGCTCCATCCAGGCTCTGGCGGCATCTTCGCTGTCGGTCTGGGCCCCGACGGCTCCGATCGAAGGAAGCAACCGCTCGACATCGCGGCGTTCGGCCCCGAGGACGAGCTCGAAGAAGACGGCCCCGGGGAACACCGACGCGAAGTCTGCGACGATGTCGCACCGGCCGGCTTCGACGAAGTCATCGACGAACCGGTCGGCCACTTCGCGGATCCTGGGTTCCAGGTGGGCGAGTGAGGCGGGGGCGAAGTACGGGTTCAGCAGGTGGCGCCAGTCCCGCTGCTCGGGTGGATCGACGCTGATCGGCGGTAGCGACGGCATGGGAGCCGGCGGAATGGCCAGGCCCTGGGTCGAGGTGAAACGGCGCCAATCCTCACATACGGAGCGGACATCGTCGTAGCGGGTGACGAACCAGAACCCACCGTGACGGTCCGACAGCGTGACAGGGCACTCGGCGCGCATCCACGCGAGCGATCCCCAGAACTCGGCGTGGAACTCGGGGTCGAGGTTGTCGAAGTGATGTCGCAGCGCCGCGGGATCCATCTCGCTCCTTCGGGCTCGCCTCACCCAGCGATGTTAGTACAGACTCACTCACCAGAGCCCGGGGATGACATCGAATCGGAGGAGCGCCATGAGGACGAGAGCAGCGGTATTGCACGGTCCGCGTCAGCAATGGAAGGTAGAGGAGGTCGAGATCGACCCGCCGCGAGAGCACGAGGTCCTCGTCAGGAGCGCCTACGCCGGGTTGTGCCATTCCGACGAGCACATCCGCAGCGGCGACTTCGTCGCTCCGCCGGAGGCTCTGTCGCTGGCCGGCGCCGAGTCGATGTTCCCGATCATCGGGGGTCACGAGGGGTCCGGGCTCGTGACCCAGGTCGGGCCGGGCGTGACGTCGGTGGCTGTGGGGGATCAGGTCGGCGTGTCCTTCGTGCCGTCCTGCGGGCGATGTCATTCGTGCGTCAGCGGACGGCAGAATCTCTGTGATCGGGGCGTGCTGACCCTCGCCGGCCCGATGTTGAGCGACCAGACCTGGCGTCACCACCTTGCCGGCCACAACCTGCATCGGATGGCCCAGCTCGGAACCTTCGCCGAGCACCTGGTGGTCCACGAGGACTCGCTGGTCAGGGTCGAGCCCGATGTGTCGCTCCGAGCGGTCACCTTGGTGAGCTGCGGAGTTACGACCGGGTTCGGCTCGGCCGCCAATCGCGGCAGGGTGAGACCAGGGGAGACCGTGGTGGTCGTCGGATGTGGAGGTGTCGGCGTGGGCGCCATTCAAGGCGCCCGGGTCTGCGGAGCGGCCACCATCGTTGCCGTCGACCCCGTTGAGCTCAAGCGGGAACGATCCTTCGAGTTCGGCGCGACCCATTCGGTGTCGTCGATCGAGGAGGCGTTGCCACTCGTGGCGAACCTGACCTGCGGCCGTATGGCCGAGGTCGTGATCCTCACACCCGGTCTGCTCACCGGCGACATCCTGGGCCCTGCTCTCAACCTGACGTCGAAGGACGGCCGACTCGTGTGCACCGCCGCTTCACCGGCCGACCAGGTCGACGTCAAGGTCAGCTTGCTCGAGCTCACGATGTTCAACAAGGCGATCCTCGGATCGCTCTTCGGCTCGGGCAACCCTCGCATCATGATCCCGCGCCTCCTGGACCTCTACCGCAAGGGCGTGGTCAAGCTCGACGAGATGGTCACCCGCGAGTACACACTGGACGAGATCAATGACGGCTACGACGATCTGGCCGCTGGTCGGAACATCCGAGGCGTGATCCGCTTCACCTGACCTTCATCGCGGCCAGCCGCTCTGGAGGATGTGCGCCGACCAACCCCGCCACCGCCGCCGGGCTCTGCCCACCGTTGCCCAGTCTCTGGAATCGGGATGTTCAGTTCCGGGCGATGGTTCCGGCGCAGAGCACGAGCCCGTTGCGGTCGGCGCCGCGGGTAGCAAGGCCGATGCGCGTGCAGAACGCCAACGAGCGGGCGTTGCCGCGATCGACACGCGCGAACACGTCGACAGGATCGGCCTGTTCACGATCGAGGATGTCGTTGGCGACAACGCTCCAGAGCGCGTCGGACGCCCTGACGCCGTTGCTCAACTCTTGGCCTTGGAACGCTGATGCCACCGCCGCGAACACGAAGTTCCTCTGTCCGGCCTGCGGTCCACGACGGTGACAGCCCGCGGCGACGAGTTCGTCTTCGTCGAGAACGAGCAGTAGTCGGTGGTCGGTTCGGAGGCTGTCGTGTGAACCCATGTGTGCGATGGCCTGGACGCGGAAGTACCGCTGCACGAGCCGCTCGAAGTCGGGGCCATCGGGATCGGTGCACTGGAACTGCTGGAGAAGGACGCGGTCGCGTTTCGTCGCCGGTCGCCACAGGATGGTCATGCTGGTTCAGCTCGCCAGCGGGATGGTCGATCCTGCGACCCTCACGATGTTGCCGCGATCACGGTCCTCAGCCAGCGAGGCCAACACGTCGGCGGGCAGCGGATCTTCGTCGAAGAACGGTGCGAACTCGTCGTCGAGCGTGAACTCGTCCTCCTGCTGGTCGTCTTGGATGGCGGCCAGCAGCGACAGGAGGGACGCGCCGGCGCTGTGCTCGATGCGTAACAGCGCGAGATCACCGATTCCGAGATCGGCGGCGCGGGGTAAGAACGCGTCGACCGCGAGCTGACGCCCGATCGCGGCCGCCGGTTCGAACGCCGAGGTGATCGAACGGGCGAGGTCTTTCGCAGCGGCGCTCATCCCCAGGCCGACGATCTGCAATGTCGCCCAATGCTGGGTCAGCTCGGTGATGCGCACGAACTCCTCGTTCAGGAACCCATCCCAGCCGGCGCTGAGCTGAGCGTGCAACGCCTCGAGCTGTTGGGTGGCAGGAGCGAGCGCGTGCACAATGAGGTTTCTCGCCGAGCGGAACGCGTCGAAGTCGGCCAGAGCGAATTCCTTCACGATGCTCGCGACGAGTGGCTGCCATTCCTGTTCGAAGTGGCCCTCCTGCTCCGCCACCTCAGCCGCTTCGTCGTGGCGGTCGTGGCGGGCGAGCACCGCCGCGTCGATGTTCAACGCGGCGTAGCAGCGAACTTGACCCTTCAACCGGCCGCCACTGCGGTGCCGTACGTCGATGCCGGGCGAGGTCACGCCTCTGGCGCGCAGTGTGCGGAACGTGCGATCCGACACCGCCGCGCCCGGACGGTAGGCGCGGACGATGTCGACCTTTGATACGAACGGGAACCGAGCAACCGTTGTCGACGTCATGTCCACCTCCTATCGAAAACGCGAACCGACACCTCAGCTGAGGATAGCGGCCCCGTCAAGATCCAGTGGCCAGGATGGGCGACGAGTCGCGAAGCGTGACGATCGAGGAGCACGAGCCCTCAGATGCCGGGCGTGGTGCCCGACAGCGCAGAGGGGCTCCGGTGCCGAGTGCCGACCCCGGGGTATTGCGCCGAATCGATATGTCGGAATTTGTCACATTCGTGGTCACGGATTGGATGGGACCAGACGGGATTCAGACGTATCCGACGGGACGACATTCGATGTATATGCAGTTCAGACGGTACTTGACCGGATTAACCGGGACGCGGGAGGAGGCTCTATTCGGTCTTAAACCCGTCAGCTCGAAAGGGCGTACGGGTTCGACTCATCCCGGGCACAGAGTCTGACCGGGACGAACCCATGCAGCTCTCCTGGTCGAGGGGCGGCGCTACGGGGGTGGACTGTCGCCGAAGAGTGTGCGGAACGCGCATCCGGCCCTTCGTCGCTGCCTCGCCGACGCTGAGCGTCACGGGCTCGTGGCCCGCAATCCGGCGGCATTGGTCACTCCACCGCGGGCCGATCGGCTGGAGATGAAGACGTGGACGGCGGTTGAGCTCGGGGCGTTCCTCGACCACATCGCAGGGGACCGTCTCGTAGCCGCGTTCCACCTCCTCGCCTTGACCGGTGCACGAGGGCTGAAGCTCCAGTCGATCTCGCGTGTTGTATAACGTATATATGGATTATTACACATCATTGAGCGTGTTCAATGTCGTCTGGCACCCGACCGGCTCCGGGTTCGGGGTCCTGGTCGCCGGGGAACTACTCGTTGCCGGCGCGGTCGCGGGTCTCGCCCTGCTCGCTGGTTGGGTAGGGAAAAGGGGACTCGGTCGCGGGACCGGTCAGTCCGTTCGAGCGGCTGCTTCAGGCCGCGACCTGGAAGGTGGGAGCCGTGGAACCAGATGCCACGATCAGCTCGTTGACGATCACGATGCTGATCGTCGATTGACCCACCAGGCCGAGTTCATCGGTTCCCCGAACGGTCAGTGTGTGCGTCCCGGTAGCGAGGCTCGAGGCACCCAGCGCAGCCTGGTGGCCGGTGGCGAACGGAGCCAGTGACCCGTCGAGGTACCAGGCCACTGCGGTGTCGAGAAACTGGGCCGGTGAGTTGTTCGGGTCGGAGCTCTGCGCACTCAGCGTGATGGCATCGGAACAGGCGCGCAGCCGGCACACCGAAAGGAGGCGGTTGCTGAACACGGTACCGGCGGCCGGTGATGTGATCGTGACCCTCGGAGCCGTGTTCGAGAGGCTGATGGCGATCCCAGCCTGGCTGTCGGGGACGGCCCACCTGCCGTCACTGGCGACGGCGCTGACGCTGTGCAGACCGAACGACGACCCGAAGAACGGGCTGCTGAAGGTGGAGCCGGCGGCGCCAGTCGGCATGCCATCGACGAACCACGACACCGTGGGCGCCGGCCCGTCGGGATCGGTCGCCGACGCCGAGAACGTGATCGCGGTGCCTCGGGGCACCGAGGTCGCCGAAGTGGCCGTGATCGTCAGGTCGGGCGGCAGGTTCCCGAGCAGCGTCGCAACGCCGGCTCGGGCGTCGGGGATTCGTGAGGCGCACGCGCCGGCCGTCGCCGAACAGCCTCCCCGTACGAAGGAGCTCAGCAACGTCGCCTCGACCTTGTTGGCGCTCGCTTTGGGATCGGCGGCCATGAGCAGCGCGGCGACACCAGCCACGGCGGGTGTCGCGAAGCTGGTGCCGCACACGGTCTGCGTGGTGTCTGCTGGCGTACCAGGTCCGGGCCGACGAAGGCGCAGAAGTCGGCCCAGAGCTCGACGGTGGCTGTGAGATCCACCCCGCCCGAGCCGAAGTTCGAACTCGGGTGCGGCACGAAGGAAGGGAAACCCACGATGCCACCGACACAGACGGTCCCGGCCAGCTCGCACGGGAAGAACAGACCTGCCTCCGAGCAGACGATGAAGCAGTGCATGGCGTCGACGTCGACTCCGGCGTTGCCGGCGGCGGCGAACTGGAGGATGCCTGCTTGGCGGACACCGGCGGTGAAGCCGTTGAAGCCGCCGATGAGCACCTCGCTGATCGTGGGAACCGAGCCGCCGATGCTCATGTTGATGATGCGCGCTCCGGCGGCGATCGCGCGGGTCTCGGCCGCCTGGATGGCGAACGTCGTGCCCGGCCCGCCGAGGTCGAGCAGGATCGCCCGCGCGACCGGGCCCGCGGTTCCGGCCCCGCCGAAGGCGTTGTCGGGAGCGGCCACCAGCGTGCTGGCCACGTTCTCTCCGTGCTGCGGGCAGGCCCCGCCGCACCCGAGCGGGTTGAGACGGGGCCCATCGGCGATACCGGCCGGACGATCAGCGTTGGCGGGGCCGAAGCCATTGTCAACCACGGCGACGGGGACACTATTGGCCGTGAGCAGGCCGGCCCGGGCGAGCAGGTTCCAGGCTGCCGGGACGTTCAGGTCGGTCAGCTGCGACCAGGTGAACGCGTCCGGCGTGTAGCCGGTCGGGCCGGTCGGCGCCTCGGTCGTCGACCGGTTCCGGATCGTCTCGAGATCGGCGACCCAGTTGAGGTCGACGACATGACCGTCGAGCCGGGCCTGCGCCGCCGCGGCCAACGTGGCCAGCGTGGCGGCATCGGAGACGACGTGGCGACCGTGGGCGGCGTCGCCTGCGATCACGGCGAGATCCTTCAGGACCGTCGAGGTGTCGACGGCCTTGGGGTCGAAGCGCACGAGCGTGATCGCCAGCGCATCGTCTGGTTGCTGCTCCGCGGGCTGGACGGTGTCGACGATCGTGCCGCCGAACCGCTCGGCCAGCTTGGCAGCGATCCCGAGGTCGTTGCTGTGGACGACGACCTCGCCGATCACGAAGAAGCCGGGCCGGCCCGATGGTCCGGCCATAGCGCCGACGCCTTCGGGTCTGGCGATGGTGCCGTCGACCTCGAGGGAGAGCTCGCCGTTGACAATCACGGGTTCGGCCGCAGCGCTGGGCTCGGCGGCCGAGACGCCGGTCGCAGAGGTGGCCAGCGGGGCGATGCCCGTGGCCATGGCGGCGAGCGCGATGAGCGCGACACCGATGCGCCTGCGCCGGTTCGTGCGGATGGGGACGTGGGCAGACACCTTGGGCTCCTGGGTTCGGCTGGACCGCCGGGCGGGCCAGATCGGTCTTTCGTGCCACGAGTGGACCATGCGGGCAATCCGCGATTCGCCCGTGCAGCCACCACTCGCGAGTCGTGCCAGCACCACTCGCTCGGCCCGCCGACCTCACCGCGCGCCGGTCGGTCACGGCCGCCGAGCCCACTGCGGCTGCCGGAACGCACAGCCCTGCCTTGCAGATGACGCGCGCCGGCTCTACCCCGCGGCGCGCACAGCCCCGGCGTGGTCGCTCACGGCAGCGACGATCGGTACCTGACCGACGACTCGGGTGCCGGCACCGGGGCGCGTCTCGATGGCGAGGGTCCCGCCGACGGCACCGATCCGGTCGGCCATGTTCACCAGGCCGGAACCGGTGCGTGCGCAGGCCTTGTCGAAGCCGGGCCCGTCGTCGGCCACGCAGAACGAGACGGTCGCGCCCCGGTGCGCCAGCTCCAGGGTGATCGTCGCCGTCACCCCGGCATGCTTGGTGGCGTTCTGAAGCGCCTCGATGCAGCAGAAGTACACGGCTGTCTCGACCTCGGGAGCCAAGCGGGGAACGGGTGCCAGCCTGATCACGCTGGGGTTGACGAGCGTCCTTGCGACCTCGTCGATGGCGTCGGGCAGGCCGCGGCTCGCCAGCACCGGCGGACACAAGCCGCGGGCGAGCTGTCGGAGATCGTCGACGGCGCCGCGTAGGCGCTGCTCCACCCGCTCGGCCAATGCCGTGGCTTCGCCGGTGCGGCCCTGGTTGATCAGCGCCTTGATCGCGGGGAGTTGGACGGTGGCGGCGATGATCTGCTGCTGGGCGCCGTCGTGGAGGTCCCGCTCGAGTCGGCGGCGTTCGCGGTCGGCTGCGGTCGTGAGCCTGGCCCGCGACCGGGTCAGCTCCGACGCTTGAGCGGCCAGGCGCAATCGGTGCTGCCAGACGAGCAGGGGGACGAACGAAGCGACGGCGGGCACGGCGACGACGACGACGACATCGACGGTCAGCATCGGTGCCCGCTCCAGCAGCGAGCGGGCACCGTCGGTCCGGCTGGCGATCGCCGTGGCGAG
>JANLSK010000091.1:0-4196 GCA_031362415.1 Actinomycetes bacterium | reverse complement strand
CCCCTGCCCTCTGTCCGGGTGGGTACCGGTATAGGGGTACCCACGCTGACAGTTGGAGACTGTGAACCCGCTCCAGCGCCTACAGGCGTGAACGGAGGGTTGCGAGGCCGGCACCGGTGAGGTCGTCGAGGCCGCGGCGGCGTCCCTGGAGGGCCAGGATCAGCGACGTCGCCGGCCCTCGCACCTCGGGGCCCGAGCCCCAGCTCCAGTCGATGTCGGTCGCGGCAAACGACAGGCCGGTGGTCTTCTTGGTCGGCTTTCCCTTGCGCTGCACGGAATTATCGAGCACCAACCGGAGCCGATCGGCGGGGATCGTCGGCGTGATGCCGAGGGGAACCACGATGTCGAGGTGGTGTACGAGGTGGTCGGTGAGACGGTCGGGGGCCTTCACGAACTTCCCGATCCCGAGCGCCATGTCGGCGCCGCGGATGTGCTCGACGAGCGCCGCCCGGTCGAGCTTCTTGGCGGTCGTCACCGCGTCCTTGCGAAGGAATCGGTTGAAGCTGAAGCCACTGGCGATCACCTTGGGCAACGTACGAGGGATCGTGGTGGTCTTCCGATACCCCCCGGTGAGATGACCGGCGACGTCCTTCACCGTCCAGCCCTCGCACAGCGAATCCGCCTCCCACTGCTCGGGGGTGAGCGCGTCGAGGGTTGCGGCAACGTCGTCCAACTGGTCCTTGACGGCCTGGGCCGCATCCATGGGATCTCCTTCGAGTGCTGCGGTGATTGACACCAACGTCAGGTTGGGACGAATCTGGCACCATGACCGTACTTCCAGACGCGCTTCCAGAGACGATGACCGCGGCCGTGTTCCGCCGCAAGGGCGAGGTGTCGATCGAGCAGGTTCCGGCGCCTCGACCCGAGCCGGGAGAGGTGCTCCTCGAGATCAGCCACTGCGGCGTGTGCGGCTCCGACATCCACTTCTACACCGAGGGTTGGGGCCAGCCAGGCTCCATCGAAGGCCACGAGTACACGGGCCGGATCGCCGCGCTCGGCGAAGGCGTCACCGGCTTCCAGATCGGTGACCCGATCGTCGGCGGCCCCGGAATCCGTTGCGGCACATGCCAATACTGCCAAGCCGGGCGACCGTCGTTGTGCGCGGCGCGCGACACGCCGGGGATGGGTGGATCGTGGCAGGGCGCCTTCGCCCGCTACAAGACCATCGAGGCATCGCAGGCCCTGAGACTGCCCGAGGGCGTTTCCCTACGCGTTGCGGCGCTCACCGAGCCGCTCGCCGTCGCTCTGCACGCCATCACCAGGGCCGAGCTCACTGCCGACATGCGGATCCTCATCACCGGCGCCGGCCCGATCGGCACGCTCATCCTCTCGGCCTTGCGGGCCAAAGGAATCGAGAACGTCACGGTGAGCGAGCCGGCGCCTGTGCGCCAGGAACTGGCCCGGCGCCTCGGGGCAGTGGATGTCGTCCATCCCGAGTCGCTGCCATCGTTCACGAACCCCGGCGAGGTTCGGCCCGACGGGTTCCACGTGGTGTTCGAAGCCTCGGGCCAGGCGGCCGCCCAGGAGCAGGCCCTGGCCCAGGTGCGTCGGGGGGGCACCCTCATGCTGGTGGGCGCCGGGGCCAAGGCGCCCCGGTGGAACGCCAATCGCATCCTGCTCAACGAGATCTGGGTGAGCGGCTCCTTCGTGTACGACGAGGGCGGCTTCCACGACGCGCTCGAGCTCCTGGCGTCGGGCCGGATGCCCGTCGATCTCCTGATCGAGCCCGGCGACGTGACCCTCGACGGGCTCTGGGACGCCGTGGTGGACCTGCACGAGGGCCGCGTGGCCGGCAAGGTGATGATCGTCCCTGAGACCACTGGGACCGCCGAGACCACCGAGACGAGGAGGCCGTCATGACCCTCGATGTGAGCAACCGCAGCCCCCGCTTCAACCATGTCGCCATGTCGCTCCCTGCCGATCTGCTCGATGTCAACGGGCGCAAGGAGATCGTGGCGTTCTGGGGCGAAGTGTTCGGCTTCTCCGAGCTGCCCACCATGACCGAAGATCGTCGTCGCCTGGTGCTCCAGGTGCACACCGTCAACCAGTTCCTGTTCCTGATCGCCGACGAGTCGCCGATGGTGTGCCCCCGCATGGACCACTGGGGCCTCCAGGTCGACACCGAGGCCGAGCTCGACCAGGTGCTGGCCCGGGCCAAGGCCTTCCAGGCCCACGATCCCCGGGTCGACATCATCGACAAGCACATCGACGACCACGGCCCTCTGGCCATCACGAGCATCTACGTGAAGTACCTGCTGCCCATGATGGCCGAGATCCAGTGGTGGGAGTTCAAGGCATGACGGCTCCCGTGGCGTTGCAGCACGGCACCTTCGTCCCGCAAGGTTGGAAGCTCGAGTACGCCGGCGTCGAGGCGGCCGCGGCGTGGGCCCGGTCGGTGGAGCTGGCCCAGCTCGCCGAGCGGGTGGGCTACGACCACGTGTGGGTGTACGACCACGTCGAGACGGTCCCCCGGCGCGAGCCCACGCACGTGTTCGAGGCGTTCACCATGATCGCCGCGTTGGCTCCGCAGGTGCCCCGGGTGCGGCTGGGCCAGATGGTCACGTGCGCCGCGTACCGAAACGCCGGCCTGCTGGCCAAGGAGGCGGCGTGTGTCGACGTGTACTCGGGCGGGCGCGTCATCCTGGGGATGGGCGCCGGCTGGTTCGACGACGAGTACCGGGCCTACGGCTACGAGTTCCCGTCAGCCGGCACGCGCCTGGCGATCCTCGACGAGACGCTCACGGTCGTGAAGAGCCTTTGGACGAACGAGACGACCACGTTCGACGGCCGCCACCTCCACTTCGAAGGCGCGTACTGCGATCCAAAACCCCTGCAGCGCTTGCCCGAGGTGTGGGTGGGCGGGGGTGGCGAGCAGGTCACGTTGCGGATCGCCGCGCGGCACGCTGATGCCACCAACTGGCAGGTCGGCGCGGAGGACTTCGCCCGGAAATCGGCACTGCTCGAGCGTTACTGCAACGACATCGGCCGTGACTTCACGGCGATCCGGCGGACCCACGGCAACGATTGCCGCCTGTTCGATACCGAGGCCGAGCTGAAGCGCTGGCTCGACTCCCCCACCGGTGGGGCGCTGCGCAAGGGCTCCCAGCCCGACGACGAGTACGTGGCCAGCAACCTGGTGGGCACGCTCGAGATGGTGCTGGAGAAGGCGCAGACGTACGTCGACCTCGGCTGCGGGGCGTTCGTGAACTGGTACCGCGACTTCCCGTCCAGCGATTCGCTCGAAGGTTGGATGAGCGACATCGCCCCGAGGCTCGCCGCTGCGCGAGCCTGACGCACCGACCGGATCATTCGAGGGGAGCGACATGGGAATCGGACTGGCAACGGGCAAGGTGGCTCTGGTCACCGGCGCAGGCAGCGGGATCGGACGGGCCACGGCCGAGCTGTTCGCCGCCGAGGGCGCAGCCGGCGTCGTCGTGGTCGACCTGAACGAGGACGGCGGCAAGGAGACCGTCTCCAACATCGAGGCCGCCGGTGGCCAGGCCGTGTACATGAGGGCTGACGTGACCCGTGAGCCCGATGTGGCTTCCATGGTCACGTTCGCCGTCGACACCTACGGGCGGCTCGACTGTGCGCACAACAACGCCGGCACCAGCGGCGTCGGTGGCGCGTTCATCAGCTTCTCGCTCGAGGAGTTCAACCGCGTCATCGCCATCAACTTGACCGGCGTGTTCTTGTGCATGAAGCACGAGCTGTTGCAGATGACATCGCAGGAGCCTCGGGGCGGGGCGCGGGGAGCGATCGTCAACACGTCCTCGGGTGCGGGAGTTATCGGCTTCCCCACCCTCCCGCATTACGTCGCGTCCAAGCACGGGGTGCTCGGCCTCACCAAGACGGCCGCGCTCGAATACGCGGCGAGCGGTATCCGGGTGAACGCCATCCTCCCCGGCAGCACCGACACGCCCATGATGCGGGGCTACATCGGCGACAACCCGGCGATCGAGGCCGCCATGAAGGCCACGGTCCCCACCGGGGAGATGGGCCGCCCTGAGCAGCTCGCCGAGGCCGTGGTGTGGCTCTGCTCCGACCGGGCCTCGTGGGTGAACGGCGAATCGATGCTCGTCGACGGCGGCACCGTGTCACGGTGACCTGAGCAGCAGGCGGACCCCCACCCAATGAGCAGGTACACCGAAAGGAAATCGACGATGGGGAAGTTCACGAAGGACGAGTTGATCGCG
>JANLSK010000077.1:0-10720 GCA_031362415.1 Actinomycetes bacterium | reverse complement strand
CGTTGCGGCCGGTGACGACGACCCGCGCGCCCTCGGACGCGAACATCCGGGCGATCTCCTTGCCCAAGCCCGAGGTGCTACCGGTGACGATCGCCACCTCGCCGGCCAATCGCATGTGGCGTCCCCTTGATCGTGCTCGGTCGGCGGGGCTCCCGGGCGCCCGTCCCGCTGGCCACACTACCGTTCGATCGATGAGATATCCCTTGGGTGTCGTGGCGGTGACCTACGGCTTGGGACGGTCGCCCGTCGAGGTGGCGCTCGGCGCGGCCGGCGACGGGTTCGAGTTCGTCGACGGTGGCCTCCACTGGCCGGCCGAGGGTCTGGCCCTGCCCGTGTACGACCGATTTTCGATGAAGCCCGTCGACGGGTACTCGAGCGGCCCTTGGCCCACCTGGACATGGGAGCAGGTCGTGTCACGCTGGCAGGCCGCGCCCGAGTGTCGGCTCGAGCCGTGGGGCGGCTGCGTGATCAACAGTAACGAGGCCTCCCTGGCGATCGTTCGGGAGGTGCCCGGGCTGCGCCTGCTGGTCGACGTCGGACACGTCGTCGGCTGGGGCGGCGATCCCATCGAGCTGCTCCCGCACGCCGGACACGTGCAGCTGCGCCAGGCCCGGCCCGGCCAGGCCCAGTGCGGTGACGCCGACGGCGATGTCGACTTCCCGGCGATCCTGGCTGCGCTCGACGACCTGGGCTACGCCGGGCGCCTCAGCATCGAGTACTTCGACCTCCCCGACCAAGGCTGGCCGCTCGACGACCCCCGGGCCCAGGCCCTCGAGCTCGCCCGGCGGCTCAGGTCGCTGATGGACTGACGGCGACCGGCTCGGCGTGGTGATTGGTGGCGCTGCTTGCCGTGGCCTTGGGGCTCAGCGTGCTCGGCGTGCTCGGCGTGTGGTGGTGTCCGAGCACGCGCAGCCACATCTGGAGGCACGGCCCGATACCGATGCCGATGATGATGCAGGCGCTGCCCACGTCGCCGCCCAGCCACCACCCCAGGGCCACGCCGGCAACCTCCATGACCAGTCGCACCTTGGCCAGCGGCCAACCGGCGCCGAGTCGTTGACACAGGCCGATGTTGAGAGCATCGAGTGGTGAGATACCGAGCCGGGCCGAGATCACCAGCGAGCCACCGAACGACATCACCACCAGACCAACGACCACCGCGCCGAGCCGAACGACGATCGACCCGGGCGTTCCGATGCGGGGCAGGAACGCGTCGATGAACACGCCGACGAAGAACATCGTCAGCACCGTCCCCGGACCCGGGCGTTGCCTGAGAGCCAAGGCGCACAAGAGGAACGCGACCCCGGTGATCCACGTTGCCTGCCCCAGCGTCACGTCGAGGTGACGGGTGAGCCCCTGCTGCACCACGTTCCACGGCCCGAGCCCGAGCTCCGCCCGCACGACCAAGCACGCAGCGAACGCGATGATCGCCGTTCCCAGGATGGCCTGAGCCGCGCGAGCAGCCAAGGCACGGCCCGTCAGGGCGCGCGTGTCAAAGGGGAAGTTGACCATGAGTGGCCCATGGTCCCACACCGCGCGACCACATCCAACCCATCCGCCCCCCGTGAAACCCGTCACGTTGACCAGGCTCACTCGACCATGTGGCCGAGGTCCCGTCGCCCTGATCTTCCAGAGCTGGCAGCGCTGTGGGCCACATGCGGTCCATTCCGCTGCCCAGCTTGGCGGGGAGCGGTCGGGTCGCGAAGCGGTAGGTTCACCGGCCATGGGCGACGCGGGGACGCTGGGCGCGGTGGTGGTGGGCACGGCGTTCGGGGGGCGGGTGCATGTGCCGGCCTTGCGGGGGGCGGGGTTTCGGGTCGAGGCGTTGGTGGGGCGAGATGTCGAGCGCACGCAGCGCAGGGCCGAGCGGCTCGGGATTCCGAGGGGGCTCACGTCGTTGGCCGAGGCGCTCGAGCTGCCCGGCGTCGACGTCGTCACGATCGCTGCGCCGCCCCATGAGCATGCACCGATCGCGCTGGCGGCGCTCGCCGCCGGCAAACACGTCATCTGTGAGAAGCCGGTCGCGCTCGATGCCGCGGAGGCCACGCAGATGGCCGCCGCCGCCGAGGCTGCGAACCTCGTCGCCGTCATCGGTCACGAGTTCCGTTTTGCGCCCGAGCGAGCTCTGGGCCAACGCCTGATTGTCGAAGGCGCCATCGGCGAGCCCCGGCTGGCGTCGTTCGTTGGCTACGTGCCGCTGGTCAACGACACCACCGCCACGATCTTTGCCGACTGGTGGT
This sequence comes from Actinomycetes bacterium, assembly GCA_031362415.1. GTDB lineage: Bacteria > Actinomycetota > Acidimicrobiia > IMCC26256 > VFJJ01 > VFJJ01. The sequence goes on along the minus strand of JANLSK010000077.1, from coordinate 8,480 downwards.
TCGACCCCGGACGGGGTGGCGGATGGCTGGGCGCATCGGGCTCGCACCTCGTCGACCACGCTCGTTCGTGGCTGGGCGAGGTCGACCTCGTCGCGGCCACGACCGACCTCGTCTCCGACCGTGATCGCACGACGACGGCCGACGACGCGTTCACCCTCATGCTCCGAGCCCGCTCGTCGGGCGCGACCATCGTGCTCCAGCAGACGGGGGGCGCGTGGGGTCCGCCTGCGTCGATCACACGAGTCGCCGGAACCGCGGGCTCGCTCTGGCTCGATGGGTCAGACGTGTGGCTGGCCGACCGCTCGGGAGCCCGGATCGTCGACGTTCCCGCCGACCTCCGCCTGCCATCAGGCCCGCCTCCCACCACCGGCGCCCATCAGTTCTCGCACCTGGAGCTCATGCCCTATACCCGTTTGTGCGAACGCATGCGGGATGCCATCGAGACCGGCACGACGACCGTCGCCGGTGCCGCCTCGTTCGCCGACGGTGTGGCCGTGATGACGATTCTCGACGCTGCTCGCGGCTACCAGTGCTCGCCGTAGCGCTCTCGAAACGTCTTGTCCTGCATGGGAATGCGCCGGGGAGGTCCCAACGCCTTGGCCGGGAACCCGATGGGGACGACGGCCTGCGGATGCACGTGCTCGGGCAGGGCCAGCATGGTTCGGAGCTGCGCCGTGAAGGCCACCGGGTACGTGGACATGAGCGATCCCAGACCCAGCGCCCCCGCGGCCAGCAACAGGTTCTGCACCGCCGGGAAGATCGACGACCCCCACAGGCCTTGGTGGCACAGGTGTTCGTCGACGCAGATCACGATGTGGACGGGCGCCGCGGCCAAACCCTCCCGGGCCCAGTGGTCGACCTCGCGGTGCATCCACGGCGGCACCATCTCGGCGGTGCGCTCCGACGAGCCGTCGGTCCAGCTCTCGGCGACGAGACGCCCGACCTCCCCCCGCACGTCCGGGTCGCGAACGACCAGGAAAATCCACGGCTGGGCGTTCTCGCCGCTGGGGGCGTGGGTGGCGGCCGCGAGCATCCGCTCGATGAGAGAATCCGGAACCGCGTCAGGGCTCAGGTATCGGTGGGCCCGCTGGTTCAGCACCACGTCGAAGAACGACGGGTCGGTGGCATCGGCGGTCACGGCAGTCTCACTCCCAGTCGGCGGAACGTGTTCACGTAGTCGATGACGAGCGCCGGATGGACCATCCACTCGGTGAAGGGATGGCTGTTCCAGCCGCCTTCTCCCGGGCCCCCGACGCCGGCCCGGGCCCGGGTGTACGCGGTCATGGCCCGGAATGCCGGCTCGGGGTCGTCGGTGTCGAGCTCGTAGAAGTGCATGTAGCGCGGGCCGACGTCGGAGACGTTCTCGTAGGGCGTGATCATGGTGAAGTGCGGCGGCTGCGCGGCTGCGATGTCGTGAATGTGCACGAAGTCGCCCCAGTCGCGCAGCGCCTGGGCCTCCCGAGCCATCCGAGGGCTGATGAGCACCAGTTCGAGGCCCAATGTGGGCTTGGCGGAGATGGTTCCCTGCCCCGGCCGCTGATAGTGACGGAACAGGTACCCGTCGACACCGGCGACGAGCGCTGGTGGCGCGAACGTGGCATCGCACTCGTAGACCCCGAGCGTCGAGAACTCCTCGAGCGTCCGTGGGAGGTCGGGCCGGTTCGGGACGCAGTTCTCCCACCACGTCGCCCGTTCGACGCCGGGGCGGCCCACGACCTCGAGAGCCCGTCGCCCGGCATAATCGGCCGCGCTGAAGTTGGTCATCTCCAGATACAGGTGGCTCGTGATCCGGTCTTCCATGGGACTCCAAAGAGTGCAATCATTCAGCTTGTTGAGCTCGTTCAGCTTGTCAGCCTTCGAGCTCGATGCCGTAGTGGGCGATGTACGCCGCGAAGTCTTGGTGGAGCTGGCTCTCGTCGATACCGAGCGCCACGGCGTCGTACTCGTGCCTGCCGTGCTTGTCCTTGGGCTTGTCTCGCAGATAGTCGAGCACCGATTGGTCGAAGCCCGGGGAGGTCGGCAGGCCCAGGACGTTGTAGGCCTTGGTGATCGCGCCCACCGGATCGCCGATGAAGTGACGGAAATGCACGTCGGCCATCTGCCCTGGCCCGATGGTTCCCTTGTCACGCAAGGCGATCACGTGCTCGAGCATGTACCTGAAGCCGAGCGCCATCTGCGGCCCGAACGCTCGTTGGTCGACGTCGTCGCTGCGCATGAAACGGAACGCGGCCATGATGCTGGCGACCGAGGCCACGAACTTGGTGGGATCTCGATGGGTGTGGACGAAGCGCGCATCGGGGTACTCGGCCAGGATGTGATCGACGTTGGCGAGATGCCCCGGCGACTTGAGCAGCCACGTGGGACGGTCATCGCCGAAACCTCCCGCACGACCCAGCCTGGCGTGTTGGAGTGTCTGAAGAAAGCGGCGGTGGAACCGGTATTGGATGGGCGCGAAGTCGCGCCCCTGGGCCCAGGCGTCGTAGCTCGGAACCCGGTAGCACATGCCCCAGTACATCGAGGCCCGGAACTCCAGGGCGGTGAAGTGGACACACTCGGCCGGAAGGTGCGACGCCAGCTCGTGCATGGTGGCGAAGGGAGGGTGGACGTCGGCCCAGAACTCGTGCTCGCACTCTGCGAGCTCGAGCGCTGATGGCGGTCCCTCTCGGCCCTCCTGCCTGAGCGGTCCCAAGGGGTACAGGGTTTCCCACGACAGTGGGGCGCGCAGACCGGGGTCGCGGGCCAACAGCTCGAACAGGATGCTGGTGCCCGTACGCGGTGCGCCGATCACGAACACCGGAGCCTCGATGGGCTCGTCAGCGATCTCGGGGAAGCGATTCCAGTGCTCGACGAGCCGGAGCCTCGTCTGGAGCACCCGGAGCATCTCGGCCCGGGCCATCAGACGTCCGAGCAGATGGGGCTCGGCGTCGGACTCGATGGCGCTCACCATGGCCCGGTAGGCGGGTTCCCAACCGTCGTCGCCCAGATCATCGAGCCCCGCGCCCGCCCGGGCGATCGAGAGCATCTCGCTCGCGTCGAGGGAGACGATCCGATCGCCGCCTCCGACCGCGCCGGCGAAGAGGTTGAGACGTCGGACCCAGTCGGGATGGGTGAGCGAGCCGGTCATACCCGGCGTGATGGTCGAAGCGGTCGTGAGTCGCGCATGCGCCTTAGGCTGCCTGCTCATGGCCGAGCTGTCGAATATCGTGGTCGTCGGCGCGTCGCTTGCGGGGCTCCGAGCGGTAGAATCGTTGCGGCGTCAGGGCTTCGTGGGACCGATCACGCTGATCGGCTCCGAGGCTCACCTGCCTTACGACCGTCCACCGCTGTCGAAGGATGTGCTCCGGGGCGAGACCGAGCCCGACGAACTGCTGCTACGCCGACCCCCGGCCACGTGGGATGAGCTTCACTGCGATCTGCGCCTGGGCCGCACGGCGGTCGCACTCGACCCGGTGGCGCAGACCGTGACACTCGATGACGGAGCCGTCCTGAGCTACCGAGCTGGTGGGTGCGCGCTGGCCACGGGAGCAACGGTTCGAACCCTGCCCGACACCCCCGACCTGGCCGGGATCTTCACGCTGCGCACCCTCGACGACGCGCTGGCGCTGCGCGGCGCGCTCGACGCCAACCCGCAGGCCCGGGTCGTGGTCGTGGGCGCGGGGTTCATCGGCTCCGAGGTCGCGTCGTCGTGCCGAGCCCGGGGCCACGATGTCACCGTGCTGGAGGCCCTCCCGGTGCCCTTGGAGCGGGTCCTCGGCGCTGAGATGGGTGCGGTGTGCGGGGCGCTCCACGGCGCCAACGGAGTCGAGCTTCGTTGCGGCATCGGGGTTGCCGGGTTCACTGCCGATGGCGCCAGCGGACGGGTGAGCGGGGTCAGGCTGTCCGACGACTCGGTGGTTCCAGCCGAGATCGTCGTGGTCGGCGTGGGTGTCGCTCCCAACACCGGTTGGCTGGCCGGCAGTGGCGTCCGCATCGACAACGGCATCGTGTGCGACGCCGCCTGTCGGGTACTGGGCGACACTGGCGACGGGGCCGCCGGAGCCGACGGAGCCGGGCGGCCGCTGCCCGGGCTCGTGGCTGCCGGCGACGTCGCCCGCTGGTACAACCCGCTCTTCGGCGCCCTCATGCGCATCGAGCACTGGACCAACGCCGTCGAGATGGGCGAGGCCGCGGCAGCCACGTTGCTGGCCGACGCCGCGCCCGCCTCCAGCGCTGCCGCCGCCTCCAGCGACGCGGCTGCCTCCAGCGACGTCGCCCACAGCGGCGCAGCTGGCGACTTCGCTCCCGTCCCGTACTTCTGGTCCGACCAGTACGGGGTGAAGATCCAGTTCGCCGGATGGGCGCAGGGGTTCGACGAGATGGCGATCGTCGACGGTGACGTCGCTGAGGGTCGGTTCGTTGCCATCTACGGTCGAGCCGGGCGCATCGTGGGGGCGCTCGCCTTCGGTCGACCCCGCCTGCTCATGAAGTACCGGGGCCTCATTGCCAAGGCAGCATCGTGGGACGAGGCCCGCGCCACAACGGGCTGACCGCCAGAGACGGTGCGGAAAAAGGGGGTTTCAGGCCGGGCTAGCCTCGCCGGCCATGCGCAGATTCGCAGAACCCATCCGTCTCGCCGGGGTGATGCTGGTGGGACTCCTGGTTGCCGCGAGCTGCTCGTCGCCCGAGCGCGGTCAGGGAACACGGGCCACGACGCCGGCCACCGCAGGCGATTCGAGCGCGACCGGCTCCGACTTCGGTGGCGGGACCGGCATGGCCGATATCGAGGTCGATCCGGCCGATGCCGCAGCAATCGACGCGGCCCGCACTCATCTGGCCTCGTCCAACGGTGGACTCGACGCTGATGTCCTCCACGAGCTGGTGCTCGTGGGAGTCGAGCACTCGCCCAAAGTCACGCACGTCCGTTTCGGGCAGGGCCACGACGGCCATCTGGTCATCGACGCAGCGATCGTCGTGCACGTGCTGTCCGACACGACCGTCCAAGCCGTCACCGACACGTTGACAGACGCCCGTCCGCGCGACAACGCCGTCTTGAATCTGGGAGCCGAGGACGCCATCGAGCTTGCGGTGAAGGCCGTCGACGGTACCCCGTCCGGCGATCCGGTGGCGACGGCAATCTGGATCGAGGAGGCCGGTGTCCTCCAGCTGGCGTGGCAGGTACGCGTGAGCACCGTCGATCCGGTGGCTCTGTGGAACGTCACCATCGACGCCGCCGAGGGCGAGCTCATTGCGACCGATACCGAGCGGCCCGAGAAGTTGCACGACCGCCGGCGCACGATCGATGTGCCCGACCAGACCGGAGCCGGCGGAGGGCGTGACCCCCGAGGTTCGGCCGGGGATGCCTGTACCCTCCCGCCGGCCCCTTCGGCGTGCATCTTCGCTCCCGATCCGATCTACGCCAGCGGCGGGGCGATCGATCGGCGGTCGGATATCGGCGACGCCAACGATCACCTGAGCGGTGTGACGCTCGAGGGCCTCGACGATCCGAGCTCCGGCGAGCTCAAGGGAGAGTTCGTCGACGCGCAGCCGTCGTTCGCCCCCGTCGCTCCGGTGCTCGAAGATGACGGCACCTGGGCGACGGGTCGGGGCCGTCCCGGGTTCGAGGAGGCCATGGCCTACTACTGGATCGACACCGCGCAGCGGACCGTCCAGGATCTGGGTTTCACCGACCTGCTGGCCGAGCCCTTCCCCATCGTGGCCCTGGCGACCGATGTGGTCGACAATGCCTTCTACGACCCGGGCAGTGGTGCCATCTCGCTGGGACTGGGTTCGGACGGGATCAACGAGGCCGAAGACGCCAGCGGCATCCTCCACGAGTACGGCCACGCACTCCTCGACGCCCAACAGCCCCGGCTGCTCAACGGCGGCGACGCTGGCGCGTACCACGAGGGCTGGTCCGACATCTTCGCCTTCCTCACCACGCTCGAGCTGCGGACGGGCAACGATGGCGTCGACGCGGCCTGCCTGTTCGCCTGGCCCGAGGAGCTCTCGTGCCTGCGCCGGGTCGACGAGGACCTCGTGTATCCCGACGACCTGAACCAGCAGGTTCACGCCGACGGGCGCATCTGGGCCGGTGCCGTCTACGACGTGCTCGACGCCCTCCTCGGCGAGATCGGGCTGTCGGTCACCGACTGCCCGGGCGCGAGCGGCGACACCCTCTCGGGGTGTGTGGAGGTGCGCGACCGCGTCCTGGCCACGAACCTGGCGGCCAACAGCTACCTGGCTGCCAACATCCGCCTGCCCGACGTGGGCGCGGCGTTCGTTCTCGCCAACGAGGCCATCTTCGACGGCGCCGACGAGACGCTGATCCGCGAAGTCCTTGCTGCCCATGGTCTCGACGACGGAGCGACGGTCGTCGGCGGCGGGAGCGGGAGCGATCCCGCGGCGCCCTCGCCCCGACCCGACGCGGACGCGGTGTTCGTCGAGCTCGATGTCGAGCACAGCTTCCGCGGCGATCTCACCCTGACGTTGGGCGTGGTCGACGCCGACGGCGTGGCCCTGTGCGAAGAGATACTCGCCGAGCCCGACGACGCCGACGACGCGACCCGGTACAGCGGGAGCGTCGACGTGTCCGACCTGTCGTGCGCGGGGTTCGTCCCGCCGTCGCCCGATCAGCAGTGGCTGCTCGGCGTGGTCGACGACCTTCGCGGTGATCGCGGGGAGATCAGAGCCTTCACGGTGATCGTGGGATCGGACACGTATCGCTCGGCAGACCTTCCGCTGCCGATCCCCGACGCCAACCCCGACGGCGCCTTCGCTGTCGTCAACGGCACCGACACCTCGTCCCAGCCCGGTCAGTCCGATCCCGTCGACCCGGAGACCATGGCGGTGGGCTCGCCCCACATCGAGCTTGCGATCAGGCACGAGCTGATCGGTGATCTTCAAGTGATCGTCACCGTGAGCGACGGCAAGGGAGAGGTGCTCTGCTCGTTACCCGTCCTCGACCCCGATCCCACCGATGTTCGCACCGAGGTTGCCGGATCGGTCGACGTGGCCGAGTGCGCAGAGCTTTCACCCCCGTCGACTGAGCGGGTCTGGGAGGTGCGAGTGGTCGACAGCGCGGCCCTCGACGTGGGCACCGTCGACGCGCTCCGCTTCGTGGACGGGTCGGGAGATGTTCTGGATGCTGCCGGCCTCCCGGTCGCCATCCCCGACGACGATCCGTCAGGCGTGGTGCTGTCGTTCGACGGCTCCTCCAGCGGCTCGGTCGGCGGCTCGGCTGGCGGCGGCGGCGGTCAGGGCGGCGGCGATGCTCTCGTGATGAATCTCGAGATTTCGCATCCGTATCGAGGCGACCTCGGGGTCACGGCCGGCATCGCCGACGAGAACGGCGCGGTGTTGTGTGAGGAGACCGGCGCCAGCCCCGACCCTGAGGACGACGGCATCGACCTCACCGTCGAGATCGACCTCAGCCGATGCGCTGCGAGACATGGCGCTCGCGAGGGCGTCGTCTGGTACGCCGAGGTCGCCGACACGCTCGAGGAGGACGTCGGATCGGTCGATCTCGCTGAGCTCCACCTTCCGGGCGGCGACGTGATCGTGGCGAGCCGCGACCTTCCGCTCCCGATCCCCGACGCCGATCCCGGGGGGGTCCTCCTTGTCTTCGACCCTTCCGTCGGCACGATCGATCCCTCGGGCGATGCCGCGGTGACGCTCGCCATCGACGTCCGCCATCCGTACCGCGGTGATCTCGGCGTGGTCGCCGGAGTCGTCTCGGCCGACGATCGTGACGAGGTGCTGTGCGAGGTGGTAGCGGTCGAGTCGGACGAGTTCGACGACGGCGTCAACCTCCACATGTCGATCGATCTGAGCGCCTGTGCCGAGCTCGGCGTCGGCTCGGACGTGGTGTGGTTCGTTTCCGTCTTCGACGACCTGCCGGCCGACGTGGGCTTCGTGGCCTCGGCCCGCCTCGTGTTGGCCGACGGCACCGAGTACGGCCCGGCAGCCGATACACCGCTGCCGCAGCGGATCCCCGACGCCTCGCCGTCCGGAGTCGTCGTCTACTTCGCGCTCTGAGAGTGCCGACGGCCGCAGGTCGGCCGCGCCCTGTCAGACCGTTGCGGTGCCGCCGCCGGCTGCGACCCAACGCCCGAGCATCTCCTGGAACTCGGTCGGGTTGTACATGTCCTCCTCGTACGACCACAGCCCGTCACCGGCATACTCCAGCAACGTCCAGGCTGCACCGCGATACGGACCGTTACCGTCGGGGTCGGGCATCGTGTTCCAGCAGAGGCCGACCACCCGGCCCGTCTCCTCGTCGAAGAAACGCCACTCCCACGGGAAGTACATGTCGGGGACGCCGACCATGGTCTTGACGATCCAGGCCCGGATCTCCTCGCGCCCGTGGAACGTTCCGTAGTGGTGCTCGACGTAGACGGCATCCTCGGTGAAGCGGTCGGCCCAGGCGTTCCAGTCTCCGGTGCGGACGGCGTCGGCGGCCTGCTCGATGTAGCGGTCGTGTGCCGCGATCAACTCGTCCTTCG
>JANLSK010000063.1:0-26566 GCA_031362415.1 Actinomycetes bacterium | reverse complement strand
ACGAGCACCGAAGCCTGATCCCAGTAGATGTGCTCGTGGTAGAGCTTGTCGCCCCGGAAGTTCACGATGGCCACGAGCGGGATTTCCACGGAGCGCCCGGTGGGGGCCACGCCGGGGAGCATCCAGTCGATCTCGCTGGTGTGGGTGAAGCAGAACAGCATCTCGTCGACCAGGCTGGTGGCTCCGACCGTGCGCGACAAGGGGATGAGCTTGGTGTCGGGCGGGTTCGCGTTCACGAAGTGCCACTGGTAGAAGCGCGAGAGCTGCCCGGCGCCCACGCCGCCGGTCATGGTGGGAATGTGGTTCACGTACGGCTCGGCGACCATGGTGGCCATGGTGTCGGGCACGTTGCGGGTGGCGAACTCGTGGTAGCAGTGCTGATCCCAGAGCGAGACCAGGTCGTAGGCCGGGCCGAGGACGCGCCGGAACAGCCCGATCGTCCGTTCGTAGGCGAGCGAAGCGGCCGCCTTGTCGAAATGCTCGCCCTCGTCGCGAGCGAAGGCGTGATCACACCCGGGATAGGTGTGGAACGCGGCGTCGGCCTTCCCGGCGAAGGCCGCCTGCACGGCATCGCGGGCTTCCTGGGGGGCGAACGAGTCGTGCTCGGCGAAGTGGAACACGATGGGGCAGGTGATGTCGGCCACCTCGTCGATGTGGACCTCGAGCCCCACGCCGTAGTAGCTCACCGCACACTCGACGTCGGTGCGGGCCGCCGTGAGCATGGCCAGCTTGCCGCCCAGGCAGTATCCCACGCACCCCACGCCGCCGGCCTGGCCGGGATCGGCCCGCAGCGCAGCCACGGTCGCCGCGATGTCGTCGATTCCCCGGTCGACGTCGAACGTGCCGAACAGACCGAACGCCCGTTGCCATTCCTCAGGGCTGTAGCCCAGGTCGATCCCGGGCTCGATGCGCCAGAAGAGGTCGGGTGCGTACACCACGTACCCCTCCTCGGCCAGACGGTCGGCCGTCCGGCGCACGTACTCGTTGACGCCGAAGATCTCCTGGGCCAGCACGATGCCGGGGCCCGAGTCCGACCGAGGTCGGGCCACGTAGGCCTCGAAGCTCCCCGAGCCGTCGCTCGCCGCGATCGTGACGTGCTCGCCCATGTCCGTTCTCCCTGATCGTCCCGTTCCCTGGTGAACGGAACGGGACTCTAACCGCGGTGGATCGCCCTGCGGCTGCGAGGAACCGAGCGACCCGAGGGGTATCCGGGCGGTGCATCCCGCGGCTCGGCCGGTGCTCAGATCAGGTTGCGGTCGGCGGTGGAGTAGGCCCGGTAGGCGATGGAGGTTCGGGTGGATACGACGCCGTCGAGCGCGGCGAGCTTCTCGGTGACGACGGTGGCGATGGCCTGATGGTCGGTCACCCCGAGCACGGCGATGAGATCGGCCTCGCCGGTGGTGGAGTAGACCTCGCGCACCCCGTCGATGTCGGCGATGGCCGCGCCCAGACGGGCGACGGCCTTGGGGGCGGCATGGACGAACACGAAGGCTGTGATCACGCCCCGCAGACTACCGGTCGTCGCGGCGCCGGCCGCGGGCGGGTCGTCGGTGGGCCCGGAGGTGCAGGCTCGATCAGGGGCGCGGCGAAGCAAACATGGCCCGAAGAGCCTGCTTGTTGATCTTCCCCAGGTCGTTGCGGGGAATGGCTTCGACCAACTCGAGCTGCTCGGGGATCTTCTGGGTCGCCATCCCCAGTTCGCGACAGTGGCGGGCGATCTCGGCGAGGGTCAGCATCCGCTCGCCCGGCGCGGGCGCGACCACGGCACAGCAACGCTCGCCGGTCTTGGCGTCGGGCACGCCGATCACCGCCACGTCGGCGATCCCCGGATGGCTGCTGAGCGCGTTCTCGACTTCGAGCGCCGAGATGTTCTCGGCATTGCGGATGATGATGTCCTTGATCCGACCGGTGATGCGCACGTGGCCGGTGGGCTCCATCACCCCGAGATCGCCGGTGCGAAAGAGTCCCCGCTCGTCGAACGCGGCGGCGTCGAGCGCAGCATCGACGTAGCCCTGGAACAGCTGGGGCGCACGAACCCTCAGCTCGCCCTCGACGCCTGCCGGGCTGTCGCGCCCCTCGGAGTCGACGACACGGAGCTCGACTCCGGCGATCGCCGGGCCCTCGGTGCGGGCCAGGAGATCGTTGTCGTCGGAGGGGCTGCAACAGGTGACGGCCGGGCATTCGGTGAGGCCCCACGACGACATGGTGCCCAGCCCGCCGAGCTCACGCCGCACGGCTTCGTGGAGCTCGGGGGAGCGGGGCGCCCCGCCGTTGGGAGCCACCTTGAACCGCGGCCACAGACGCTCGGCACCGTGCGCGTGCTGAGCGGCGATGTAGGCGTGGAACACCAGCACGTTGCCGACGATCACCGTGGCGTCGTGCTCGGCGGCGAGCGCGGGCGTGAGCACGGGATCGAACGCCTCCACCAGCAACTGGCGGAAACCGGTCGAGAGCTGGGCCGTGAGCATCATGATCCCGGCGATGTGCGCCGCGGGAATGGGCACCACGAGCACATCGGTGTCGTCGTACCAGCCCGTGGTGAGATAGGAACGGGCGCTGGCCATGGCCGAGCGGTCGACGTGGCGCACGCCCTTGGGATCGGCGGTGGTGCCCGAAGTGTAGAAGATCCACCGGGTCGGGTCGGGGCCGTCGCTCGGGCCGCCGGTGGCCACCGGCCCGTGGGCGCCCGGCGGGGCCCGGAAGGGCGCCAGCACTGCGGGATCGGCGGTGGGCAGGGAGAGCCCGAAACTGCTCACTGAGGAGTCGGGGGAGTCGGGGGAGTCGGGGGAGTCGTCGAGGACGAGAACGGCGCATCCCACCTCGTCGGCAACCTCGTGGGCCAACGCCGCGTGGTCGAAGCCCCGGAACTCCGCCGGCACGATGAAGAGCTCGGCCCCCGTCTGACCGACGATGAACGAGACCTCGCGACGGCGCAAGATGGGCACGATCGGGTTCTGCACCGCCCCGAGCCGACCCAGCGCCGCCATGGTCACGAACGCCTCGATGGTCGTGGGGAGTTGCCAGCTCACCCGCGAGCCCTCGCTGATGCCCATGCCCACGAGGGCCGCGGCGAACGCCTCGGCCGCTTCGGCGAACTGGCCGAACGTGAGCGAGCGGCCGTGAGCGTCGACGAGCATCACGACGTCGGGGGTCGCCGCCGCCCGCCGCGTGACGAGCTCCCACAGCGTCGGCGGGACGTCGAGTGCCGGGTTCATGGACAGGCCTCCACTCGGATCGCCTTGCGTGGCAATGGTCTCAGGTCGGAGCATAGGTGCCGACCCGAGCCTGGAGCGACATGGACGACAACCGACGCGTGGCCCTCGTGACCGGCGCCAACAAGGGCATCGGCTACGAGGTCGCCGCTGGTCTCGCTCGGTTGGGCCACGTCACGCTGATGGGTGCTCGCGACCCTGACCGGGGCCGCAGCGCCGTCGCCCGTCTCGTCGACGAGACGGGGCTCGACGCCCGTTTCGTGCATCTCGACGTGACCGACGCCGACTCGGTCGCAGCTGTCGCGGCCGCCATCGACGTCGAGTTCGGACGGCTCGACGTGTTGGTGAGCAACGCCGCCATCAAGCTCGAGTTTCATCCCTGCCCACCGACGAATACGCCGCTCGACGTGGTTCGCCAGACCTACGAGACCAATGTCCTCGGAACCATCACCGTCCTCCAGGCCATGGTGCCATTGGTGATGCGCTCGTCGGCGGGCCGGATCGTCACCGTCTCGAGCGGCCTGGGCTCCGCCGGTATGGCCGCCGACCCAACCAGCCTCTACTCGCAGCGTCCGCTCCTCGGCTACAACAGCTCCAAGGCCGCCGTGAACTCGATCTCGCTCCAGTTCGCCAACGAGCTGCGCTCCACGACGGTGAAGGTGAACGTCGTCGACCCCGGCTTCACGAGCACCGACATGACCGCGAATCAGGGACAGCGGACCGCAGCTCACGCCGCCGCCGTCGTCGTGAAGTACGCAACCCTGGCCGACAACGGCCCGACCGGCGGGTTCTTCGACGAGCGGGGTGTGCTGGCCTGGTGAGCTCGGTTGGCGATCAGCGACGCGGCGGCCACCCGTCGCTAACCTGATCTGACACTGGTGTCATCGCCCGGCGGCGCGCGGGCACGGAGGGCCCGGCTCCGGCCGACCCCGGGCCGAGGAGGGACTCGCGTGGAGCTGCAGTTCACCAAGGCGGAACAGGAGTTCCGCGACGAGGTGCGCACGTGGCTCTCGGAGCACGCACCCCGAGAGCGCCGTCCCCGCGAGCTGCGAGCGGCCCGCGAGTTCGACCTGTCGTGGCAGCACACCCAGTACGAGAGCGGCTGGGCCGGGATCGCCTGGCCGGTCGAGTACGGCGGCCGGGGCCTCTCGCTGACCCAGCAGCTCATCTGGTTCGAGGAGTACGCCCGCACCGGTCTCGTGGCCATCGATTCGCGGTTCGTGGGTCTGGCCCACGCCGGGCCCACGCTCATCGCCCGGGCCACGCCCGAGCAGCAGACCCAGCACCTGCCGCCGATCCTGCGGGGTGAGGTGGTGTGGTGCCAGGGGTTCTCCGAGCCTGAGGCCGGGTCCGACCTGGCCTCGCTGCGCACCCGGGCCATCGTCGACGGCGACGACCTCGTGGTCACCGGCCAGAAGGTGTGGACGAGCTTCGCGCCGATCGCCGATTGGCAGGAGCTGCTGGTGCGGACCGACACCGAGGTCCCCAAGCACAAGGGGATCACGTGGGTCATCTGCGACATGCGCTCACCCGGGATCGACGTGCGCCCGTTGCGCACCATCGAGGGCACGGCCGAGTTCGCCGAGGTCTTCTACGACGAGGTGCGCATTCCGATGGCCAACGTGGTGGGCGCCGTCAACGACGGCTGGCGCGTGGCCATGTCGACCTTGTCGTTCGAGCGGGGCACGGCCTTCACGATCGACCAGGTGCAGCTGGCCATGACCGTCGACCGGCTGATCGACATGGCCCGCCAGCGCACGGGCTTCGACGGCCGTCCCCTCATTGCCGACGAGGCGATCGCCGGTGACCTGGCGTTGGCGCGGGCCGAGGTGTCGGCCCTGCGGGCCATGACCTACGCCGGGGTGTCACGCAACCTCCGCAGAGCCGAACCCGGTCCCGAGGGCTCGATGTTCAAGCTGGCCTGGTCGGAGTTGGCGCAACGGGTCGACCGTCTGGCCATGGACATCCTCGGCTCCGGCGGCCTCCGGCGGCGCCACGAGTCGCCCGACACCGAATGGATCGACCGCTACCTCAGCTCGTACTCGAACACGATCGGCGGGGGAACCTCGGAGATCCAACGCAACATCATCGCCGAGCGGGTGCTGGGCCTGCCCCGCTGATGCCCCGCTGATGCGCAAGCCCTGACGCCCCTTGGCAATGCCGCGTTCCCGTTCGGCCTTCCGCCGGACCGCTTCCCGAGGACACCATGGACCTGACACCCACCGTCGACCAGGAGGAGATCATCTCCTCCACACGCGCCTTCCTCGCCGACCGGCTGCCCGTGGCCCGAACCCGCGAGCTCATCGAGGAGCCGTCGAACGTCGACATCGACGCCTGGCGGGGGAGTGCCGAGCAGGGATGGTTCGGCCTCGGGTTGGCCGAGGCCCTCGGTGGCGTGGGGGTCGGCCTGGCCGACGAGAGTCTGCTGTTTCGAGAGATCGGCCGTTCGCTGGCCTCGGGCCCGTTCCTGGCCACGACGCTGGCCGTGCGCGTCGCTGCGGCGGCCGGGCTCGACGATCTCGCCGCAAGCCTGCTCGACGGCACGGCCCGAGCCGGCCTGGCCGAGCCCCGCTCGCAGCTCGGTTCCTTCGGCCCTGGCAGTATCGACGGAGATCTCGACCTGTTCGATCCGGTCGGCGCCGAGGTGGTGGTCCTGGCTGGCGTCGAGGGCGCGGCCCTGCTCAGCATGGCGTCGCTCTCGGGCGCCCGTGCGGTCGAGTGCATCGACCCCGCGACCCGTCTGCACGAGGCCCGGGCCGATTCGGCGGCACCACTCGCGTTCGTGGGGGCTGACGTCGATCCGGTGTTCCTGCGGGGTGTCACGCTGAGCGCTGCGTCGCTGGCGGGGATGGCCGAGGCGCTGCGCGACCTGTCGGCCGCGCACGCCCGGACCCGCCTGCAGTTCGGCTCCCCGATCGGCACGAACCAGGCCATCAAGCATCCCTGCGCCGACATGCACATCCGGGCCGAGGCCGCCTGGTCTCAGACGGTCTTCGCGGCGCTGGCGCTCGATGAGGGCCGGGCCGATGCCGAGTTCCACGCCCTGGCGGCCAAGGTGGTTGCGTCGCAAGCGGCCCGGCGCAACGCGGCAGCTTCGATCCAGGTGCACGGGGGCATGGGCTACACCTTCGAGCACGACGCCCATCTGTACATGAAGCGGGCCCACGTGCTCGGCCACGTGCTCGGCGACGCCCGCTGGGCCCAGGCCCGCCTGCTCGACCTACCCGTGGAGCTGTAGCCGTCGCCGGCGCCCGAGCCGGGAGCCGACCTCGGGAGCTGACCCCGTCAGTCGCCGATGAACGTGGGCGTGCGGCCTTCGAGGAACGACTTGAGACCTTCCTGACGGTCGGTCGTGGTCGAGATCAGCGCCTGGGCGTTGCGCTCGGCCTCCATGGCCGTGGTGATGTCGCTGTCGAGCGATCGCCGGTAGAGCCGCTTGGCCATGGCCAACGATCGGGTGGGGCCCTCGGCCAGCCGGTGGGCCAAGGCCAGTGCCGTGGGGAGCACCTCGTCGACCGGGACGCAGCGGTTCACGACCCCCCAGCTGTGCAACGTGTCGGACGTGACCGGATCGCTCAGCAGCGCGATCTCATTGAGCCGGTGGAAGGGGATGATGCGCGGCAAGAAGTAGGGATCGCCGGCATGGGGGATCATGCCCCGGCGCGCGAACACGTGGGTCCACCGCACTCCCTCGGCGGCGACGACGAGATCGGCGAGCAGCGCGAGCATCCACCCGGCCCCGGCCACCGACCCGTTCACGGCGCTCACGACGGGCACGTCGACCTCCCAGAGCTGCTGGAAGAAGCGCTGGAAACCGACGCTGGCGTACCGGAAGTCGAGCGGTGTCATGGCCCCGGCCGGATCCTTCTGGGCCACGACGTCGGCGCCGGTGCAGAAATCGCGCCCGTGCCCGGTGATCACGATCGCCCTGATCGCCGGATCGGCCTGGGCCTCGTCGAGGAACGCCGACAGCCGGTCGCGCGAGTCCTCGTCGAGCGCGTTGCGCCGGGCCGGGCGAACCAGTCGCACGAGACCGACAGCTCCGTCACGCTCGATCACCAGGCCCGGATCGTCGTCGCTCACGCAGATTCCCTTCGCAGCACGGTTGGCTCCAGCACGGTTGGCTCCAGCACAGTGGCGCTCACGTGGATGCCGGCTTCGACCGGGCCATGAAGGCCTCGACCTTCTCGCGGTGCTCGGCCGAGGTGAACAGAAGGCTCTGGGCCAGACGGTCGACGTCGCGTGCTGTGCGACGATCGACGCTGGCCGCGGTGTCGATGGCCAGCTTGGCCAGACCCACGGCTTCGCGGGGAAGCGCGGCGAGCTTGCGGGCGAAGGCCGAGACCCGCTCGGGGAACTCGGCCGAGGGGTACACGGCGTGCACGAGCCCGATCTGGAGCGCCTGCGCCGCGTCCATCGACTCGCCGGCCATGGCCAGCCACTTGGTCCAGTGGGGTCCGATCAGCCGGGTGAGGCGACTGATGCCACCCGAACCGGGGAGCACTGCCAGGTTGGCGATCTCGGGCAGCCGGAAGGTGGCCGTGTCGCTGGCCAGGCGGAAATCGCACGAGCCGGCGAGCTCGATGCCCAGGCCGTAGCACGGTCCCTGGGCGGCGATGATCACCGGCTTCTCGATGGTCTCGAGCATGTCGTAGAGATCGTGGCAGGCCTGGCGACGGTACTGACGCCGGATGTTCGAGCCCCGCACCACACCGTCGGTGCCCTCGCCCAGCGTGCCCTGCATCACCGAGATGTCGACGCCCGAGGTGAAGTAGCGGCCTTCGCCGGTGATCACGAGCACCCGCACGCCGTCGTCGTCGGCCAGCAACTCGATTCCCCGCGCCAAGGTGTCGAGCATCTCCTGGTCAACAGCGTTGAGCTTGTCGTCACGGGTGAAGGTGACCGTGACCACGCCGTCGACCTCGTCGAGACGGGCGTGCGCCTCGGCCTCGGCTGGTGTGCTCCGCACTTCCACGAACGGCCCTCCACGGCGTCGGCCGGTCCGGCTCACCCGGGCCGGGCTCGATCTGACAATATCGTCAAGACTCGCCGAGATGGCACTTCGCCCACGGCCCAGAGAGGGACCACCCATGAGCCAGGCTCTCGAACGAAACCTCCTCGCAGCGCCGACCGAGGCTCATCAGAAGGTGGAGATCTACTCGGGGGTGGCCCGTCTGGCCCGGGCGGTGTGGGCCAGCGAGGTGAAGCCGGTCGGGCCCCGTCCCACGACGGCGGTGATGTTCTGTCATCCCACGGCGAACTTCCTGGGCCACTACGCGCTGTTCGGCCTCGCCGAGCGGGGCTTCGGCGCCATCGGGCTCACCACCCGCTACGTGGGCAACGACACGGCACTGATCCTCGAGAACTGTCTCCTCGACATCGGCTCGATGGTCGCGCACCTTCGGGGCCTGGGCTACGAACGGATCGTCCTCGTGGGCAACTCGGGCGGCGCGTCGATCGTCCCCTACTACCAGGCCCAGGCCCAGCACCCCACCATCACCGATCCGCCCGGTGGCGGTCCCGACCTCACCACGGCCGGCCTCACGCCGGTCGACGGGCTGGTCATGCTCATGGCCCATCCGTCGCGGGCCCGGCTCAGCTCCGAATGGCTCGATCCGGCGATCGTCGACGAGCGCCAGCCCTTCGAGCGCGACCCGGCGCTCGACATGTTCAACCCCGACAACGGTCCACCGTTCGCGGCCGAGTTCATCACCCGGTATCGGGCGGCCCAGGTGGCCCGCAACCGGCGGATCGCGGCGTGGGCCGAGGCGCAGCTCCGGGCGCTCCGGGCCCCGTCGCACATCCCGGCCGGCCTCGACGATCTTGCCTTCGTCGTTCACGGCACCGGCGGCGATCTGCGTTTCCTCGACGGCGCCATCGATCCCAGCGACCGCACGATCGGCGTCACCCTGTGGGGCCCGCCCCCGGTCGCCAACTACATGCCTGCGGGCATCTCCCGTACGACGACGCTCCGGGCCTGGCTCAATCAGTGGTCGATCGATCACACCAACGGCGATTCGCTGCGCTGGCTCCCCGAGCTCGAGGCGCCCCTGCTCGTCGTCCAGGGGACGGCCGACCCGACCGTCCATCCCCACATGGGCCAGCAGATGTACGACGCCGCGATCAAGGCCCCCAAGGAGATCAAGGCCATCGTGGGCGCCAACCACTACTTCGAAGGCCAGCCCGAGCTCCTTGCCGAGGCGCTCGACACGCTCGCCGACTGGGTGCGGCGCACCGTCGAGCAGCGGTAGCGAGCGCAGCGTCGTCGGCCCACCGATGGCTCACCGATGAATCACCGATCGTCCACGGACGATGTGGAGCTCCGGTAGTCAGCTATTGACTACCGGTTGGCGCCCAAGAGGGCCCGCTCGATGAACACCGACGCCGTCTCGATGGCCTGGCTGGTGCTCAGCTGGTAGCGCGTGCCGATGGTGTCGTCGGGGAAGCGCTCGAGCACGGCGAGCAACACCAGCGCGGCGGCCTCGGGGTGGAGGTGGTGGCTCCGCGGCACCTGGGCGAGCACGCGGGTGCTGGCGTCGATGAGATGACGGCCGATGCGTTGGCTGGGCCGATAGAGCTCGGGCAGCCGGGGAACGCCTTCGACCCAGACGCGGAACACCCCGGCGTAGCGGGCATGCACGGCGAAGAACGAACCCACCCACGACCGGAGCTCCTCGGGCATCGAGGGGCCAATGGTGATCTCGGCGAAGGTGTCGGCAATGGGCGCCAACGCCCGTCCGGCCTCCTCGGCCAGCGTCAGCAGGAGGTCGAGCCGATCGTCGAAGTACTTGTAGAACGTGCCTCGGGACAGGCCGGCCTCGGCCACGATCTGGTCGACGGTGGAGGCCTGGTAGCCGACCGCAGCGAAGACCCGTCCCCCGGCGTCGATGAGCTGGCGCACCGTCTCTGCCGCTCGGGGACCCAGACCCGCGATGCGATCCGAGCGCGTCGTGCCGGGCGTGCGGGCGCCATCGAGGGAGGAGTCGCTCAGACGATGGGAGCCGTTGGCGCCGTTGGCGCCGTTGGCGGGCAGCACGGGCCGCCCGGGTCGCCCGGGTTGCGACGCCGGTCCGGTGGCGGCACCGGTCTCGGACGGGCCGACGCGCGCTGCGAGCGCCGATGACGGGGTCTGGGGGAACAGGGCGAGCTGGACGGCGATCGCCAGGGTGTCGAGGAGCGCTTCCTCGCCCGGGGTCGCGAGCTGGTCGCGATATCGGTGGAGGAGATAGTTGTACCGCTCAGCCAGCGACTGGAGGAGGAGAGCCATTGCCGTCACGTCGACGCCGGCGACGCCGGCCCGCCCGAGATGTTCGGCCAGGCGGCTCGTGTGGGCATCGACGAAGCGCGAGATCAGCGATCGGATCGGCGCCCCCGGGGAGTTGACGTTGCCCCACTCGATGAACATCGTCTGATACCGGCCGTACACCGCAGCCCACTCGCCGAGCCAGCTGTGGAGGTTGGCGAAGCCCTCCGGGGTCGGTGCGAACGGCCCGACGGTGCGCACCACCCTCATGAGGGCGCTGCCGCCCTCCTCCACGAGCTCGACGAAGATGTGCTCCTTGCTCTCGAAGTACTGGTAGAGCGTGGCCCGGGAGATGCCCGCACGGCGGGCGATGTCGTCGACGGCGGTGCCGTGAAAGCCGTGCTCGGCGAACAGTGCCAAGGTGGCATCGACAATCTCTTGACGGGTCCGAGCGCCACGCTCGCCGACGACGGGGCTCGTCGGGCCGTAGCTCGCGCGTCGGGTGATCTCGGGGAGCGTCATTGGCACCACGTTAGGAGCTACCCGCGGCCATCCAACGAGAGGGCCGTCGGGGCGACCGGTGACGGCGCCGCCGACCAGCATCGACCCGACGGGACGGTCACGGCGCGAGCCGACGTGCCAGAATCAGCGCCCACAGCGACGACGGCAGGGAGCCGGCAATGGCCCGCATCGAACCGATCCCGTGGGACGAGCTCTCGCCTGAGGCGCGAGCGATGCTGGAAGAGGGCGTGGCCAGCGGCATGTACACCACGCCGGTCCCCATGCAGATCATCGCCTACAGCTCGGTGGCCCTGAGGGCCATGCACGACCAGTACCGCGCCACGTTTCGCAAGGGACTGTTGGAGACGCGTCTCGTCGAGCTGCTCCGTCTGCACAGCGCACAAAGGGGTGCGTGTGAGCCGTGCTCGGCGTCGCGCAAGGACGACTCGGTGTCCGAAGACGATGTGGCCTGCCTGATCGACCCCGATCCCGACCGGTTCACACCCCGTGAGTACCGGGCCCTGGCGTTCTTCGATCTGCTCGCCGACGACCATCACGCCATCGGCGACGACACCTTCCGCTGGCTGGCCGAGGAGTTCTCGGCAGCCGAGATCGTCGAGCTGGGGTATCTGTGCGCCACGAATCTGGGCGGACACCGGTTCATGCACACCCTCGGGATCTTCGCCGACTCGGCGCCCCTGGTGGCGTTCGATCCCGCCGAGGTCGACCGCAGCCGGTTACCTTCCCAGGCACGCTGACGCGGTCCGCCCAATCGGCCGCGCTTCCTGGCACGGCTCGACCAGCGCAGCCGCCAACGAGGAGCGTTCGATGAGTCATGTTCGGGTCGAGATCGCCGACGAGATCGCCACGGTCACCTTCGACCGTCCACCCGTGAACGCGCTCGATGCTGCGGCGTTCCGTGACATCACCGCGGCCTTCAATGGCCTGGGCCGCTCGAAGGACGCCAAGGTGGCCATCTTCACCGCTGGCGGCGAGCGGATCTTCTGTGCCGGCGTCGACCTGCAGGACTCGGCCCGACGGCACTCGCTCGCCGGCTCGGGCGATGCCAGCGTCATCGACGTCCTCGACTCGGGCGCCATTGCTCGCGACTGCTTCTGGTCGATCTTCGACTGTCCGCTCCCGGTGATCGGGGCCATCAACGGCGCCGCGGTCGGCGCGGGTGTCGCCATGGCCGCCTGCTGCGACGTGGTGATCGCCTCCGACACCGCTCGATTCGCGATGACCGAGATCAACGCCGGGGTGCTCGGAGGCGGACGGCTCCTTCAACGCATGGTCGGACCGGCGTTCGCTCGGCGGATGTTCTTCACCGGCGAGTTCGTGCCCGCATCCGAGTTCGAGCGGCGGGGGGCCATCGACCGCGTGGTGAGCTCCGAGGAGCTGCTGCCGGCGGCTCGGGAGCTGGCTCTGACGATGGCGGCGAAGAGCCCGCTGGGGTTGCGGCTGGCGAAGGAGTCGCTCAACCGGGTCGAGGACCTCGGCGTGAAGGACGGCTATCGCATGGAGCAGGACTACACCAACCGCATGACCCGGTTCAACGACTCCGTCGAGGCCCGCAAGGCCTACCTGGAAAAGCGCGATCCCGAATGGACCTGGACCTGACCGGTCGAGCGCGTCGAGCGCGCCCTATCGAGCGCGCCGGGCGAACCGAGAGCGCCGGGCGAACCGAACGTCAGGGAAGGGAGAGCATGTGAAGCTCGGACTGGGACTCGATCTGTACCGGGGCGCCCGCCTCGAGGTGCCCGTGGCTCGGGTCCTGCGGGCCGAGGAGCTCGGCTACCACTCGGTGTGGACCGCCGAGGCCTACGGCTGCGACGCCTTCTCGCCCTTGGCCTACCTGGCCGCGCTCACCACCACCATCAAGCTGGGGACTGCCGTCGTGCAGATCGCCGCCCGCACCCCGGCGGCCACGGCCATGCACGCCATGACCATCGACGCCCTCGCCGGCGGCGGGCGCGTCATCGTGGGGCTCGGTGTGTCGGGCCCCCAGATCGTCGAAGGCTGGTACGGCGTGCCGTGGGGACGGCCCGTCGAGCGGTTGCGCGACTACATCACGATCATGCGCAAGGTGATCGACCGGGCCGAGCCGGTTGCCCACGACGGCACCGAGATCTCCTTGCCCTACAAGGGTCCGGGAGCACTCGGGCAGGGCAAGGCCCTCAAGTCGATCCTCCATTCGCACCCCGGCATCGAGATCTGGCTGGCTTCGGGAGGCCCGCTCAACACCCGTCTGGCGGCCGAGCTGTGCGACGGCTGGCTCCCCATGGGAATGAGCCCCCACGGTCTCGGGTCGTTCGCCGACGACCTCCAGCGGGGCTTCGCCCGACGGACGGCGAACCGCGAGGGCGCCGGCTTCGAGATCTTCTCGGGGGTGGGCATCGAGATCACCGACGACGTGCGGGCGGCCATCGACGCCAAGAAGCCCCTCACCGGTACCTACGTGGGCGGCATGGGTTCGGCGACGCACAACTACCATCGCGAGGCCATGGCCCGACGGGGTTATCCCGAAGCGGCCCAACGGATCCATGAGCTGTGGTTGGCCGGCAAACGGGCCGAGGCCATCGCTGCCGTTCCCGACGAGTACATCGAGGAGTCGAGCCTGATGGGTACGCCGCAACGCATCCGCGAGCGCTGGGCGACGGTCACCGCGGGTCATGCCGCCACCGGGCTCATCGTGCGCTGCGACACCATCGAGGAGCTGGAGCTGGCCGCCGATCTCGCCGGGCTGGCCGACACCCGGGAACAGGTCGGGCGATGATGGCCAACAACGACAAGGGATTCGAGCTCATCGTCGTCGACGAGCCGGCCGAGTTCGTGCGCCGGATCACGTTGAACCGTCCCGAGAAGCGCAACGCGATCTCCACACCGCTGCGGGTGGAGCTCCTCGATGCACTGCGGGCCCACGATCACGACCCGACCGTCCGGGTGACGATCGTCCGGGGCGCGGGTCAGTGTTTCTCGTTCGGTTACGACCTGAGCGGCGCCGGCTCGGGCTCGATGATGGATGACGCCCCGTTTTACTCGGCGCCCGGCGACGGGCAGTGGGCCAGGCAGTGCAACGACACCTGGTTCAGCATCTGGGACCTGGCCAAGCCGGTGATCGCCCAGATCCACGGGTACGCCATGGCCGGCGGCACCGAGCTGGCCTCGGCCTGCGATCTCGTCTACGTGGCCAGCGACGCCCGGATCTCGTACCCGGTGGTGCGGGTGGCGTCGCCGCCCGACTGGCAGTACCACACCGTGCTCCTCGGGATGCGCCGGGCCATGGAGCTCATGCTCACGGGCGATCCGATCAGCGGCGAGGAGGCCGCAGCCATCGGCTTCGCCAACCGGGCCTTCGCTCCCGACGAGCTCGAAGCCAAGGTGTTGGAGCTCGCGGTGCGCATCGCCGGGGTGCCGAGCGAGCTGCAGCAGATCAACAAGCGCTCGGTGCACCGGGCCATGGACGTGTGGGGCGCCCGAGCCGCCATCAGGGCCGGGAGCGAGCTGCAGGCCCTGGCCGGCCATACCCCGGCGGCGCTGGCGTTTCGGGAGAACGCTCTCGCCGCCGTGAAGAAAACCGTCGCCGACGCCGCAAGGCCCGGTTGAACCCGGACCCCCTCCGAGCACCTGTCGCTCAGACGGGCTCTGGCCCAGTTGAGCGACAGGTGTTGGGCCGGGTTGAGGAGCTCGCCGGCCGAGCACGTGAGCATGATCGTCAACGGACAGAGGAGGTCGCCGGTGCGACTCGCAGGCAAGGTGGCGCTGATCAGCGGATCGACCCGGGGGATCGGGCGGACGACGGCCGAGCTGTTCGCCCAGGAGGGCGCCAAGGTCGTGGTGTCGGGGCGCAGCGTCGACAAGGGCGAGAAGGTCGCCGAGCGCATCCGTGAGGCCGGCGGCGATGCGACGTTCCTCCAGCTCGACGTGAGCGACGAGGACAGCGTGCGGTCGGTGATCTCGGCGACGGTCGAACGCTACGGAACCCTCACGACGCTCATCAACAACGCGGCCCCCACCGACCTCGTCAACCAGAACATGAAGCCCATGCTGGACTTCACGACCGACGAGTGGAACCAGATCATCCTGACGACCTTGACGGGCAACGTGTTCTGGGCATCGAAGTACGCGATCCCGCACATGATCGCGGTGGGCGGCGGATCGATCGTCAACGTGTCGTCGGGCGCCGCGATCTTCGGCTCACCGGGGATCTCGGCGTACTCCGCGGCCAAGGGCGGCATGAACGCGCTCACCCGCTCGATCGCCTACGAGTACGCCCCGCACAAGATCCGCTGCAACACGATCGTCGTCGGGCGAGTCGTCTCGCACCCCAAGGACCGGGGCCCTGACGTTCCCGGCACCCTCACCCGGGTCGGTCAACCCAGCGACATCGCCTATGCCGCGATGTGGCTGGCGTCCGACGAGTCGGAGTTCGTGACCGGCTCCGAGGTCACCGCCGACGGTGGCCTGTCGATCAACGGTGTGCACGCCTGAGACTCCCGGGAGACTGCGAGAAATGCCTGAGGACGCCATACCAGCCCTCTACGGCGAGCTGGCCGAGTGGTGGCCGTTGATCTCCCCACCCGAGGAGTACGCCGAGGAAGCCGCGTTCGCGGCCGAGCTCCTCGACCGGTCCGCCCATCCGGTACGGACGGTGCTCGAGCTCGGGAGCGGGGGAGGGCACGTCGAGCCATCTGAGCCAACACTTCGCCATGACCCTGGTCGACCTCTCGCCAGGGATGCTGGAGGTGAGCCGGCGGCTGAACCCGCGGTGCGAGCACCATGTCGGCGACCTGCGGGCGGTTCGTCTCGGGCTGCTCTTCGATGCCGTGTTCATCCACGACGCCGTGACGTACATGACGACCGTGGACGACCTGCGGGCTGCTCTCGAGACGGCGTTCGTGCACTGCCGGCCGGGCGGGATCACGGTGGTGTTTCCCGACGAGGTCGCCGAGACGTTCGAGCCCACCACCGAGCACGGGGGCTCCGACGGGCCCGACGGCCGGAGCGCCGCTACCTGGAGTGGAGCTGGGATCCTGACCCGTCCGACACCGTGACGCGAACCGAGTACGCCATCGTGGTCCGCGAGAGCGCGGCGGGGACATGCCGGGTCGTGCACGAAACCCACCACTCGGGTCTGTTCGACCGGGCAACGTGGTTGTCGGTGTTCCGTGGCGCTGGATTCGAGCCCGAGATCGTCCTCGAGCCGACGCCGTCGGACAACCGGCGTCCCCGCGAGCTCTTCCTCGCCCGCCGCCCGTCCCCCGTCTGACGCCGCCTGGCCGAGCGGGCCGTCACCTCCCGATGAACTCCGGGTCGCGCCGCTCGAGCATGGCCTTCATGCCTTCGGTGAAGTCGGTGCTGCGCAGGCACAGCTCGACGGCGACGGCCTCGGTGTCGATGTGCGTCTTGAAGTCGTGATCGAGGCCGTGGTTCACGAGCCACTTCGTCATGCCGACGGCCACGGTCGCCGAGCGTCGGAACTCCTCGGCCACGGCGTCGGTCGCCGCGTCGAGCTGGTCGTCGGGAACGACCTCGTTGATGAGGCCCCAGGCTTCGGCCTTCTCAGCGGTGATCCTCCGGCCGAGCAGCAGCAGCTCCTTGGCCCGGGCGACACCGATGATGCGGGGGATGAGCCACGAGCCGCCGGAGTCGGCGTTGAAGCCCCGTTGCACGAACGGGTCGAACAACAACGTGCCCTCGGCGGCAACCACGTAGTCGCAGGCGAGCGCCAGATGCAGTCCCATGCCGCAGGCGTAGCCCCGCACCGACGCGATGACCGGGAGCTGCACGGCGCGTAGCAGCTCGATGGTGCGATGCGGGCCGACGTTCAGGCTGCGCTGCACGCTGCCCGGGCGGGGCGTGCCCGTACGGGGCCGGCCCGCGCCGCCGAGGTCGAAGCCGGTGCAGAACGTCGAGCCGGCGCCGGTGAGGACGATCGCCCGCAACGTGTCGTCGGTGGAGGCGTCGGTCAAGGCAGCGATGAGCGCGTCGTTGGTGGGTCCGTCGAGGGCGTTGCGGCGAGCTGGCCGGTTGATCGTGAGCCACAGCACCCCGTCACGTCGATCGACGATCAGGGTCGGCTCCGGCTGCGGGGGCGTATCGGTGGCCATGTCGCTCCTGGGGTCTCGGGCTTGTAACCGTCAAAAAGCCGGGGCGCCGAGCCAACCCCGGCGACCGCGCTCGGGATGCAGCACGTCGTCGTGGAAGGCGATGACGCCGGCGGTCACGGCCGGGTTGGCGAGGCACAGGCGGATGGTCGCCTCGGCAAACTCTTCCTCGGTGGAGGTCTCGGCGAAGATGTTCTGGAGCACGGCCAGCCCCGGGGTGATGATCGGCAACGACGGGATGAGCGCGTTGACCACGACACCCTTGGAGGCCACCAGTGCGGCGACGGTCTGGGTGAGGTGCTCGAGCGCCGCCTTGTTGCCACCGTAGGCCGGGCTGACACCGCCGAAGCCGGGCGGGTACGGCCCTTCACCCGGAACCCGCGACGCCCACGAGCTGATGTTGACGATCGCGCCCCGGCCCGCCTCGATCATGTCGGGCAGCGCGAGCTGCATGAGCCGGTACGAGGCGAAGACGCCCACGTCGAAGTGGAGGCGGAAACCCTTGAGCGCCATGTCGAGGAACGACAGCGTCATGGCTGAGGCCTGCGCACCTCTCACACCCGGTGCCTCAGCGGGGACCGGCGCCACCGTGGAAGCCCCGGAAGCCCCGGGAGCGGGGGGACGGCCGGGAGCGGTGACGGCAGCGTTGTTGATGAGGACGCTGATGGGCCCCAGCTCCGCCCGGGTGGTCTCGATCAGCCGTACCAGATCGGCTTCTCGCGACGCGTCGCAGGGAACGGCGATGGCCGTGGCTCCGAGCGCTTGGAGCTCGGCAACGGTCTCGTGCACCGTTCCGGGCAGTGCCTCGTTCCAGACCGCTTCGCTCCGGGCCGCGACGGCGACCGAAGCGCCTTCCTGACCGAGAGCCAGTGCGATCGCGCGGCCGAGGCCGCGGCTGGCTCCGGTGACGATGGCCACACGGCCATCGAGGCGGCGGGGCTGTGCGATCGTGCTCACGGTGGCTCCTGGATCGAGGCTCTGCTCAGCCCGCTGTAGGCCGCGCCGTGGGCGCGATCGAGCGTGACGAGCCGGGCGTGAAGGTCAAGGGAAGATAGGTCGCAGCTCGCACGCCGGCCGAGTGGTACTGCGGTACCTCGCCCGGGGTGAGGTGATAGTCGGGGATGCGCTCGTGGAGCGCGCCGAGCGCCGCCCGTAGCTCCAGACGAGCCAGGTGCGAGCCGAGGCACCGGTGCAGGCCCACCGCGAAAGCCATGTGCTTGTTGGCCGTTCGTGCCAGGTCGACAACCTCGGGGGCGGCGAAGGCCGTGGTGTCGTGGTTGCCGGCGGCCCAGACCAGCACGACCATCTCGCCGGCGTTGACGGGCACGCCGTTGACCACCGTGTCGCGGGTGGCCCAGCGTCCGCCCCCGGCCAACACGGGGCTCTCGAATCGCATCAGCTCCTCGATGGCGCCCGGCAGGAGCGTGGGATCGGCGACGACGAGGTCGCGCTGTGCCGGGTTGCGGGCGAACCATCCCACGAGGCAGCTCAGCGACGCTGTCACCGTGTCGAGACCGGCGATGGCGAACAGGTGAACGATGTTGAGGATCTGGGCGTCACTCAGCCGTTCCCCGTCGACCTCGAAGGTGAGGAACTGGCCGATCAGATCCGTGCTCGTCTCGTGATCGCTCGGGGTGAGCGTACGACGACGTTCGTCGAGGCGCAGCGCCAGGTGGCTGCGGAGGCGGTCGCCGGCCTCGATCCCCAGTCGCTCTTTCTCGTCGAGCGTGGCGCCGTCGTTCTTCAGGATGGCGTCCTTCGCCGACGACAGGACGTCGAAGTCCTCGAGGGGGAGGCCGAAGAGCGTGAGGAACACCTGTCCGGGAAGCGGCAGGGCGAACTGATCGTGGAACTCCACCCGGCCGTCGACGATGAACCGGTCGATGTGCTCATGGGCCAGACGGCGCACCTCGGGCTCGAGATGGGCCATCTGCTTGGGCGCCAGGAGCGGGTCGAGCAGGCGACGAAATCGACGGTGCTCGTCGCCGTCGACGTGGATGGGAATCAGCGGTTCACGTGAACCCATCCCGAAGGGGCATCCGGTGGCCGGGTTGGTCGAGACGATCGCCGGGTTGCGTCCGGCCTCGAGGATGTCGTCGAATCGGAACAGCGCCACCCCGCCCTCCCAACGGATCGCCGGCGTCTCGCGCAGCGCTCGCGTGTAGTACTGCTGGGGGTGCACGATGTCGAGGGCGTCGTTGGGCTCATAGGCCACCATCGCCCGCAGGGCCGGATCCATGTCGTTGATCGACATCTCGACGTACGACGCCACCACGGCCCCCGATCGGTGAACGAGACCGGGTCGCCGGTCGTCAGGCGCTTGAGAGTGTAACGATCGCCGTCGGGAATGCGAGGGTGGCGGCGTGCCGCCAGCGACACCGGGCTGGGCATGGTCGCCGCGCTGTCGGCCGCCGTCAACCGTCGTTCTCGGCGTCACCTTCGTCGTGGTTCGCAGCAAGGATGCTGCGGGCCTGACGGGCCAAGGGCCCATCGACCATCTGGCCTTCAAAAGCTATGGAGGCTTCGCCCCGGGCCTGAGCGTCGTCGTAGGCGGCGAGGAGGCGGCAGGCCCGGTCGATCTCGGCGGGGCTGGGAACGAACGCGGCGTTCGCCCATGTCACCTGGGCCGGATGGATGCACAGCTTGCCGTGGTATCCGAGCGCCCGGCCGGCCGCGGCATCGCGGGCGAACAGCGCCTCGTCGGTGAGCACGGTCACCACCTGGTCGAGCGCCGAGACACCAGCGAGACGGGCGGCCATGGCCACCCGGGACCGGGCGTAGAGCACCTCGAGGCTCGACTCGGTGCGCACGCCTCCGAGATCGGCGATGTAGTCCTCGGCCCCGAAGTAGCACCACGACACGATCGGGTGGGCCGCGATCTCGAAGGCCCTCACGACGCCGGCGACCGTCTCCAGCCCGGCGACGACCCTGAGGTGGCCGAGATCACGTCGGGCCAACTCGGCGGCCACCAGGTCGAGATGCTCGACCGTCTCCACCTTGGGCACGACGATGCCGGTCAGGCTGGGATGCAGTGCGTCGAGATCGTCGGCGAACCACTCGGTGGGGATGGCGTTGACCCGCACCAGGATGACGAGCTTCGCCAACCCGGTTCGCAGCTCGGGGGCGAGGTCGAGACAGTGCCGGCGGGCGTCGGCCTTGGCGCTGGGGGCCACGGCGTCCTCGAGGTCGAGCACGATGCCGTCGGGAGCGCAGCGGGGCATCTTGCGGATCATGTCGGGCTTCGACGCCGGAGCGAACAGCAGACTGCGCAGCCGGGGTGCCGCGTTCGGGGCACTCATGCCGGGCCTGCTTCGGCGGAAACCCCGGCCAGGGCGGCGATCTGGTCGAGCAGGAACCTCTCGGGATCGGTGGCCTTGCGGATGAGGGTGTCGTGCACCTGCAGATGGGCCAGAGCCAAGAAGGTGTCGGTGCGGATCGCGTCGATGAGCCGGTCGGCCACCTCGGACGCTTGCTGGAGAGGCAGATCGGGGCTCTGCACCGGGCGGGGTGCGCCGTACACGGTGACCTGCTCGCCGATGTTGGTGATCGTGGGCCCCGGGCACAGGCAGGTGACGCCGACACCTCGGGGTCGCACGTACAGCGAGAGGGCCTCGGCCATGGCGATCACCGCGGCCTTGGTGGCCGTGTAGGGCAGGCGATCGTATGAGTACGAGTACAAGGCGTTGGTGGAGGCCGTGAACACCAGATGGCCGTCGCCCTGGGCCAGGAGATGGGGCACGAAGACGAGGTTGCTGCGCACCGCCGAGAGGAGGTTCGTCTCGATGATGCGCCGCCAGGCCTCGACGGGGATGGCCTCGGGGAGCCCGGCCGCCAGCACGCCCACGTTGTTCATCACGATGTCGATCCGGCCCAGCTCGCCCATCGCCGTGTCGCGCAGAGTCTCGAATGCATCGTCGACGGTCACGTCGCACGCCCGTCCGATGCCACGCCTGCCGGTCGCGATCACCTCGGCGGCGACAGCGGCGGCTCGATCGCCGTCGAGGTCGGAGACGAGCACGTCGACGCCGTGGGCCGCCAGCGCCAGCGCCGATGCTCGTCCGATGCCGCTGCCCCCGCCGGTGATGATGGCGACCCGCCCGCTCAGCTCCCGCATGCCCGGAGCCTACGGCGCGCGGGTATCGGCGGTGTCAGCCGCCGGGAAGCAGGGCGGCGAGGCAGGCGGTGGCCTGGTTGTCGAGCCAGTACGTCTGGTCGGGCGGCATCTGACCCCGGGCGACCATGCGGTTCATGACCCTCACGACGATGGCCGTGTATCGGGCCGCTGCGAAGACCTCGTCGAAGAGGGTGTCGACGACGTCACGGCCCAGGGCGGCGCTGTAGCGGTCGCGTTGTTCCTCGCGGGTCGGCTCGCCGGGCAGACGGGGCGCGTCCATCGTTTCGTGCGACCACCGGTCGAACATGAGCCACCAGCCCAGATCGTGCTCGGGGGGTGCCAGCGAGGCCGCCTCGAAGTCGGTCACGCACACGCATCGGTCGTCGCGCCAGATCATGTTCCCCGGCCGCGGGTCGCCCCACGCCAGGCCGACGGGTCTGGGCGCGGGCTCGTTCTCGTACAGCCAGGCCGTGGCCCGCTCGAGCAGGGGATGGCGACGGCCGTCGAGCTCGTGCTGCGCGAACTCGTCCCACACCGTGAGCTGACGGTGCGTCCCCGGGATGGCGCCGGCCGGGTTCAAGAAATCGAGGACGGTCGCCGGCCAGTCGACCCGGTGCAGACGGGCCAGCACGTCGATGCCGTCGTCGATCATGCGCCGTCGTCGCTCGGGCCTGGCCTCGGCGAAGAACCCCTCGAGCGTGTAGATGGGGCTCTCGATGGGCACCTCGCCGGCGACGAATCCCATCACGAAGAACGGCGCTCCCAGCACGGCCGGGTCGGTCTCGAAGCCGATCAGCGGAGCCACCGGCACGGTCGAATGTTCGGCGACGGCCTTCATGGCCTGCCACTGCACGGCGATCTCGATGGGGTCGGGCCCCGGCGACTGCACCGGGTACACGGCCGGGTCGGGGGTCTCGCGCCGAACCACGAACCGTGCGGCCCGTGCTGCCCGCTCGGCCCGTGCTGCTCCCGAGCCGGGTGCGCCGGCCACGACCGTGTCGACCATGAACGTCTCGGCCGAGAACCCGCTCGTGGGCGTGGTGACGTCGACGACGGTCACCGAGCCAGCGCCGTCGAGCCGCTCGCTGAGCCATGGTCCCAGCGAGGCCGTGATGCGATCTGTTGCGGTCATGACTCGCGCGCTCCGGGTGCCTACGGGCCTACTTGATGGCCAAGGGGTTGATGGGTGATCCGACCCCGCGGGTCACCTTGAGGGGCGGGCCGCAGAAGAAGAACTCCCACACGCCATCGGCGGCGCAGTCGGCAGCGAGCTCCTCGAGGTCGAAGATCTCGCCCAGGGTCATGCCCATGTCGCGGATGAGCACCATGTGCACGGGCAGCATCGTGGTGCGGTCCTCGGCCGGGCACACTTCGATGGCTGCGTTGTCCGAGCAGACTGCGGCGATGTCGTGGGCGTGGAGCCAGTCGCAACACGCCAGGCTCAGCCCGGGCTGGGCTCCCTGGAAGGCCTTGGCGTTGCCGGTCTCGACGAACATGCGCCGCCAGCCCGTGCGGAAGATGACGATGTCGCCCGGCGCGATGGCCACGCCCTGACGCTCGGCTGCCTCGTCGAGATCCTCCGGCGTGACGGCCTGGCCGGCCGCGAGCCAGGGCACGCCCTTGAGCGCGGCGATGTCGAGCAGCACACCCCGTCCGGCGATTCCCTTGGCCTGCTTGTCGATCCCGTTGTGGAACGCCCCCTTGGGGGTGACGTCGCTGCTCGGGAACCCGTTGTAGAGCTGGTCGTCGTAGAAGACGTGCACCAGCCCGTCCCACTGGGTAGCGGCCTGCAGCGGCATGTAGATGTAGTCGTCGGCGTAGTGGAAGCCGCCGGGGAAGTCCTGACCGTGACCGGTGGCGGCCATGAGGTGCGACGGGTTGATGCGCACGCCACCGGTTTGCGGGCCGCTCTCGTCGAAGGCGATCCCGAGGTCGAAAACCTTCCCCGTGCGGATCAAGGCCGCGGCGGCGACGAGCCGCTCGGGCGTGACGAGGTTCGTCGTGCCTCGCTCGTCGTCGGCGCCCCAGCGGCCCCAGTTGCTCAGCCGGGCCCCGATTGCGCGCTGGTCGTCCATGATCCTGTGCTAGCACACGGTGGGTCTCGCCGGGCTCTGCGCCTGCGGGCCGCAGATGCGGAGATCGCCCACAATGGCGGGCGCTTCGGTCGAGGAGGCTGGGTATGGACATCGTGATCCGCGGCGGCACCGTCGTCGACGGGACGGGCGCGTCCGGGTACCGCGCCGATGTCGGCATCGCCGACGGTGCGATCGCCGAGATCGGCGACATCGGCCGGAGCTTCGACGGGGCCCGCGTGATCGACGCCGACGGTCTGCTCGTGACGCCCGGCTTCGTCGACATCCACACGCACTACGACCCCCAGGTGCTGTGGGATCCGGCCCTCACCCCGTCGTGCTGGCACGGCGTCACCTCGGTCGTGGCCGGCAACTGCGGCTACAGCATCGCTCCCACCCGACCTCAAGGTCGCGCCACCTTGCTCCGCACGCTCGACAAGGTCGAGGACATGCGCCTGGCCACGCTCGAGGCCGGGGTGCGCTGGGACTTCGAGACCTACCCCGAGTACCTCGACACCGTGGCCCGGCTGGGCACGATCGTGAACTTCGGCGGCTACGTGGGCCATACGGCGGTGCGCATCTACGAGATGGGCGACGACGCCTACGAGCGCGACGCCACCGCCGACGAGATCGCCCGGATGCGTGCGATCGTCGCCCACTCGGTGCGCGGTGGTGCGCTGGGCTTCTCGAGTGATCGGGCCGGGTTCCATCTCGGCGACGGCGGACGCCCGGTGCCGTCGATCAGAGCGTCACAGGCCGAGACCGAGGCGCTCATGGGGGTGGTGGGCGAGATCGGTCGGGGTGTGGTGCACGTGGCCCCGGGCGAGAACTACCGCTGGGTCTACGAGTTCCAGCGCCGTCTCGGGCGCCGGCTCAACTGGTCGTCCATCCTCACCTATCCGGCCGCGGTCTCCAGAGCCGACTACCGCGAGAAGCTCAACGACCACCTGGCTGGCCGGGCGGCCGGGTCCGACGTGTGGGTGCAGGTGACGTGTCGGCCCATCACCCAGGTGATCGCCATGAGTGAGCCAACGGCCTTCTACGCCATGGGCGCCTTCAAGGAGCTGGTCGCCCTCGATCAGGCCGGCCGCGTCCACCTGTATGCCGATGACGCCTGGCGAGACCGCGTCGAGGCGGATCTCGCCTCCAGTGGACTGCTCGCGTCGCGGTGGGACTCGACAACAGTGGTGGAGTCACCGGCGCGGCCCGATCTCGTCGGCCGGTCGGTGGCCGCGATCGCCCATGAGCAGCGCTGTTCGCCGTGGAGCGCCATGTGCGACCTGGCCATCGCCGATGCGCTGGCCACACGCTTCGAGATCACCTTCGCCAACGACGACGTCGCCGGCGTCACCGCATTGCTGTGTGGCGACGGCGCAATCATGGGCCTCTCGGATGCCGGTGCCCACGTGGGCCAGATCTGCGATGCCGTGATGCCCACCGACTTCCTGTCGCGTTGGGTCCGTGACCGGGGTGTCATGCCGATGGAACGGGCGATCCGCAAGCTCACCGGCGAGATCGCCGACGTCGTCGAGCTCGGGAGCGGCCGGGGCTATCTCCGTGTCGGCGCTCCCGCCGATGTCCTGGTGCTCGACTGGGACGCCCTCGAGTCGGGACCGATCCGGCGCGTCAATGACATGCCGGCGGGCGGAGATCGCCTGATCGCCGATGCACCGGTCGGAATCGAGCACGTGGTGGTGAACGGTGTCGCGATCCGCCGTGACGGTGTGGCCCTCGATGAGGCCGAGACCGGGCGCCCGGGAACCGTGCTGCGCAGCCGCGCCCCCCGATGACCGGCCCGGCCTCGAGCGCAGCGGTACGGGCCCCGGTGCTGCTGCACGAGGTCGTCGAACGGGCCGCGGCGCGTACACCCGAGGCCACGGCCCTCATCCACGAGGGTCGCAGAATCTCCTTCTCGGAGTTGGCTTCCCGGATGTGGGCCACCGCCGCCCTGGTGGCCGCCACCACCGACCCTGGGGATCGCATCGCCATCGTGGGCCAGAACCATCCGGTCTGGGTCGAGTGCTACTACGGCGTTCCCGCCGTGTCCCGGCGGCTGGTCTTCGTGAACCACCGTCTGGCCGACGCCGAGATCGCCGCGATCGTGCGACGCTCGGGTGCCCGGGTGCTCGTGGGGCCCGGCGGGCTCGTCGACCGGGTGAGAGCGGCTCTCGTCGCCGACGGTGCGGCGCCGCTCGTGGTCGACATCGACGGCTGGACGGCCCGGGTCGACGGTCACCTCGACCAGAAACCGCCTGGGCCCCCGATCGAGACCGACGCCGGCGCGACGGCTTGGATCATCTACACGAGCGGAACGACAGCTCGGCCCAAGGGCGCCATGCTCACCCATCGGAGCGTCCTCGCCGCGGTGAACGCCACGGCGGCCTTGCGCCCCATGGCCGACGACGACGTGTACGTGTTCCCGTACCCGCTGTGTCACGTTGCCGGGTACAACCTGGTGCACTGTCATCTGCGGGGCCGGCCCGTCGTGCTGCTGGCCACGTTCGACGCCGCGGCGTTCGTGGACGCGGTCGAGGGCGAGGGCGCGACCACCTGCTCGATGGCCGCCACCATGCTCGACAGCCTCCTCGACCACGTCGACGACCATCCCGAGGCGCTCGTCCGCCTGAGCGGTCTGCGCTCGGTGGCCTACGGAGCGGCTCCGATGCCCGAGGCCGTCCTCCGACGGGCCGACACCATGCTGGGCATCGACTTCGCGCAGGGCTACGGGATGACCGAGCTGTCGGGGAACGCGGTGTTCCTCGGGCCCGACGATCACCGCCTGGGCCTGGCTGGCGATCGGCGTCTCCTCCGGGCTGCCGGGCGGGCCGCTCCCGGCGTCGATCTCCGCATCGTCGACGCCGACGATCGCCCCGTTCCGGCGGGCGACACTGGGGAGATCGTCATCCGGGCCGAGCAGGTGCTCGCCGGCTACTGGGACGATCCCGAGACCACGGCAACGGCGTTCCGGGGAGGCTGGTTCCACACCGGGGACGTGGGTCGCATCGACGCCGACGGGCTGCTGTCGATCGTCGACCGGCTCAAGGACGTGATCGTCACCGGGGGCGAGAACGTGTCGTCGCTGGAGGTGGAGGAGGTGCTGCGCTCGCATCCGGGTGTGCGTGACGTGGCCGTGATCGGCTTGCCCGACGAGCACTGGGGCGAGCGGGTCTGCGCGGTCGTCGTGGCCGTCACCGGGACGGTGCTGAACGAGGCGAGCCTCGTCGAGCACGCCCGGACCCACCTCGGCGGCTTCAAGATCCCCCGTCGGATCGAGCTCGTCACCGAGCTCCCCAAGAACGGCACCGGCAAGATCATGA
>JANLSK010000050.1:0-3702 GCA_031362415.1 Actinomycetes bacterium | reverse complement strand
TTCCACCGCCACGGTGCGCGATCGCTGCCCGAAGGCGCTGTTCGTCATCGTCGGGCCCGACGATCCCGACAAGGCCGACGCCATCACCTCAGCCGAGCAGGAGAAGGCGTCGAAGGACGGGCGGGTCGTGTTCCTCGGCGCCCGCGACGACGTCGAGGACTGCTACGGAGCGATGGACTGCTACCTCCTGGCTTCGTGGCGCGAAGGGTTTCCCCGCTCGGCCATGGAGGCCTCGGCCATGGGGTTGCCGATCATCGCCACCGACATCCGCGGCTGCCGACAGGTGGTCGACGACGGGGTCACCGGGCACCTGGTTCCGGCCCGATCGCCCGATGCCATCGCCCGGGCCGTCGTGGGCCTCGTTGTCGATCGCGACGCCCGGAGCCGCATGGGTTCCGCCGCCCGCGCCAAGGCGCTGGCCGAGTTCGACCAGCAACACCAGATCGAGCTGAGCCTGGGCACCTACGACCGGCTGCTCGCCCGGCGCAACATCACGGCACCCCGACGAGACGGGATCGTCGTGCGCCCCGCCGGTCCGGCCGACGCTCCCGCCATCGCCGCGCTCCACGCCTCGCGCATCGGCGAAGGCTTCCTCGCCTCGCTGGGCGAGCCGTTCCTGAGGCGCTTGTACCGCCGGATCTCGCTGCACCCGGGATCGTGGGTGATGGTCGCCGAGCTCGACGGGACCGTCGTGGGCATGACCTCGGCCACGCTCGCCACCCGGCGTCTCTATCGTTCGTTCATCCTCCGAGACGGGCTCGCCGCAGCCTGGACGGCCGCCCCGCACCTGGCCCGATCGTGGCGGCTGGTGCTCGAGACGTTGCGGTATCCGGGGGCGGGAACGTCATCCCCGAGGGACGGAGCGGTTCCCCACGTCTCGGGTGCGTCGGGGATTCCGGGTGCCTCGGATGCTTCTGACGTGCATGCCGGGAACGGGCACGCCCAGCCGAATCACGCCCAGCCGCATGACGCCGGGCCGGTGGCGGAGCTGCCGCACGCCGAGATCCTCTCGGTCGCGGTCTCCGACGCCGCCGGGGGACGGGGGGTCGGCACGGCTGTCGTCGGCGCTGCGCTCGACGAGTTCCGTCGCCGCCGTGTGGAAGCGGTGAGGGTGGTCACCGTCGTCGGCAACGACAGCGCCGTTCGCATGTACGAGCGGTGCGGCTTCGTCAAGCACTCCCGCACCGAGGTGCACGCGGGCATCGCCCAGGAAGTGCTCGTCTGGCGCGAGGCGCCGGCCGCGACGGCGACCGCGACCGGGGTCACGTCGTCAGCGACGTCCCAATCGTCCGCAGAGCCGGCGCCGTCCGAGGACGGGACCCGATGACCTACGTGGCCATCGTCGCCTTCCTGGTCGCGGTGATCGCCACCCCCATCGCCGGGCGGGTGGCCCAGCGGGTGCGGATCGTCGACCGTCCCGGGCCGCTGAAGGTGCACCTGAAGCCCGTGCCGTACCTCGGTGGCCTCGCCGTGTTCGCCGGCCTCGCGGTCTCGGTCGGCGAGACCGACATCGCGCTCCTGGGCCCCCCGCTCGCCGCCCTCGTGCTCGGCGTCGTCGACGACGCCACCGACCTCCCGCCCAAGCTGCGCTTGGCTGCCGAGGGACTCATCGGCATCGGTGTGGCCCTGGCCGTCCCCCACCACGGCGTGCTCCCGTTCCTCGCCTCGGTGGCCGCCACGGTCGTGCTCATCAACGCCGTCAACCTGATCGACGGTCTCGACGGCCTCTCCTCGGGGGTGAGCCTCGCCGGAGCCGTCGGGTTCTGCTGGGTGCTCGAAGGCGACGGGCGGGCGTTGGCCCTGGCGCTCACCGGCGCCCTGGTGGGGTTCCTCGTGTGGAACCGGCCGCCCGCCAAGATCTACCTGGGCGACGGCGGGGCCTACCTCTTGGGCACCACACTCGCAGTGCTGCTCGCCGCGAGCTGGACGCCCGACGGGGCCATCGGCCGTCCGGTCGCTGCCATGCTGCTCGTGGCCGTGCCCGTGGTCGACACCACGGTGGCCATCCTGCGACGCGTGCGCACCGGCGCACCCTTGTTCGAGGGCGATCGGGGTCACGTGTACGACCAGCTCGTCGATCGGGGTCGGCCGGCTCCGGTGGCGGTGCTGGTGTGCGTCGCCGCGGCGGCCGTCCTGGCCACGGTGGGGACGCTGGCGACCCGGCTCGACACGCCGGGTGCGCTCGTGGTCACCGGTCTGGCCGTCGTGGTCGTGGTCGTGGTCGTGGCGCTCGCCCGGTTCACGAGCCCGCCCGGCGGCTGAGTCATGCGTTGCTGGCAGCTCGACATCCTCGGCGTCGGGATCGAGCTCCACGTTCGAGCCGCCCCGGCGTTCCTCGACGTCCTCGACGACGCCGTGGCCGACCTCGTCGACCGGTCCCGCTTCGGTGCTCGCGCCCGCCAGGCTGCGGTGTCGGACGGCCCGGCGAGCGCTCGACGGAGCGTGGTGCTCGACCTCGACGCGGCCACGCTCACCGACGGAGCCGAGCTCGTGGCTTCGGGGTTCGTGCCCGAGGACGCCCAGGAGTGGCTGTGGTGGCACCTGAACCGGGTCGGCGCGCTCCACCCCGTGCTCACCACGGTGCACGCCGGGGTCGTGGCGAATTCCCGGGGCGCCGTGGTGATCCCCGGTTCGGCCGGCGCCGGGAAGTCGACCCTCACCGCGGCCCTCGTGGGTGCCGGATGGCGGTATCTCTCCGACGAGCTCGCCGCGCTGAGCCGAGGTGCGGCGCTCGTGCATCCCTACCCCCGTCCGCTGAGCCTGCACCCCACGTCGGTCCGACTCCTCGCCGTGGGCGCTTCGGGCGCAACCGCGGTGAACGGACACGCCGGCGCGCTGGGTGACCCCGGCGGACACGTCGAGCCCGGCGACGTCGGCGAGCCGGGCGATCACGGACACCCCGGGCGTCCCGAGTTCGTGGCGTCTCGGCGTCTCCGCGAGTCGGGGGATGACACGTCGGACTGCCGGGCGGCGACCTCGGGAACCTCGGCGACCGGGGGAGCCCCGGTGGCCCCGGTCGAGTCGGTGCAGCCGGCCGAGCCGGTCGTGGTGGTGTTTCCCCGCTTCGCTGGGCCCGGTCGCGCGGCGGAGCGCGTCGTCGAGCCGCTGGGACCGGCCGACACGTTGGTCGGGTTGATCGCCAACGGCTCAAATCTGGCGGTCAACGGCCAGCGGGCGTTCTCGACCCTGGCCGCCCTGGCCGCTCGGGCGCCCGGGTTCGTCGTCGACACCACCGATCTCGTCGCTGCGGTCGAGACCGTCGCCGCCCTGGTGGCTCGGGCCCAAGCTCCGGGCGGCCCCGAGCTGATGGCCCGACCCCCGGCTTCGGTCGTCGAGGTCAGGCGCGGCCCCCGGCGAGGATGCGAGGTCCACGCCCTGGCCTGGCCGCAGGACACGAGCGACCTCGTGCTCTTCGACGCCGCCACCAGCCAGACCCATCGCCTCAACGGAGCCGCCGCCGAGGTGTGGCTGCGCTGCGACGGGAATCGGTCGGTCGAACAGATCACCCACGAGCTGGCCGAGTATTTCCCGGGCGCCGACATTGCGCTCCAGGCCCGGTCGGTGATCGATCGGCTGGTCGAGTTGGGCGCCGTCGAGCTCACCATCGGGACGCCTGGCCACGCGCGACGGTCGAACTGACCGCGCTCCGTCGCCAGTGCTGGCGCACCCCCCAGGGGTACCCCTGGGGTTTCCCCAGGGGGC
>JANLSK010000173.1:0-4147 GCA_031362415.1 Actinomycetes bacterium | reverse complement strand
CGCATCGATCTCACTCACGAGCGCATCGGGCGGATCGAAGGCCTGACCGGTCGATGTGGCCAGGTCCCACCCGTGGATCAGCCCGTCGAAGGCGACGAAGCGGGCGAAGATGGCCCCGGGCACCTCACCGAACGGGGCCATCACGATGCGGGTGAGCGCGCCCGGGCTCGAAACAGCGTCGAGCAGGTCGGCCATTGCTGCTCGGAAGCTCGCCCCCGGGTGTTGGGCCGTGGCTGTTCCCGGGGCGACGGCGTCCGCTTCCGGCTCCGAGCCGCGGAACGCAGGAGCGAAGGCTCGGGCGCCTCCGACCATGTGGTCGATCACGCCCCGGACGGTGAAAGCTGCGCAGGGGGTGGTCAGTTCGAGTTGGCCGGGTTCGATGCGGTCGACGATGCCCGTCAGCATCGGCATGATCAGGGCGAGTTGCTCGTCAGGTTCCATGAGGGTTCCTTTTTCCGGGGTGGTCGTGGCATCGCCTGGGGGCACCGTGCAGAGGTCTGAGCCCCGCAGAGGTCACGAACCGGCGATCTTGGCGAGCATGTGGTCCATGACCTCGGAGTGCTCCTTCTGGGGGCTGAAGAGCACCACCTCGGCGTCGCTGGTAACCCGGACGCTGTGGCCGGGGGGCCAATAGAAGAGGTCGCCACCACCGCAGGTGTCCTCGGTGGCGTCGGTGTACGAGACGACGAGGCCGCCGGAGATCACGTATCCCCAATGCGGTGCGTGGCAGGCGTTGTCGTCGAGCCCTAGCAGCAGCGGGGCGATGTCGGTGCCAGCGGCAAGAGAGAAGTACTCCCCGCCGATCGCCCCGAAGCCGGTGGCGTCGCCGAAGTCGGTGACCTGGCGGGCGGTGGCTCCGGGCACTTCGATCTTCACCGGTACGTCGTGCTTGGCGATACGCATGTGATCGTCCTCCTGTGAAAGGCACCGTGTGGCGCAACAGCGATGGGTGTGACGGGTGTGCTCTCGTTACAAGGTTGGCGTTCTCGCGGCTACGACCTCGAGATACGTCGCTGGGATGCGGAGGTAGTCGGGCGAGGTGTTCAGGTTGGTCAGCAGTTGGTGGATATCGCGGGCGAGGGCATCTCGACCGTCGTCGTCGAGCGCCTCGAAGGCCTTGAGCATCGGGCCGTAGTAGGCGCGGAACACCTCCAGGAAGTGCTCGGCGCAGCGATACCGGAAGACGTAGTCGCGCTGGACGATCCGGAGGTCGGTGATCCCCGCGCCGAGCAGTACGCGGAGATGCGGTTCGGTTCCCCACAGCGCTGGTGACGCCGCTCCGGCGGGGGGCGGGTTGTGGGCTCCGATGGTCTTGAACAGCTGACCGATGAAACCGTCGGGCGTCCTGTTCGCCAGCGCGATGGTCCCTCCCGGGCGGCAGACCCGGAGGAGCTCGGTCGCGCCTCGTTGCTGGTCGGCGGTGAACATCACGCCGAACGTGGAAAGCACGCGGTCGAACGAGGAGTCGGGGTACGGAAGGTCCTCGGCATCGGCTTCGTCGAAGGCGATGGTGAAACCTTCGGCTGCGGCCCGCAGCCGAGCACGCTCCAGCAGCCTCGGGACGTAGTCGGCGCCGGTCACATCGCAGCCCCGCCGGGCCGCGGCGATGGCCGTCCCGCCGTTGCCGGTGGCCACGTCGAGCACTCGTTCGTCGGGCCGAAGGTCGGCGGCTTCGCAGAGCTGCTCGCCGACGATCTGCAGCGTTGCGCCGACGATGGCGTAGTTTCCGGCGGCCCAGGTTCGCCGTTGGCGGTCCTTCACGGCGACGAGGTCGGGTTGGTGGGTGGTGGCCTCGTGTGAAGCGGTCATGTTCGTCATGGCGACATGGTGCGCCCGTCGCCTTGCACATCACCTGCACCACGGCTTGCACCTCTGCAAGGATCGGCAAGAATGCACATGTGGTGCTGTCAGCAGTGCTCAGCGGCAGACAGTCGGGAGGTCATGTGGCTGAAGCGGCGCCAGCAGCGCACGGCGGCAACCAGCTCACGGCGCTGGGCGTCCTCGGCGCCATCTCGATCAACCTCGACGGTCATCAGGTCCACGTCGGCGGAGCCAAGCCCCGGCGCCTGCTGGGCGCGCTCATCCTGCATCGGAACGCGGTCGTCTCCACCGATCGTCTCGTGGAGGTGATGTGGGGCGACGATGCTCCCGACAGGGCAGTTCCCACCCTCCAGGCGTACGTGTCCCGCCTCCGTCGGCTCCTGCCGTCGTCGGCTCGACTGGTGAGCCGAGCGCCGGGTTACCAACTCACGGTCGAACCGGCGACGACCGACGTCGACCGCTTCGAAGCCGCCCTCGCAGCGGGGTTGGAGCAGTTGGAGCGCTCTCCCGAGCTGGCGGTGGCCTTGCTCGACGAGGGCCTGGCGCAGTGGCGCGGCGAGGCCTTCGCCGAGTTCGCCGACGAGTGGTGGGCGCGGGCCGAGGTCGCGAGGCTGGCCGAGTTGCGCCTCCATGCGCTCGAGTCGAGAGTGACGGCCTTGCTGGCGCTGGGTCTCGATGAGCGAGCCGCCAGCGAGGCCGAGGCGATCACCGTCGACCATCCGTGGCGGGAGAGGCCGTGGCGGGCACTGATCTTGGCGCTCCACCGTGCAGGACGCCAGGGCGACGCTCTGCGCCGGGCGAACGAGTACCGGGCCCGACTCCGAGGCGACCTCGGTCTCGACCCCTCGGCGGAGTTCGTCGCCCTCGAGCGCGACGTGGTCATGGACGCGACCCACCTCCGCATGCCCGCGGGTCCGCCCGCCCTGGGCCCATCCCGTGGCGGAGATGTCGTGGCGATCGATGCTGGCCCAGCGTCGCTCATCGGTCGCGACGAAGATCTGGCGAGCGTTGTCGAGCTCTGTCAGCGCCGTCCGCTCGTGACCTTGCTCGGCCCGGGTGGCATAGGCAAGACGCAGC
Organism: Actinomycetes bacterium; assembly: GCA_031362415.1. Classification (GTDB taxonomy): domain Bacteria; phylum Actinomycetota; class Acidimicrobiia; order IMCC26256; family VFJJ01; genus VFJJ01. Next base: position 1,249 of record JANLSK010000173.1, on the reverse strand, counting down.
TGGCCGTGCGGGCAGCCGCCGAGCTGGCGGCCCGTCACGGCTTCCGAAGCGAGACCGTTGAGCTGGCCCGGGTTCGTGACGACCAGAGCGTCGTCGCGGCGTTGGCGACCCAGCTCGGTGTGCAGACCCAGCAGGGCCGGTCAGTGACGGAGTCGGTGCTCGATCTCCTGGGCGGGCTGGGCGCTCGACCGCTCCTGTTGGTGCTCGACAACTGTGAGCATGTCCTCGACACCATCGCCGGTTTCGCTGAGCGGCTGCTCCGGGTCTGTCCCGACGTTCGGGTTCTCGCCACCAGCCGAGAGCCGCTCGCGATCCCCGGCGAGACGGTCTACAAGGTTCTGGCCCTGCCGGTTGCCGAGGACGGGTGCTCGCCGGCCGAGACACTCCTGTCCCCAGCCGTCGCGCTGTTCATGCGACGCGCCCAAGCCGCGAACCCCGACTTCGTTCCTGACGAGATCACCGTCGGTGCCGTCGCCGATCTGTGCCGGCATCTCGATGGGATCCCGCTGGCCATCGAGTTGGCCGCAGCTCGAACCCGAGCGCTCTCCCCGACGGAGATGGTCCACCGTCTCGGCGATCGCTTCAGCTTGTTGGCTGGTTCGAGCCGGGTGTCCGATCAGCGCCACCGCTCGCTCAAGGTCCTGGTCGACTGGTCGTACCAGCTCCTCGACCGCGGTGCGCAGCAGCTCTTCCGACGGTTGTCGGTCTTTGCCGGTTCGTTCGACCTGGAAGCGGTGGAACAGGTCTGCAGCTATGGGCAGGTGGAGCGAGACTCCATCGCCTTGATGATGGGGTCGCTCGTCGACAAGTCGATGGTGCAAGCCGTCACCGGTCCTCGCACGACGTACCGCCTCCTCGAAACCCTCCGCGCCTACGGCGGCTCGCTGTCGGAGGCGGAGCGTCCAGAGCTCGCGGCGCGCCACACCGCCTGGATTGCCGAGATGTGCGAGCGCGGAGCGGCCGGCGTCCACGGTGCCGACGAACGCTCCTGGCACCAGGTGTTCGACCGCCTGTTCGACGACCTCCGGCTCGCGGTGGGCAACGCCTTGGACATCCGTGATCTCGAGACCGCGTTCCGCATCATCGTCGCGGCACGTGAGCACGCCTTCCGCCGGCTCCGCTACGAGCTGATCGGCTGGGCCGAGACCGCCTTGGCGCACGAAGGTGCCGAGACCCAGCCGCTCGCCTCGGCGGCGTGGGGCATCGTTGCCTACGGTAGGTTCGTGCGGGGCGAGATCGACGTGGCGAT
>JANLSK010000020.1:0-18348 GCA_031362415.1 Actinomycetes bacterium | reverse complement strand
GGGGGTGGTGGCGCGGGGGCGGGGGGGGGTGGGGTGGGGGCTGGGGGGGGTGCGGGGGTGGTGGGACGGGTGGCGGCGGGAGCAGGCGCAGGCGGCGCGGGCGCGAGGCCCGTCGGGGGCGCCGGTGGGGCGGCCGGTGGGGCGGCCGGGGAACGTGGCGCTGGGGTCGGGAGGGTCGTCGGAACGGCCGGCGCCGGTGCCGCCGGACCCTCGGGCAGGGTGTCGGAGTAGGCGTTGGCCGGCATCACCTCGTTGAGGACCGCAGCCGCGACCGGGATGGCGGCCGGGCTCGGGGGGACCGGAGCCGGCATCAGCTCGGCGACCGGCGTCTCTGCCACTGCCGGCGCGGGAGCCGGCGCGGGAGCGACGACCGGTTCGGCGAGCGGCGCTGGGGCCTCCGAGGCGCCCGACAACCCGGTGGTCGTCGTGGCGCTCGCTCCGTCCTGGCCGCGCTGGCCGTCCTGGCTGTCCTGGCTGTCCTGGCTGTCGGTCGCGAGCCCGCCCGGCCCGGTGCTGGCCGGCGCCCCAGCGGGTTGGCCGCTCGACTCCTCGAGCGGCGCGGCGGGGCTGGCCCGGGCCGGCCCGTCGTCGGCGGCCCGGACCACGGCGAACGTCGCTCCGGCCACGGCGAGTGTCGCCACGAACACGATGAACGTGGTCTTCCGATCCATCGGAGTCCCCCAGGGCTTGTCAACTGGACCGAGGATGACAGACACCAGCCCCGGGGGGGATCGGGGGAGTCCCCCTTCGCACCCCCCATCGGCCCGGAATCCAGGCCCGGAGTCCAGGCCCGGAGTTGCCCGAGGGCGCTCGGCGTCCGTACGGTCGTCGGGTCGCGGACGCTCGAGTGCGCGCCTGGGGCAGGGACGGCGCCGAACATGAGGAGCTCCGCATGGGCACGTCCGCCAAGATATGGGCGAACTCGGGCGACAGTCACGTGATGGAGCCGGCCGATCTCTGGTCACGCCCGTCATCGGGGATGCCGGGCCATCTCGTCGATCGGACGCCCCACACCGAGCGTGACCGGCGTCACGAGAGCATCTACGTGGACGGGCAGGTGGTGTTCCGCACCCTGAACGACTTCGCCGGCGACTCCCGGGCTCCGGGCTCGTACGATCACACGCGCGAGACGCTGCACAGCCTGTTCGACGGCGTTCCCGACATCGCCGACCGCATGACCCGGGCCAACTTCGACGATCTGTTCGGCACGACCACCGTCCTCCCCGCAACTGAAACCGTCTGATGATCATGGGGGAGTTCGACGGGCGGGTTGCACTGGTCACCGGTGGCGGGCGGGGAATCGGCCGGGCCGTGTGCGTGGCCCTGGCCGCAGGCGGAGCCGACGTGGCCTTCAGCTACCGGCGTGAGGCCGCGGCGGCCGCCGAGACCGTGGCCGCCATCGAAGCGCTCGGACGACGGGCGTTGGCAGTGCCGGCCGACATGGGCGACGCCGAGCAGGTGTTGGGGATGGTCGCCGCGGCGCGCGAGCAACTCGGACCCATCACGCTGCTGGTGAACAACGCGGCCTACACCCATCTGCTCGATCACACGCAGCTCACGTTCGAGCGCTGGCAGCGGTTCATGCGCACGAACCTCGACGCGCCCTACCTCGCGACCTGGGCTGTGAAGGACGACATGATCGCCGCCGGCGGTGGCGCGATCGTGAACGTGTCGTCGCTTTCGGCCACGTCTCCCCGGCCCGACATGGTGGGATACGGCACGAGCAAGGGCGGCCTGGACTCGTTCACCCGAGCCTGTGCCATGGCCTTCGTGGGTCTGAACATTCGCGTCAACAGCGTCGCCCCTGGTCTCGTGCTCACCCCCCGGGCCGAGACGACATCGGCCGAGTTCCTGGCTGAGACCGTGGCGGCCATCCCCATGAAGCGCGGCGGCACGTCCGAGGAGATCGCCGCCACGGTGCGTTTCCTCCTCTCCGACGAGTCGAGCTTCATCACCGGCGAGGTTATCGTGGCCGCTGGCGGTCAGCACTGACATCCCCGAGGATGGACCCTCGCAGCGTTGCGCAACCAGGACAATCAGCTGAATCAGTTGAATCAGTTCAATCAGTTGCGGTTCTGGCTCGACGGTCGGCTCGACGGTCGGCTGTGGGCACCGACTCGGCATCGGAACAGTTGGGCCTGATCGCTCGACCGGGCACGATGTGGCGGACGAGGCCATGATGCTCGACGTGGATCTGGGCTTGGCGGGGCGACGAGGAATACTGACGGGCGGATCCCGCGGGATCGGTCGGGCCATCGCCGAGGTTCTCGTGGCCGAAGGGGCGCTGGTGGCGATCTGCGCCCGTACCCCCGATTCGCTCGAGGCTGCGCTCAGCGCACTCGGACCGAGCGCGGTGGGATCGATCGTCGACGTCGCCGACCACGAGGCGCTCGCTTCCTGGGTGGGCGAGTCGGCCGAGGCCATGGGCGGGCTCGACATCGTGGTGTCGAACGCCTCGGCGTTGGGCGGGATTCCTCGCAGTGTCGAAGGCTGGCGGAGGAACTTCGAGGTCGATGTGCTGTCGACCGTGACGCTTGTCGATGCCGCGCTCGCGCATCTCGAACGCAGCGACCACGCGAGCATCGTCCAGTTGGGCACGATCACCGCCGTCGAGTACCACAGCTATCCCGGCGGGGGCCTCAGCTACGGAGCCATGAAGGCAGCTCTGCTGAACTATATGAGCCAGTTGGCGATCGAGCTGGCACCGTTGGGCATCCGGGCCAACACGGTCTCGCCCGGGCCGGTCTACATCGAGGGCGGTTCGTGGGACCGCATCCAACAACGCCGGCCCGAGTATTACGCCGAGAACCTGGCCCGCCAACCCTCGGGTCGCTTCGGTACGGCTGAGGAGGTCGCTCGCGTCGTGGCCTTCCTCGCCAGCCCGGCGTCGTCGTGGGTCACCGGCGAGAACGTCGTCGTCGACGGTGGCTTCACCCGCCGCCACGCGTATTGAGCCGAGCTGAGGGGCCGACCGTGTCGACCGCGCCAACGTGAACGCCGTCGGCCTGGATCGGGCTGTATCAATCGGGGCGGCCCGTGCGTTGAACGGGCATGACGGCAGGCGCGGCGGCTCCACGGGCGGTGGCGATGGCGGCTACTGAGGCCGAGTTCAGCGCGTTCTACCGGGCCGAGCTGACCGGGCAGGTGCGCCGGGCGTTCCTCTTGCTCGGCGACGACGAGGCGGCCAACGACGTCGTCCACGACGCCATGACGGGCGTCTTCCAACGATGGGCCACGCTCGACGAGCCCGGCGCCTACCTGAACCGGGCCGTGCTCAACGGTTGCCGCGATGCCGGTCGGCGACGGGCTTCGCGAGGACGGCTGCTGCTCCGCCTCGCCTCGGGGGATCGGGACGCGGTCCCCGCTTTTCGTTCGTGACCCATACCTGAAGTTGAGCTCAGATGGAATGAGCACGGTGTCGAGATGCGACTCGACATCTACTTCCAGGCCGACGGCACCGAATGGTGGTCGGAGGAGCTGCGCACCTACGACGGCAACGCCGATGGCGACTGGGTCACGTTCACCGGCGACTTCTTCCGCACTCCCATGGGAACGGCTGCCACGGGAGTGTTCGACGAGACCGCCACCGACGCCGAGAACGACAGCGGGATCACGAGCCGTCTTCACATCGAAGGCCTGCGCCTGCAGGCGTTCCTGGCCCTTGGCCCCGGCGGGGTCGACGTGCCGACATCGAGCACCCAGCCTTCGATCACGATGGACGTCCTCGCCGTGCCGCCCCCGCTCACCACCGAGCTCGAACGGTGACGGGCACCCAGGTAAGGTACGACCAGGGTAGGCTCTGGGTATGACCACCACGAAACGGAAGGTGTCGGTCTCGCTCGACGAGGAGCTCGTGGCCGAGCTCGAGGCTGGGGGCGAGGCGCTGTCGTCACAGGTGAACGAGGCGGTCCGACTCGAGCTGACGCGTCGCAGGAGGCATCGGCTTCTCGCCGACATGCTCGACCAGCTCGAGCTCACCCGGGGCCCGGTCGACGAGAAGCTCGTCCGCAAGTACCTGGAGCTCCTCGGGTGAGCAGTGTCCTGGTCCTCGACGCAGAAGCACTATCGAGCCTGGCCCGTGAACGCGGGAGGCGCTGTAATGAGGTTCGAGCTGCCATGGAGGCCGCACGACGGCTACGGCGCGATGTGATCACGCCCGCAGTGATTCTCGCCGAGCTCTACCGAGGCCCTGGCCACAACCAGGTGGTGGATGCCTGCTTGAGCCGGGAGACGGGGATCCTTGTGCGGATCACCGATGGTCCCTTCGCTCGACTTGTCGGTGCGGTGCTCACGGCAGCTCGTGCGGGATCAACCGACATGGCCGACGCTCATGTCGTCGCTGCCGCGGTGGAGGCCGGTGGTGGCGTGATCGTCACCGGAGACGAGAGCGACCTCGTCCGCCTGGCTGCGGCCTTTCCCCACATACACGTCACGGCGATCTGACCGCACCGGGTTTCCTGCGTCGGCTCCGACCCGTCGGCGGATGCTCCGGCCCGGCACAGCGGCTAGAAACACGGTGTGGAGCTGGGGCTGGACGGGCGGGTGGCGGTGGTGACCGGGGGGAGCCAGGGGATCGGGCGGGAGATCGCGCTCGGGCTCGCGGCCGAAGGCTGCGACGTGGTGATCGCGGCCCGCAGGGCGGAACCTTTGGAGCACGTGGCCGAGGAGATCAGGGCGCTCGGCCGTCGGGCGTTGGCCGTTGTCGCCGACGTCACGACGACCGACGGGATCGGCGCCATCGCCGCGGGTGCGCTCCACGGGTTCGGGCAGGGCCGGGTCGACATCCTCGTCAACAACGCGGGAAAGGGTTCGCCCAAACCGATCCTCGATCTCACCGACGACGACTGGCTGGCCTCGTTCGACCTGAACCTCATGGGCGCCGTCCGGCTGAGCAAGGCGTTGATACCGGGCATGCGCGAGCGGGGTTGGGGGCGGATCGTGAACATCTCGTCCCGGGTCGGCCGGGAGCCCGACGCCTATTTCGGTCCGTATGGCGCGGCCAAGGCTGCGCTCATCAACTACTCGAAGACGCTCGCCAACGCGTTCTCGAAGGACGGCGTGCTCACGAACTGTGTCGTGCCCGGGCTCATCCGCAGCGAAGCCATCGACGACGCCGCGCACAAGAGCGCCGCCGCGACCGGTAAGACGTTCGACGAGGTGATGGCCGAGTCGCTGCGCCGCCGACCCATCCCCGTCGGACGCATCGGCGAGCCGAGCGACGTCGCCGGGCTCGTCGTGCTGTTGTGCTCCGACCGCGCATCGTGGATCACCGGGAGTTGCTTCACCGTCGACGGCGGCATCGTGCGCCACATGATGTGACCGACCGTCGCTGCCACCACCGACCGCCGCGACCGCGGCGACCGGAACAATCGCAGCGACCGGAGCGACCGGAGCGACCGGGCACCACTGGTCAGTCGTCGGTCATCTCCCAGTGGTGACACCACCACGGGGCGCCCACGAGGATCTGGACCTTCTCGTGCCAGCAGAACGCCAGATCGGCACCGGGCTCGAGGTAGTAGAGACAGGTGGCGCAGGAGTCGTCGTCGAGGGGCTGGCCTCGTAGCGCGGTGAGCTTGACGACCCGTTGGGCCTGCTCGAAGCGGGCCTCGTCGACGGTCGGCTCGGTCACGACGGCGAACCCCCGTCGACCCCGCCCCCCGCTACCCCACCAGCCCCGTGCGATACCGCGTAGGCCAGGCCTCGTGGGGCCACCGAGAGGGCGCGCAGGCTGCGGAAGAGGGCGTTGGGGCTGTAACCGACCGTTTGGTCGGCGACCAGCTCGATGTCGGGGGTCATGGTCGTGAGGAGCTCGAGTACGATGCGGATCTCGAGGCGTCCGAGCGGGGCGCCCAGGCACAGGTGGGGCCCTTTGCCGAACGCGAAGTGCAGCTCGGCATCGGCCCGGTCGACCTCGAAGGCGTCGGGATCGGCGAAATGGGCGGGATCGTGCGCAGCCGACGCGAAGCACAGCATCACCTTGGCGCCGGCAGGAATGGCGACGCCGCCGATCTCGGTGTCGACCCGGGCCGTGCGCCGGTGGTTGATGACCGGACCGTCGAAGCGGAGGATCTCCTCCACCGCGTTGGGGATCAGCGTGGGATCGGCCACCAGCGCATCCCATTGCGAACGGTTGCGCAGCAGGGCGAGCATCCCGTTGCCGATGGAGTTACAGGTGGTCTCGTGGCCGGCCAAGGCCATGGAATACACGATGTTGACGATGTCGAACTGGTTGAGCTGATCGGGTTTGTCGACCGACAGGCGCAGCAGGTCGCTGGTGACATCGTCGGCGAGATTACCGGCTCGCACGGCCACGAAGTCCTCGACGTAGCGCCACATGGCCACCACGTCGCCGGCCACCTCGACCTGCTCGGCCTCGGTGAGCCGCCCGTAGGTGAGCAGCACCCGCTGCAGGCTCCAGGTCTTCAACTGCTCGGTGTCAGCATCGGGAAAGCCCAGCAGGCTGAAGGCGGCGTAGCCGGGGAAGGGGAACGCCAGCACCTCCACGAGATCGACCACCGGCTCGTCGCGGAACCCGTCAACGAGCCGCTCGGCGTAGTCGCGCAACGTGGGCTCGAGGGCGTTCAGTCGACGGGGTGTCATGCACGCCAGCACCGACTTGCGCATCGGTCCGTGGCGGGGCGGATCGGCATTGTTGAGCGTGGGCACCCGCTTGAACCCGGCGTTGAGCACCTCCTGGGCCGCCGGAGCAACGGGGATGAGCGGCGACGAGGCGTTGGCCGCCGACCAGGTGTCGCGATCGAGCAGCACCCGTTCGACATCGTCGTAGCGGGTGACGATGTAGTGGTCGAGCTCGGGCAGGTGGAACACCGGACCTTCGGTGCGGAGTTGGTTCAACGCCGAGTACGGATCGAGCACCGTCGAGGGTGCGAGCGGGTCGTAGCCGTGAGCCACGGGGCACTGGGTCATGGTCGTGGTTTCCTTCGAGGAGTGGGGTCTCAGCCGACGAGGCCGACGGTGTCGGTGTCGGTGTCGACGAGGCCTGTGAGGTCGGCGAGATCGGTGAGCCCGCGACGGCGCCGGCTGTCGTCGACCTGGGCCTGATGGCTGAGGTCGTAGGTCTCGATCCACTCGGGGGGGAGCCGGCCCCAGGCCTCGCCGATGTTCAGCCGGGCACCCTTGCGCAGCCGCTCCGACGCCACGACATCGGCCACGAAGATCGTGCACTCCTCGATGTCGAGGCTGGCCATCATCCGGCCCTCCACGTAGCTCAAGGCGTCGAGCAGAATCGGCGAACCGGTGACACCCGTCCTGGTCTCGAAACCGTCGAGCTTGTCGCCGTCGCGCCCCGAGCTGCCGGCCAGGCCCATGATGATCGCCAGCGACGCGTCGATCATCTCGGGCGTGTTGCTCAAGAGGTGCATGGCGAACACGCCCGAACGAAGCACCATGTCGTGGGTGAGGTTGTACTTCGAGAGACTGATCACCACCCGTGGGGCTTCGGGGACGATGGCCGCCGCACCGGCCGAGAGCGAGATGAGCCCATTGAGCCGTCCGCCGTCGATCGTGGTGATGGCCACGGGGAACGGGCGCAGCCCCGACAGCGTGTACTCGGCAGCAGCGAGATCGACGGGCATGTGTCCTCGTCCTTCCTGGCGCGGTGTGGTTCCATTTAATACAATTCAATGACTCGGGTCAAACGGAAGGAAGCCGGCGATGGCGACACGACCACGAGGGGGCACGCAGACCTCGCCGCTCTCGCTGGCCGAGGTCATGGAGGCCGCGCTGTTCGTCACCGAGCGCAACGGCCTGATGCACCTCACGGTGCGGGGCGTCGCCGAGGCCCTGGGTGTCACCAGCCCGGCGATCTACCACTACGTCGCCCACAAGGTCGAGCTGATCGACCGGGTCTGCGAGCACGTGGCCCGCAGCGTCGATCTCGACGTCGACCCCGACATGAGCTGGGACGACCAGATCGTCGACATCGTGCTCGGGATGGACCGCACCTTCGCCCGGTATCCCGGCGTGGCCTCGCAGGTCCTGTCGCTCGTTGAACCGGCACCGTCTCCCGCTGCGCTGCGGATCAACGACCGGGTCATGGGGCTGCTCCTGGGCGCCGGCTTTCCCAACGGCGAGGCCGTCGAGCTCCTCGCCACCGTGCACTTCCTGGTGAGCGGTTGGCTGCTGGGTCGGCCCCCCGTGCTCGACGGGCTCCCGGCTCGGGTCGCGCCGAACCCGTCCGGCCATCCGGCGCTCACCGCCGTCGCCACCGAGGTCGTGGCCACACCCATGACCAGCGCCCTGCTCGAGACCGGACTGCGCCGTCTCCTCGACGGCTTTGCCGGCGCGTCCCAGAGCCGCATCCCCGATCGCCGCCGCCGCCGGCCCCGCTCGACGCGCTCGACCCCGTAACCCCCTGCGAGCACCTGTCGCTGAGGGGGCATGGGTGCGGTTGAGCGACAGGTGCTCGTGGGTTGGGGGGTTGGGGGGGGGTCGGGTCGGGGTGACGGCCGAGGGGCGTGGCGCGGGTTGCCGGCTCAGCGTTCCTCGCGTTGGGCCACGAGCGCCTGCCGATTGATCTTGCCGGCTTCGGAACGGGGGAGTGCCTCGACGATCTCGATCGACTTGGGCACCTTCGTCGGGCTGAGTCGCTCTCGACAATGGCCGATGAGCTCGGCCGGGCTCGGCGCGGCGGAGCCACCCGGGCCGGGCACCACGATGGCGTGCACTCGTCGACCCCACTCGGCATCGGCGAGACCGATCACGACCGCGTCGGCCACTCCAGGATGTTCGGTGAGCGCCGCTTCCACCTCGGCGGGGAACACGTTCACACCACCGGTGACGATCATGTCGACACGCCGGTCGGCGATGTAGAGATAACCGTCGTCATCGAGCCATCCCAGATCGCCGAGGCTCGTGAAGCCGTCGCTCGTCTGCGGCGGTGGCGGCGCATTCACGTACTCGAATGCGGTGGCCCCGATCGCCCGGTACCCCGCCGTCGAGCGCAGGAAGATCTCGCCGATCTCCCCGGAAGAAAGGGTCCTCGCACGGTCGGGGTCGGCGTTGGCATCGAGGATCTTGAGCTCGGTGTTGGTCCCGCGGCCCACGGTGCCGGGATGATCGAGCCACTCGTCACCGCGGCAGCTCGCCAGCCCGACGCCCTCGCTCGAGCCGTACGAGCTCCAGTAGCGGTGGGGTCCGATCCGATCGATCCAGAACCGGGCCAGCCACGGTGCCATCGTCGCCCCGCCCTGGATCAGGGCCTGCACGCTCGACAGGTCGCGCTCGGCGATGTCGGCCAGCCGGGCCATCCGCATGAGCATGGTGGGAACCGCGATGAAGGCGGTGACGCGATGACGCTCGATCAGCTCGACGGCTCGCCCGGCGTCGAACGTCTCCATGAGCACGATGCGCTCGGCTCCCAGGAGAAGCCGGTAACACGCGAATCCGTTGGTGTGATACAGCGGCGCCGGGATCAGATGGCATTGGCCCGCCGGCGCCAGGCCGTAGCGGGCCAGCATCGACGTGGAGGGGTCGACCACGACAAGGCCAGGATTGGGGTCCACGATCAGCTTGGGACGGCCGGTCGAGCCGCTCGACGCGATGGCGTGCGCTCGGGGTGCGACCACATCGGGCAGGGGGGCAGGCGTGCCCGCCCCGATCACGGACGCCGCCGACCCGTCGAGGCTGGCTCGCACGTCGCTCCCGGTGAGCGTGGCTTCGGGCCAGTCGGCAACCACGACCCGCGCTGCGGCCACGGCGAGAAGGCGCTCTCGCTCCCACGCCGGCAGGTCGTGGCGCAACGGCAGCACACAGGCCCCGAGCTTCCAGGCCCCGATCGTGGCCGCACAGTGCTCGGGTGAGTTACGCAGACCCACCACGACCCTATCGCCAACCGCGATCCCATGGCGGGACAAGAGATGCGCAGTCTCGACGGCCCGCTCGTCGAGCTGATGCCAGGTGATCGCAATCTCGGGCCCATCAGCCGGCGCGAAGTACATCGCGATCTCGTCGGGCCGATCCCGGGCGAGATCGGCGAAGCGCCGCCCGTACGAGATCGGCTCGGGGGTCATCGCTCAGCGCCCCGAGCCCTGGGTCCCGAAACCCGAGGCCCGAGGCCCCGAAGCCTTGGGCGCAGCGGCGCTGAGCGCCAGGGCCGTGGGCGCCGGTGTCAGTGCATCGCGCAGCGCTACGAAGCGCTCGGGACGGATGCTGAACCAGGCCCACTTCCCGCGCTGCTCGCGTTCGAGGATGCCCGCCCGCACGAGCTGGGTGAGATGGTGACTCACCGTGGGCTGTGATCGTTCGAGTGGTGCCGCCAGGTCGCAGGCGCAGGCCTCGCCGCCGGGTGATGCCGCGATGATGCTCACGAGGCGCAATCGGGCCGGATCGGCCAGGGCCTTCAGCAGCGCCGCCAGCTCGACGGCTCGGTCCTCGTCGAGCGGCTCGCTCAGCAGCGGCGGACAGCACGGGTCGTCGGTCGTCGGGGCCATGAAATACATATTGACATCTGTCGAAGCGTATGGCTATCATATCGATACTCATCGAAGTGACGGGTCCGCGCCCGTCCGAACCAAGGAGGATCTCCCTCATGCGCCTGCAACTCGCCCTCAACGTGTCCGACCTCGACGAGTCGATCGACTTCTACACCCGGATGTTCGGTACCGGTCCGGCCAAGGTGCGGCCGGGCTACGCAAACTTCGCCATCGCCGACCCGCCCCTCAAGCTGGTCCTGTTCGAGAACGCCGGCGAGCCCGGCTCCATCAACCACCTCGGTGTTGAGACCGAGACGGCCGACGAGGTTGTGGCCGCTGAGACCCGTCTGGCTGCTTCTGGGCTCACCCCGACGGGCGTCGACGACACCGTGTGCTGTTATGCCACCAAGACCGAAACCTGGGTCGAGGGCCCCGACGGCTCGAAGTGGGAGTGGTACGTCAAGACGGGCGACGCCGAGCAACTCGTGAACACGGTCGTCGGCTCGCCGCCCACCACCTGTTGCCCCGAGTGACATCAGCGCACCGAGGTGGTCCCGAGCGCCAGCCGGACCGAGTTGGCGACGCCGGCCAGAACCCGTCCGTATCTGCGATCAGCGTATGACGGGGTCCACGATGACCCGGGTGCGATCGTGCGCCGAGCGGCGAATGGCGTCGAGGACGGCTTGGGCGGCGGCGCCGTCGCGGAACGTTGCCGCGGCCGGATCGTCGGCAACGTCACGACCGAGGATGCGGTCGCGCATCACGCGGTAGATGCGGGTGAACGGCGCCAAGTCGATCCCCGTCGAGTGCCACATGTCGTACGTGGTCACGAGGAGGTCGGCGGGCGGCGGATCGGGCGGCGGGTTCACGAGGTCGGCGGGGACGGGCACCCGTTGCGGCCCGGCGCCGCTGTCGGTGTCAACGAACACGTCATCGCCCTGGAGCCAGGCCGAGCCGATCGTTCCGGAGATCGTGGTGGTCGCGACAAAGTGTCGCTGGGTGCACGACGAATGCATGATCCCGGTGGCACCGTTCTCCAGGTCGAAGTGGACAGTAAACGTATCGTCGGCCGTCATCGCCGGGCGAGGGGCCAACGTGTGGAGCGACGCGCTGACGGCAACGATCTCGCCCATCGTCGTGCGAATCTGGTCGACCACGTGTGACCCGTAGGCGCCGAGCCAGCCGCCGCCCTGGTCGGCATCCCCCCACCAGGCGGGGATCTGGGCGGCGGGGTCGACCAACGTCGGGAGGGCCAACACGAACATCGCCGATCGGGGCTCGCCGATGGCGCCGCTGCGCACCACCCGGGTGAGCAAGGCCTGGCCGGTCGAGAACCTGAACTCAGTCCCGAGCAGATTGACCACTCCAGCAGCCTCGGCGGTGTCGACCATGCGCTGGGCCTCCGCGAGATCACGGGCGAAGGGCTTCTCGCACATGACGTGCGTGCCCGCGGCGATCGCCTCGAGCACGAGGGCCGCATGGGTGTGCGGCGGAGTCGTGACCGCGACGACATCGACCCCGCCGGAGCGGTCGAGGGCATCGGCCAGCGATGTGGCGGCGTGCGGCACGTCGAATCGAGCGGCTCGGGTGGCTGTCTTGGCTGCATCTCGTCCCACCAGGGCCCGCACGTCGAATCCGGCCGCCCGCATGGCCCGCAGGTGCGTGATGACGCCGAAGCCCGTTCCCACCACGACGGCCGACAGCGGAGCGGGGTCTCGATCGGCCTGGTTCACGGGTTTCACGGGGTTCACGGGGTTCACGGGGTTCACGGCTCGGCTCAGCTCAGCTCGGGTCGGGTGACGGTGGTGTGCCGTAGGCGATGATCGACAGGAAGCGGATGGGCGTCTGCTGGAGCTCGACCGGGCCGTGAGGCACCTCGCCGGCGAACTCCAGGGCATCGCCGACGCGCAGCGAGTACCGCGACGAGCCGTAGCCGTACACCATGGCGCCGTCGAGCATGTAGATGAACTCGGTGCCGGGATGCTGGAAGAGCGGAAACACCTCGGAATCGTCGGTGAGCGTGACGAGCAACGGCTCGAGCCGCTTGTGGGCGCCGCGCATGCTCCCGAGGAGGCGGTAACGATGCCCGACCCGAGTGCCGTCACGCACGATCTCCAAGCCCTGCCCGGCGGGCACGTACAGCGCGTCGTGCTCTTCTTCAAGGCCTCGGAACAAGGCAGTGACGGGCACGCTCAGCGCGGCCGCCACCCGGGCCAGCGTCGACAGGCTCGGAGAGGCCTGGCCGTTCTCGATCTTCGACAGCATGCCCTTGGAAATACCGCTCGACTCCGCGAGTTGGGCGACCGTGTGGCCGAGCTGCTGGCGGTACTGCCTGACCCGCTGGGCGATCACGGCGTTCAGCGGATCGGCGATGTTGTCCTTGGCGGCCAGAGCCGAGACTTCGGCAGGGGCGAACGAGGCAGCAATCTCGGGGCGGGGCTCAGGCTCGGCGCGGACCGGTCGGCTCGGGGACACGGGCGAATGCTATCTGCGTCCCGGTGTGGTTGTTTCGGCAGAGGAAACATCGTCTCTTGCGTGGAAACGTGCCGTGCGCCACACTGCGCGCCGACGTCCTGAAGAAGGCGTCGACCAGGGGGGACAGTCATGTCGGATGAGTCGTCGGTCTTCGGTGCCGCCTTGGAGGGCGAAGGCCCCTCGGGCACACTGGCGAAGGACACGAACTGGTGGGGCGCCTTCGTCATCGGGCTCTCGGGCACGGTGTTGGTGATCGCTCTTGTGGGAGCAGCGGTGGGCTCGCTCGGGGCGGCGTCGATTCCGATGTTCGTGGCGGTTACCGCAGCCGGGGTGCTGCTGTGCTTTTGCCTGGCCGAGCTCGCTGCGGCCATGCCCGACCGCACCGGAGGCCTGCCGTCGTACGCCTTTGAGACCTTCAAACCCTTGGGCGAGACCACGGCCAAGCATCTCGGGGGTCTCTCGACCTGGGGCTACTGGCTGGGCTGGTTCACCGTGGCCCCGATCAACTCCATCCTCGCTGCGTTGTACATCCAGGACCTGTTCGACATCCCAGCAGGAAAGACCTTCGACCCGCTCGGCACGGAGTTCGGACTGCCGGTCACATCCACCCAGCTCATCATCTCGGGGCTCATCCTCATCGGTTTGTTCATTCCGTGCTGGCTGGGCATCCGACTGGGCGCCGGGTTCGCCACCGTGCTTGGCGTGGCCTCGATCGTTCCCTTGTTGTTGCTGATCATCCTGCCCCTGTTCCAGCCCGGCGACACCGACTTCGGCCGCCTCTCGGGTTTCCACTTCCCCGACGGCGTCGATGGCTCCTTCGCCCTCATCATCGCCTGGGTGTTCATCTTCACCTGGTCGGTGCTGGCCATGGAGGCCGCCGCCTGCTACGTGGGTGAGTGCCGAGAGCCGGCGCGCGACGCCAAGATCGCCATGACCGCCGAGGGTCTCTTCGGCTTCTTCATCTACGTGGCCGTACCGGTGATGGTGATCGCCGTGCTCGGCGTGGGCACCGATCTCGCCGGCATCGACGCTCGAATCGTGTTCACCGACTACACCGCGAAGCTCTTCGGCGACTCGAAGTTCTGGGAATGGCTGGTGGGGCTCACGCTCATTGTCGCCCTCATGCTCTCAGTCCTCAACGCCATCATGGGGTGTGGCCGGGGCCTGTACCAGAACGCCCACGACGGCATCCTGCCCCGCTGGTTCGGCAAGGCCAACCGCCACGGCTCCCCCAGCTCGGCCATGATCTTCAACCTGGGGGCCTCGATCGTGTTGCTGTTCTCGGGCTCGCCGCTCGAGATCTACGTCTTCTCGAACATGGGCTACCTCTTCGCTGCGGCCATCTCGCTCGTCGGGTACTTCGTCTACCGCAGCCAAGGCCGAGCCGATCCCAACCGGGAGCTGAAGATGCCGGCCTGGGTGAGCCCGCTGGCCTTGGTGGTCGGGGTGTTCTTCCTGTTCACCTGGATCTACGGCGGCTGGAAGTCGCCCGAGTTCGTCGTTGCCGACACCTCCAAGCAGTACCTGTTCTGGCTCGGTCTTGGGCTCTTGGCCGTCTACTTCCCGATGTACTGGTGGCGGACCCAGGAAGACAAGCGGCACGGGACAAAGGCGTACAACCCCAACCAGCCCGAGGCCCGGCTCGACATGTCCAAGGCGGCAGCGCCGGCACCGACCCCCGCGGGCACCTCGGGCGGGGCGTCGTAGGTGAGGCTGTTCCGCCGCCGCCGGCGGTGGGACGAGCAGCCCACGAGCCCCTGCACGGTGTTGCTCGCATCGGACGGTCGCCAGGAGTTCGGCAAGAAGGCGGTCGCGCAGGCGGCGGCCCTGGCCGGCTCCGAACCCGTGGCCGTGCTGACCATCGCCCGGATTCACGGCACATCGCTCGGCCTGCCCCATCCCGGCCTCATGCCCACCAAGGTCGAGCTGGCCGAGCGTCACGCCTGGGTCGAGACTGCCATCGTCGCCCTGCGGCGCAAGGGGTTGACGGTCGACGGCCAGGTGGCGTCAACCCGCAAGCCGGGCCGGCTCATCGCCCGAGTGGCCCAGGCTCGCGGCGCGACCGTGGTGGTCATGGAGCGCCCGCCTCCGACATCGCGCGTCCGAACTGTGGTCGAGGGCGACCTGTCGCGCGACGTGGCCCGCCGCCTCCGCAGCACGCCGATTCGCGTCGAGGTGGTCGACCACTGAGCCCTCGCGAGGTGGCGGGGTTCGGGACCGAGCCCGACGCCATCAGAACAAGGTCAGGTATCTGTCCACTTCCCAGGCGCTGACGACAGAGTGGTAGGCGGCGAACTCGTCGCGCTTGGTCTGGACGTAGTAGTCGAGGTAGTCGCCATGAGGCGTCTGCCCGAACGCCCGGCGGAGCACGTCGTCGGTGGCCAGATGGTCGACCGCGTGCAGCAGCGTCGGAGGCATCGAGACGATGCCGCGCGCCGCGATCTCGGCGGCGGGCAGCGTGTACAGGTTGTCCCGGTTGGGTGGACCGGGGTCGAGGCCGCGCTCCACCCCATCGAGGCCGGCCGCGAGGAGCGCGGTGGCGGCGAGGTAGGGGTTGGCTGCGCCGTCGGCGCCGCGGAACTCGAAGCGCCCGCCCTCGGGCACCCTGATCATCTGGGTGCGGTTGTTGCCGCCGTAGGTCGCGTACGCGGGAGCCCAGGTAGCGCCGGAGTTCGGCGCGCCGACGCCCATCCTCTTGTAGGAGTTGACGATCGGGCAGGTGACGGCAACAAGGGCCCGCGCGTGGTCGATCACCCCGGCCATGAACTGCGTCCCCAGGCCCGACAGGCCGAGGCCGGTCGGGTCGTCGTCGGGTCCCGTGCTGTCGAAGAGGTTGACGTCGCCCTTCCACAGCGACGAGTGCATGTGCAGGCCGTTGCCGGTGAGGTTGCCGAAGGGCTTGGGCATGAACGTGGCGGCCATGCCGGCCCGGTGCGCCAACGTGTGGACCATGTAGCGGAAGAAGATCAGGCGGTCGGCGGTGGTGAGCGCGTCTGCGTACGTGAAGTTCTGTTCGAACTGCCCGTTGGCGTCTTCGTGGTCGTTGGCGTAGTTGGTCCAGCCCAGTTGGTTCATGTAGCGCGAGACGGTGGTGAGGTGGTCGTACATCCGGCTCAGGCCCTTGGCGTCGTAACAGGGCGCAGGCGCGGTGTCGAGCGGATCGGCCAGCTCGATGCCGCCTCCCTCGCGTCGACGTACGAGGAAATACTCGGCTTCGACACCGACGTTGAACGTCCAGCCCCGGGCGTCGAGCTCGCGGAGCTGGCGCTGCAGGATCACCCTGGGGCTGTAGGGCCACAGCTCGCCTTCGACCGCCACGTCGCAGTGGACCACGGCCAGCCCGTCCTGCCAGGGCACCTTGGTGTACGACCTCGGGTCGGGCACCGCGATCAGGTCGGGATCGGCCGGCGTCTGGCCCATCGGGCCCGCAGCGAAGCCCGCGAAGCCTGCTCCACCCATCAGGACGTCCATCGCCGACGACGGGATCAGCTTGGCGCAGGGCTTGCCGTGCATGTCGACGAACATCGCGAAGAAGAACTCGATGTCGTCCTCCTGCGCCCGGGCTTCCAGCTCTTCACGGCCGTCCGACATGGTGTGCGCCCCCTCGACGGTGCTCTCCGGCCCGTCCACTGGGACGGCTCCAGATTTCCTCACAGTGAACAGCTGTATACCATCAGGAATCACGTTCGCGCCCGGGCGGTCCCGAGCGGCCCCAGCGGCCAGGAGACCCAGCATGTGTGGAATCGTCGGACTGCACCTCCTCGAGCCCGAGCTCGAACCGCGGCTCGGCGCGCTCGTGAGCACGATGCTCGAGGCGATGACCGAACGGGGCCCCGACTCGGCCGGTGTCGCCATCTACGCCGACGACGTGGCTGACGGGCGCATCAAGTACTCGTTGCGGGCTGACGACCCGACGTTCGACTGGGCGGCCCTGGCGACCGAGGTTGGCGCCGAGCTGCGTCCTGTTGGCGGTAACGCCGTGCTCATCGGCTCCGTGGAGATGGGGCCTCGCCTCGAAGCGCTCGCCCCCGCGGTTCGGGTGGTGTCGGCGGGCCACGCCCTGGAGGTCTTCAAGGACGTTGGCGCTCCCCGGGCCATCTGCGAGCGTTACGGCGTCCCCGGCCGGAGTGGTTACCAGGGGGTCGGTCACACCCGGATGGCCACCGAGTCGGCCGTCACCATCGACCACTCGCACCCGTTCTCGCCGGCCCTCGACCTGTGCGTGGTGCACAACGGGAGCTTCTCGAACCACTACTCGGTGCGGCGCGACCTCGAGCAGGAGGGCGTGCGCTTCGTGACCGACAACGACACCGAGGTGGCGGCTCGCCTGCTCGCGCTCGAGATGAGCCGAGGGGCCGATCTCGGCGACGCGCTGCGGGCGCTCATGAAGGTGATGGACGGGTTCTACACGCTGCTCGTGTCGACCCGCGATCAGTTCGCCGTCGTGCGCGACGCCTTTGCCTGCAAGCCCGCCGCCATCGCCGTCACGCCGCAGTACGTGGCCATGGCGTCGGAGTACCGGGCCCTGGCCGAGCTGCCCGGGGTCGAGGCGGCCGAGGTCTTCGAACCCATGCCCGAGGAGATCCACCTCTGGACCCGCGGCGGCGGTCGGTCGATCAGGGCGGCGGCGTGAGCCCGGCCGCAGCGACCGTCCTCGACTGTGCCGTGATGAGCACGCGCGAGATCAACGTGGCGCTCCGGGCACTCCCCGAGGGTTCCCGGGTCACGATCACCAACCCCAAGGGGCGGCACAACCTCGCTGTGGGTCTCATGCACCACCTCGACATCACGATCGACGGCAATGCCGGCTATTACATCGGCGGTCTGTGCGACGGTCCCGACATCACAGTCAACGGTTTCGTCGGATGGTCGGTGGGCGAGAACCTCATGCGCGGGATGGTCAGGGTCCACGGCAACGCCAGTGAGTGCGCCGGAGCCACCGCCCACGGCGGGCACATCGTGATCGAGGGCAGCGCGTCGAGCCGGGCCGCGATCTCGCTCAAGGGTGGCTCGGTCGTGGTTGCGGGAGACGTGGGGCACATGAGCGCGTTCATGGCCCAAGCCGGTGTGCTGCTCGTGGGTGGCGATGCCGGGGAGGCGCTCGGCGACTCCCTTTACGAGGCCGTGGTCTACGTGGCCGGGAAGGTCCGCTCTCTGGGCAGCGACGCCCGCGTGAACGACCTCACCGGGGCCGATGTCGAGCACGCCCGTGCGCTCGTCGCCCTCGCCGGTTTCGACCACGTCGAGCCCGAGAACCTGACCAAGGTGGTCTCGGCCAAGGAGCTCTACAACTTCGACGCCGTGAAAGCCCACAACTACTGATCCCACGCCAACCCCACGCCAACCCACGCCAACTGTCAGCGTGGCGGCCCCGGAACGGGGGGCCCCGCGGGCAGGTGGGGGGGTTTGTGTGGGGCCCCAGGTGTGTGGTACACCCTCC
>JANLSK010000316.1:0-2901 GCA_031362415.1 Actinomycetes bacterium | reverse complement strand
GGCTCCCAGCGAGGTGGTCACCACGTTCTTGCCCGACTCGAGGATGCGGCATGTTTCCCCGATGGCCATCTTCAGCCGGCCGTGGGTCGTGGGCATGTAACAAAACGCGTCGGCGTCGAGCGCGATCGCCGCGTCGAGATCCTGGGTGGCGATGACGCCCACCGGGCCCACACCCGCCAGCTCGCCCGCGTCCATCCCCGCCTTGGCATCGCTGTGCACGACCAGCCCGACGAGCTCGAGCTCGGGATGACTGATGATGCCCCGCAGGGCATGGATACCGGAATAGCCGGTGGCGTACTGGATCACCCGGTAGGTCATGACGGGTCGATCCCTCCCGATCCGTCGGCGACGAGGCAGAACTCGTTACCGTCGGGGTCGGCCATCAGCACCCACGTGTGACCATGCTCGTGGCACGGCTCGGAGGCCAGCTGCGTGGCTCCGAGCTCGAGGAGCCGGGCGGCGGTTCCGGCCAGGTCGGGCGTGTCGATGTCGAGGTGCATCCGGTTCTTGGTGGCCTTGGCCTCGGGAACCCGTTGCAGCAGCAGCTTGGGCCCTGTGCCGGACCCGGGAACGAGGGCGACATAGGCGCCCGCACCCCCGGCGACCGTGTACCCGAGCGCTGCACACCAGAACTCGGCCAGTCGAACGGGGTCGGCGCAGTCGAGCGTGATCCCGAAATGAATCGTTGTGGCGTCGCTCATCGAGCACCTCTCACTCATCGCTCCAAGCCAGCCGATCGCTGACATCTTCGCACGGTCGACCCGCGTCAAGCGCGTCCGAGCACGGCCAGGTTGTAGTACTGGGCACCCGATCCGGCACCGGTCACGAGCGCCAGTTGCGCATCGGGCACCTGCCGACCGTCGGCCGTTCCCCGGAGCTGCTCGACGGCCTCGGCGATCTTCAGGCTCGGCGACGCCATTCCGCAATGGCTGTACGAGAGCAAGCCCCCGTCGGTGTTCACGGCGAGCCCGTCGAGGCCGATCCCCCGCTCGGCCACGAACGCCGGTCCCTCGCCCTCGCCGCAATAGCCGAGGACCTCGAGTTGGCGGACGATCTCGAAAGCGTTGGCGTCGTAGAGCTCGAGCACGTCGAGATCATCGACCGTGATGCCGGCTTGGCCGAACGCAGTGGACGCGGCCTGCACACCGATGCGACCGACCTCTTCGTAGCGGGGCCAATCGACGTACTGCTGGCGGTACCACTCGGTGGCGCCGCCGAGCACCTGCACAGGCACGTGGCGGCAATCACGGGCCCGATCGAGGGTCGTGACGACCACGGCCACGGCACCGTCGTTGGCCAGGCACAGCTCGAGGAGGTGGAAGGGATCGCTGATCATCGGCGACGCCAACACGTCGGCCGCGCTGTAGGGGCCGCGGCCGAACATCACCGCAGCCGGGTTGACGGACCCGAGGTTCCGCACGGCCGCAGCAACGCCGGCAACGGCCTGGGCCACCTCGCCCGCGGGTCCGAAACGGTCGTAGTACCGGCGTGCCACCAAGGCGAATTGGGCTGCGGTGAACGACCCGAACACTCCCGTGAACTCGTTCTCGGGCCTGGTGTATGCAACCGTGCTCACGCGGGGATCGTTGACCCCGCTCTGGCCGCCCATCATCAAGACCGTGTGGCATTGTCCGGTGGCGATGGCCCCGGCCGCGTCGATGAGGAACGGCGCGCCAGCCTGGTAGCTGTCGCCGACCCACCGCATGGGCGCTCCCAGGAAGCTGGCCCAGTCGGCCGAGCCCGGGAGCATGGTCGTGCCGCCAGGCCCCGTCCAGCGGGCGCTCAGACCGTCGACATCGCTCAGTTCCAGGCCGGCGTCGGCCAGCGCGCCCCGGGCCGCCTCGAGGCACAACGACTGGGCGCTCCGGGCGATCGTCCGAGCCTGTTCCGTGCGGTACACACCCACCACCGCCACCGCGGGGAAGCTCACGATGCTGCACTCCCGGACCGATGACCATTGCGGGGCTCGGCCGGCTCGGACGGCTCGGACGGCTCGGGGGTGAAGACGGGGATGGTGAAACCGTCCTCGGCCGTGGCCCAGCGCACCTCCACACGCAGGCCTATGTGCACGCCGGCAGGATCGCCCGACACGTTCGACAGGATCGACCATCCCTCGTCGAGGTCGACGATCGCCACCACGTACGGAGTTTCAAAGCCTGGCGCTGGCGGACGGTGCACCACCGTGTAGCTGTACACGGCACCGCGCCCGTCGCTCTCGTGCCACAGCACGTCTTCGCTGAGGCACACCGGGCACGCAGCCTGTGGCGGGAAGTAGCTGTGGGCGTCCCCACACACCTGGCGCACGAGACGGCCGTCGCGAGCGGCCGTCCAGAACGGTGCGCTCACCGGCGACGGAGTCGGCATCTCCCGCCCGGATGGGATCGCCATTCGGGCCAACGAGGTCATGGCGCACTCCTCCCCATCGGCGACCGAACCCGGGCAGCTCCACGCTAGCCAGGCCATACCGAGCGGCCACGTAGACAGCTACCGCGTATTGGCGGCCGATGGGGGTGACGTCGAGGACGTGAGCTGGGTACGGCTCAGCGCACCATGGCCCGGACACGCTTGATGGTCGAGCCTACCTTGTCGGCCGCAGCATCGAGCGGTGCCAAGAGCGCGGCTGCAACGTTGCCGGGCGGCGTGTCGGAGCCGCGGGGGTGCGGACGGCTCGGCGCACCCTTTCTCGCTTGCACCAGCATCGCCCCCAGGTCTTCGAGCTCGCTGCGCGTCATCCCGGCGCGAACCTTCGGGAAGAGGTCATGCTCTTCCTCCTTGACATGGTGACGCACGCTCTCCATGAGCACCGTGACCTTGGCCGTGTAGCGCTCCTCGTCCGAGCGCATCGACTCGAGCTCAGACAGCGTCCACTTCACCACATGGTGCTCCTCGAGAGCCTCCAAC
>JANLSK010000273.1:0-20606 GCA_031362415.1 Actinomycetes bacterium | reverse complement strand
GGAGTTGTCGGGGTTGTCGGGGTTGGCGACGAACGGGGGAGTGAAGCGTGAAGCACAGCCGCCTGGTGGCTCGACCTTGATCACCTCGGCGCCGAGGTCGGCGAGGACCCGTCCCGTCGCCTCAGCCATCGGGCCCGCCAGATCGATGACCCGGATACCGGCCAACGGCCCCGGGGCCTCGGGCGCTCCCCCTGCTCCCCCCGCGGGCTCGGTCGTGACTGTCCGCGCCGATTCGGTTGCAGATTCTGCGCTCATGCCCGATTCTGCGGATGGTGTTGCTGCCGGTGCGGGGGGCCGTTGTGCTGTCGATTCTGTAGGCGATTCTGCGGGGGATTCTGTGGGGGATGCTGCGGCGTGGTTGTCGGCCATGGGACCGCAGGCTACGACCGAAGACGAGCGCCGGGCAGGCGGACATTCCCTGTGACAACGGTGCGCGCAGTGCTCCGGCGGAGGGAGCGACAGGGTGCGGCGCTCATCCGAGAATCGTCTGCCACCGAGCGCCTGCCAACACTCGGTGTGGCGGTGTGGCGGTGTGGCGGTGTGGCCGCTGAGTGAACAGGGTCCGGCTAGGGCTCTTCGCTGTGGCCGTCGGCGTGAAGGGCGAAGCGGGGACGGTCGGCGGCGTGGACCGGATCGTCGCTGGGCCAACGCCAGCCCCCGAAGCCGGTGCGCTGGTAGTCGTCGAATGCGCGTTGGATGCCGGCGCGGTCGTTGAGCACGAACGGCCCGTACTGCGCTACGGGTTCGGCGATGGGCCGGCCCTGCAGCACGAGACCCTCGACCGGGCCACCGTCGAATGCTGCGAGGAGCGGCGCCGGCACCTCGGCCCGCACGGGGGCGGCCTGCCCTCTGGCGACGCTCGTGTCCCCGACGAGGAGCGAGGCCCCGGCGAACACGTAGATCGTCCGAACGGTGGCGGCGCTGGCCGCCGGGGGGAGGACCACCGCTGATCCCGGCTCGAGTCGCAGGTGCCAGATGGCGACGTCGGCGTCGGCTCGGGCCGCCCACGAGTGCGGGGGAGGGGATGGGACCTCGTCGCGGCGCACGTCGTCACCGAAGGCGCCGGCGATCACGGTGACTTCGGCGGTGCGCCCGGCCTCGTCGACGACGACGTGGCGAGGAATGGTCGAGTCCCAGAGCATGGAGAAATGGGCCTCGACGAGCTTGTCGGACCGGGGCAGGTTGAGCCAGATCTGGAACAGCTCGGTGGGGTTGGGTTGGTCGCGATGCACGAGCGGGAACATCTCGGCGTGCACGATGCCGCCGCCGGCGGTCATCCACTGCACGTCGCCCCGGCCGAAACGGGCCGTGGCTCCCAGCGAGTCGCTGTGGTCGATCAGGCCCTGACGGGCGAAGGTGATCGTCTCGAAACCTCGGTGCGGATGCTGCGGGAAGCCCGGCACGACCTGACCGTGATACATGCTCCAACCGTCGAGCCCGGCGAAGTCCTGCCCGAGCTGGCGACCGCAGAGCGACGCCGCCGGCGGGCCCAGCCGCTCGTTCCCCGCCGGATAGGCGTCGAGATGGTGCACGCAGAACAAGAACGGATCCACCGTCGGCCACGGCGGCGCGCCTAACGGGATCGTCCGCAGCACGAGATCGCTCATGGCTCCGAGGCTACGCGCCCAACCCCCGGATCGCCCCGGGCCCCTCGGAGCCCGAGCCCGGCAGAGCCTCGTGACCCTCGGAGCCTCGAGCCCGGGGGAGCCTCGGGCCTGCCGGGCCTGCCGGGGTCCCGGGCCTGCCGGGGTGCAAGGGTCTGCTGGGCCTGCCGGGGTTCAAGGTTGTTGGCCGCCACGTTGGATGGGGATGACGGCGACGTGTTCGGTGGGGATGAGAGTGCGTCTCGGATGTTCATCGAGGGTGACGTGAAGATGGTTTCGGGCGCGTCGAACTAAGCCTTGGTCAGTTCGAGCGGGCGTCGAGGAGCCGGCCGCGGGTGAACGCGACGATCGTTGGCCACGCTGCCCGGTCGCCGCCGAGACGTCGCCGGATCGCGGCTGCGGCCGTGCCGAGGGCCTCGACGGCGTCGCCGTAGCTCGAGCCGGTCGGGCGGATCGGGGGTAGCTCCGGATCGAAGTCGTGAGCAAGGACGGTGGCGAGCACGCGGAGCGATTCGGCTTGTCTCCGGGCTCGGCGTAACCACCCTCGAACGGTGCCCTCGGGAACTCCGAGCCGACGAGCGATCGGTCGGTGTCGTGCACCCTGGGCGTGGGCGAGCAACGCCGCGCCGATGACGTCGATGGTGTCTCGCCGCCTGGGCAGGCTCCAGTCGGCGATCAGGACCGTCGTCGTCCCACAGGCCGAGCAGCGAGCTCGACGCGGTCGTTGCCAGCGTTGCTGTCCACCGGAGCCTCGGAGCCACCGTTCGCGCCCATGCCCCCACGGTGCCAGCGAGGAGCCACAACCACACACGAGCCGGCCCGATCGCAACGCTGCCTCGACAGTCGCCTGGTCGTCGCTCACCACCATCGTCACGGTCGAGGCCTCGGTCCACGGGTCGGATCGTCGCGCTCCCAACCGCCCGGCGGAAGGGCAACTCGTGTTGGACGATGACCGCCGATACCACCCTGACGCAACCCGGACCGTCACACGGCCCGTCGCGACCGATCAGGTCAGCATCCAGGACGATCCAACGGCGTCACCGCCAATGAGCACCGCCCATGCTCACGCTCGAAGACGCCCAGAGCGGCCTCCGTCCCCATCGAGCGCGGCGCCCAACACAAGGTCTGCCGCTGGGCGGCTGGTCGTGCGTGCAGTCTCATCTGATCGACTACACGACTCTGATCGATTACACGACCCAGGCCCAGGCCCAGGCCCAGGCTCGGGCTACGCGGCGTGACCCGGCTGGCCGCCGTTCAGGCTCGTTCGGGGACGTGCGTCGGGCTGGGGCCGGTTGTCGGTGTGAGGTTTGCGCGGTGATGCCTCCGATGCCTCCGATGTTGGTGGTTCGACGTGCCAGTGTCCCTGGACCCGGTGGAGGTGCGCGCCGCCTTCGTGGACGTCGTGGTGGTGGCGGTCGCAGACGTGGACAAGATGGTCGAGGTCGGTGTGCCCGCCGTGGGAGAAGGGAACGAGGTGGTGGACCCGGCAGTGGTCGGCGGGGCTGCGACAGTCGGGTATGGCGCAGGTGGGGCCGTCTCGGGCGATGAGGGCTCGACGTTGGTCGGGAGTGGCGAGTCGGCGGCTGCGGCCGAGGTCGAGGACGGCAGAGTCTCCGCCGAGGACGACGGGGATGATGTCGGCGTCGCAGGCCAGGCGCCGGGCGGTGGTGGCGGGGATCGACCCGCCGGCGACGATGATGCCGTCCCGGTGCAGCCGCCCCATGAGCGTGTCGTAGTCGATGAGGACGATCATCTCGGGTCGCGACGGCTGGCCCCATGCCGGGGTCGGCCCAGACCGTGCTGTCGGTCCCGGTCCCGGTGTCGGTGGTGGGCTCGACGCAGCCCGCGTGGCCGGTGGGGGCCGGGTATCTGCCTCGCTGTTCAGGGTGGCTGAGTGTTGGGCGCCGGGGCATGTTGGGTCTGGCCTCGCGGTCTGGGTGGCGGTGGTGTCAGCGTGTTCGGACCCGGCGGGGTGAGCGCCGTTGTCGGCCGTCCCTGGTGGCGTGGCCGGAGGGTTCGCTCGTGCCGGGGAGGAGATGCTGCCCGATTGTGTGGCAGGGGTGACGCCTACCGGGGTGGCGGCTCCGGTGGGGCTTCGGTCGGTGCTGGCGGGAGCGGCTCCGGTGGGGCTTCGGTCGGCCCTGGTGGGAGTGGTGGGAGTGGTGGGAGTGGTGGTGGCGGGTCCGGTCGTGCCCGATGCCTGCCCGCTGGTCGGCGTGGGTCGGGGTGAGGGTGCTGACGCGGCGGCGGCTGCGCTGGGCTGCCAACCCGAGAGGCTGCGGCGGGCCATCTCGACGATGGCGTCGGCGAGGCGTTGGTCCCAGGTCCGGTCGTCGTCGGAGGGGTGGGCGTGGCCGTCGGGATGGGTGGCGTGCCAGTACGACTCGGTGATGGTGTTGGCGGCGCTGCGGACGGTGGCCCACTGGTCGGGGGCCCAGCCGGCGTTGAGGTGTCCGAGACCGTTCACGTCGGGCATGGAGAACCGGGCGAACCGGCGGGCGTGGAGCTGCCGGGCCCGTTCAGCACCAGCATCTCCAGCTGCGGCGTCGATGTACCGGCCGAGATAGCTCCGGAACCGATCGACAGGGAGGTTCTTGGCGGCCTTGACGAGTTCGTCGAGATGCTCGGCGACGAGCTTCCGGTCGCTGCCGGCGAGGGCGTCGAAGTGCCCGATGGAGATCTGGCCCTGATCGAGCGCCTGGGCCGCTCGGGCCAGCTCAGGTCGCGCTGCTGCGTGCCGTTCGGTCTTCCGGGCCTGCGATCGTGACTGACCCCCAGCCGCAGCGGCCCGGTCGGCGACATCCCGACCGCCACCGGCAACGGCCGGTTCGAGATCCTTGAGTCGTTGCACGGCCCGGATGCGGAGCCCGTCGAGCTGAGCCTGGCACGACCGGATCTCCCGCAACAGCCGCTCGACACCACCCCCGTCGAGCCCGGTGACGTCAATGTCGGCGACCGCCCATCCCGGCGGGACCGTGACATCGTCGTGGAGGTCGAGCAGCTTCAACACACGACCATCGTACCGAACACATGTTCGTATTGGAACGCTGTGATCGCCGGCCGCAACAGATTTGCCAGGAATGTGGAGATTGCACCCACTGACCGATCTCAGCGATGCCCATACCCAGTCAGACAAGGCATCGACCCGATGCGCGAGCCGGGAACCGGTCTCAGGCGATCTCGACGCGAATGACCGTGCCGGCGCCCGTGTCGGGGATCCAGATGGCGCCGTCGGCGAAGATCGGGGTGCCTGGGTTGGTGCCGACGGTGATGGTGTCGGTGTCCGTCGTGGTTCCAAGTCGGGCGCCGGCTGAGGCACCGGTTGTGAGGGTGGTGGACAGAATTGCGGGCGCGTGTCACCGAGCCACCACCGGCTTCGGCTCCCCCCCCCTCCTCCCTCCTCCTCCTCCTCCTCCTCCTCCTCCGACGAGAGCTGCTCAGCCCTTGTAGGTGGTGGTGGCGGCAAGCTCGGCGGCGTTGCGCATGAGGTCGACGACGACGGGGCCGAAGCCGAGGAGCTTGTCGTTGTCGCCGCTGCCCTGGACGGCGCGCATGTACCCCTGCTCGAGCACGATCCCCAGCTTCCAGCGGCCGAGGACGATGTAGTAGTCCATGTCGTCGACCTGACGGCCCGAGCGCTCGGCGAAATACGAGAGCAGCTCCGACCGTCCGGGCATGCCCGTGAGGTCGACGTAGGTGTCGTCGGAAGCGTTGCTCGTGTCCTCGGGCCAGCTGCCCACCACCCAGGCCAGGTCGAGCTTGGGATCGCCGATGGTGCCCATCTCCCAGTCGATGATGGCCGACAAGCGGGCCGGGGCACCGTGGTCGAACATGACGTTGGCGAACTGGTAGTCGCCGTGCATGAGACCGGGCACGAAGTCGAGAGGCTTGTGCTCGTTGAGCCAGGCGGTGGCCTCCTTCAGCCCGTCGAGCTCACGGGTGTGCACCCTGTCGTAGAACCGCATCCACCGCTCGACCTGACGCTCGTGGAACCCGTCGGGGCGGCCCAGGTCGCCGAGCCCCCGGGCCCGCCAGTCGACCTTCGACATCTCGGCGACGCCGTTGACGAGCTCGAAGGCCAAACCTCGGCGGGCCTCCACGTCGGTATCGAACGGCGCGGGCCAGCCATCGGTGTTCATCGGCGACCACCCGTCGACGAAACCCATGAGGTAGAAGGAGCAGCCGAGCACGCTCTCGTCGGTGCAGACGGCGATGGCCTCGGTGTGGGGCACGTCGGTACCGTCGAGCGCCTCGATGATCCGCCACTCCCGCACGATGCCCTCGTTGCGGCCTGCCGGCGCTTTGAGCGGCGGGCGGCGCAGGGCGCACCGGAAGTCGCCCCGGGTGATCTCGAAGATCTCGTTCTGGCTTCCGCCGGAGATGAACCGGTACTCGAGCGGCAGACCTTCCCCGGCGATCCCCTGGGAATCCATCCATCGACCGAGCCGCACCGGGTCGATCAGGGCCTCGGTGTTGGGGGCGTTGTCGTTCACGGCGCTGCTCCTCCGGACGGTCGTCGTTCCGGTCGGGAGCGTACCGGCGGCCGCCGACGAGCACACACCCCAAGGCCCAGGCCACAGGGGGCCCAGGCCACAGGCTGCGAAGGGCTCGCCCGGGTAGCGTGGCCTCGTGCTCGACGCCCGCCCGACCGAGCCCTCCGCCACCAGCCCCCACGACGAACCCCGGAGGGAGCCGCTCGGCCGTGATGTCGGTCGCGAGGAGCGGCTTCGTCTGCTCGCCTGGGTAGGGGCGCCGGAGCGGCACACCTACCTCGCGATCCTCGAGGCGTTCGAGGCGGCCCAGGCCCGATACGCAGTCCAGCTGCGCCCCCAGGACATCGTGGCCCTTCCGGGAGCGAACGGCGGACCGGTCGACCAGGATGGCGCCGTGCGTTATCTCGACCAGCTCGTCGCCTGGGGGGTGCTGGAACGAGCTTGGGACTCGGCCCTCGTGGCCTCCATCGAGGAGTACCGCCGTCGGCGGCCCGTCTACCGCTTCAGCGAGTTGGGCGAGCGGGCTTACCGGGGCGTGCGGGAGTTGCTCGAGGCCACGCCCGGGGAGGGGCGTCTCCAAGGGTTCGTCCTGCGCTCGATCGCCGACGATCTGGCGGCCCTCCACGATGCCGTGGATCTCGATGATGGCCAGACAGCGCTGGTGCTGCTGAACCGGATCGATGTCGTTGTCCGCCAGCTCGCCGAACGGGCTGCGCAGTTCTACGTGTTGGTCGGAGCACTGGCCCAGGAGGCCGACGTGCGGGCGGAGCGTTTCGTCGAGCTCAAGGATCTGCTCCTCGGGCACCTGTACGGCTTCCTCGACGAGCTCGGCCGGTGGGCACCCGTGATCGCCGGACACATTCGGCGCCTCCAGGCCCAAGGCCCCCAGGCCCAAGGCCCCCAGGGGGCCGAGCGGCTCATCGAGTTGGTGGCTGACGCTGACGACGCGGTGTTCCTCGACATCGAGCAACGCCGCGTGGCGTGGGGGCAGCGGTGGGACGGCCTGGTGGCGTGGTTCGCCGCTGTCGACGGACGATCTCGCGTCGCCGAGCTCGATCGGCGCACCACCACAGCCGTGCGCGAGCTCACGGGCCTCCTGCGCCGCCTCATGGAGGTGCGCGGTCGGGGGGCCAGCCGGGCGACGGACATGGTCGAGCTGGCCCGCTGGTTCTGGGGCCTGCATGAGCGCCCGGACGGGACCGTCGCCGCCCACGCTCTGTTCGACGTGTGTTTCGGTCTGGGAGGGTCTCGCCACTTGGCGCGTACCCTCGACGAGCCCGACGACCATCCACCCTCGACGCCGTGGGTCGACGGACCCCGGGTGCTGGTGCCGTCGTCGCTTCGCGATCGGGGCCGGGTCCCCTCGCCGGGGTCCACCGCAGCCGTTCCCGACGATCGCCGCGACCGTGAGCGAATGCGCCGACGTGAGCAGCACCTGCTCGACGCGGAGCAGACCGCCACCCGCTCACTGGCGGCAGGGGCGCTCGGCACACGCGTGTTGAGCGCAGCGGAGCTGGGAGCGTTGCTGCGCCTCGTCGATCTGGCGCTGGTCGCCGGGGTGCCGGTCGCCGGTGAGGTTGCCGTGGCAACCATGGGACCTGTCCACGTGCGGGTTACGGCGGCCGAGAGCGACTGCATCGTGCAGGCCGAGACCGGGGTGCTCAGGCTCCGCGGCGTGGAGGTCACGGTGGCCGGACGATGACCGGGAACGGCCGATGCTCGATTCCCGGTCTGGGCGGGCGGGCCGCTCTGGGCCTGGAGTCCGGTCTGGGTATGGAGCCCGGTCTGGGTATGGAGCCCGGCCTGGGTATGGAGTCCCGTTTGGGCGTGGAGCCCGGTCTGGGCGGGAGGCCTGTCGTGAGCGAGGCCGTGTCGTGAGCGAGAACCGTGAGACCGTGTCGCTCACCGAAGACAGCTCGACCGGCGCCAGCGAGCATGATCCGGCGGCCCAGCGGGTGGCCCGTGGTGTTCGCGATGTGGAGCTGGCCGAGTACCAGCGCATCGTCTGCTCGCTGCTGAAGGATCCGTTCGTGCGCCCGTCGGAAGCGGCTCGTCTGACCGCGGTGCGGCGCTTCGAGTCGCCACTTCGGGACGACATCGAGACGCTCCTGCGTTACCGCCTCGAGGTCGGCAGCGAGTGCGCTCGCCTCGTCAAGCGTCCGGTGCGGCTCGATGCCAGTCGGCCGGCCGTGGCGGGCTCGGGGCGACGGGTCTTCGATCATCGTCGCTACACGTATCTCTGCCTCCTCTCGGCGGTGCTCCTGCGGACGGGATCCCAGGTGTTGCTGAGTGATCTGGCCGACCGGTTGCGATCGGACGCCGCCGAGATCGTCGGGCTCGGGTTCGATCCCGACCAGCACCAGCAGCGGCTGGCCTTCGTCGATGCGGTGCGCTGGCTAGAGGAGCACGAGGCACTGCGGCTTCGGGCCGGCGCCACCGAAGCCGACGTTGGTGCCGAGGCCCTCTACGACGTGGCCGATGACGTGGTCCACCTCCTCGTGCCGTCACTGGGACTCCGAGATCTGACGAGCGTCGCCCAACGATTTGCCGAGACGCACGGCGACAGTCGTGACGAGCGTCGGGCTCGGGTGCGCCAACGGGTGCTCCGCAGTGTGATCGAGGACCCATCGGTGCTCTACAGCGATCTCCTGCCTGACGAGCAGGCCTGGCTGCGCCGGGTCGGTGGTCGCCTCGTCGACGATCTCGAGAGGCTGTGCGGGCTCCCGGTCGAACGGCGGGCCGAGGGCGTTGCGCTCATCGACCCGAACGGTGATGCCAGCGACCGCGCCTTCCCGTCGGGGGGCTCGGGATCGCAGCTGGCGTTGCTGTTGGCCGACCGGCTCACGAACGAGCCGGCGAGCTTGCGTGTCGTGCAGCCTCGGCGCGATGAAACCCACCTCCACCTGACGGCGCTGCTCGACGCCGCGCTGCGAGCAGCACGCTTCGACGGGGCCGGGCCGCCCGGCTCGCTTGAACGCGACCAGCCCGATCCCGCCGAGGTGCACTCACGGTTCGACGACCCGACCGACACGGATGGTTCGACCGAGATGGACGACTCGACAGATTCCGCAGCGCCGAAGCCCGTCGAACCGGTCGCTCTCGTCCCGGCGTGGTCGATGGATGAGCTCTCCGATATCGTCTCCGACCTGGTGGCCACCACCCCCGGCGTGCGCCGCGACCTCCGTGACGATCCCGCCGAGGCCCTCCGCGTGGCGCTGGCCGAGCTGGAGTCGTTCGATCTGGGCCGCTTGGTGTGGACGACCCGGATCCCGTTCGACCCGTCCGACCCGTCGAGATCCGGCGGGAACCTCGGCGGCGAACCGCTGTTGGTGCTGGTTGCGCCCGTCTGGCGCTACCGAGCCGGACCGCCACCGGAATCGCCACGGGGGCGCGCTGACAGTGATGACGACCAGCTCGGCCTCTTCGGGACGGACGCCCCGTGACCGACGGAACCACGACTGGGGACGCATCCGACGATCCGACGATCGTGGCGTCACGACCAGAGTCGACCGCCCGGTTTCGTCCGGCTCGCGCCGGCCTGGTCAACCTCTGGGACTACACGGAACAGGAGTTCCACTTCGCAGGTGGGCGTCTGGTGTTGCGCGGTGCCAACGGGTCGGGCAAGACCAAGGCCCTCGAGCTGCTGTTCCCGTTTCTTCTCGACGCCAACCTGGCTCCGCAACGACTCGACCCGTTCTCGGGTACCGGGCGCACCATGCGCGACAACCTGCTGTACCGCGACGGACGCGACTCGGTGATCGGCTACGCGTGGATGGAGCTGCGCCGCGACGGCGACGACCCCCGGACCGTCGTGATCGGCGCCGGGTTGCGGGCGGTCCGTTCCGACCCTCGGGTCACGTCCTGGTACTTCGTGACCGATCAGCCCATGGGTGACGGCTGGTCGCTGCTCGACCCGGAGCGACGGCCGCTCACCCGGCGTCAGCTCAGCGACGTTCTTGGAAGCGATGCCGTCTTCGAGCAGTCGAGCGCCTACCGTCAGCGGGTTGACGCGGAGGTGTTCGGCCTCGGCGTCGAACGCTACGAAGCCTTGGTGCAGCTCGTGCTGTTCCTCAGGCGGCCCCAGCTGGCCAAGGATCTCGACCTGGCGCGCCTGTCGAGCACGCTCTCGGCCGGGCTGCGCCCCCTCGACGACGATCTTCTCGCCGAAGGCGCCCGCAGCTTCGACGATCTGGAGGCCGTGCAACGCGAGCTCGACCGACTCGATCGAGCCTGTCGCGCCACCGAAACCTTCTTGCGGGCCTACCGCCCGTACGTGCGCGTGGTCGCCCGCACCCGGGTCGACGAGGTGTTGGCGACGCGACGAGCGTTCGTGGAGGCCGAGCGTGCCGAGTCCGTCGCTGGCCGCCTGCGCGACGACGCCACCGAGGCCAGGTTGCAGGCTGAGGGAGAGGTGGCCGCAGTCAGGCAGCTCATCGGTCGCTTCGGCGAGGAACGTGAGGCGCTGCAACGGTCCGACGCCTACCGGGCCGTGGTGCAGTTGGAAGACCTACGAGCTCGGGTGCACGATGCCGAGCGGGAGCTGATCGCTGCGGGGCAACGACACGACGTGATGTCCGCTCGCTCGGACGACGCCAACCGACGCCACGGGCGTGCCCGACACGACCTCGACGCCGCCCGAGCCCGTCTGGGTCTGGCCGCATCGGCGTTGCGGGCCAGTGCCGAGTCGGTCCTGTCCGAGCACGTGTCCCTGCTCGACGTCATCGAGCAGACCAACGCCGGGGAGCTCGCGAACAGCCTCGATGTGATCGTCGAGCGGCGTCGCGACGAGCACCGGCAGGTTGACGGGGTATCGCGACGTTGGGAGGCAGCGCGAGCCGCGCTCGACCGGGCCGACATCGAGCTCGCAACCAGTCGTGAGGCACTCGAGCTGGCGCAGGCGGAGCTGGGCCTGGCCGAGGCAGACGGTCAGGCGGCCCGGCGACGGTTGGTCGAGGCGATCGTCGCCTGGGGTCTCACCCGTGAGGTCGTCGAACCGGCCGATGTCGAAGCGCTCGTGGCACTCGTGGCGCTCGACGCGCCCGTCGGGCCCGGCGCCGTTGAGCTCGAGCCGCTCGATGACGCCAGCCCGATGGTTGACGGTCTCAGATCCCGGGCGGTTCCCGCGCTAGGAGAGGAGGCGGGCCGGCGCTTCGACGCCCGTCGTCGTGACGCTGCCGTCAAGCGGGCGCACCTCGAATCGCTTGAGGTCGAGGTCGGTCGGCGCCGGGACGCGTTGTGCGCCGAGCGGATCACCATCGCGTCCGAGCGCGACGACGAGCCTCGTGCTCCGACGACACGTGACGCCGATCGGGCCGGTCGTCCCGGCGCCCCGTTGTGGCGGCTGGTCGAGTTCGGTCATGGTGTCGGCGACGACGAGCGGGGGCGCCTGGAGGCCGGGCTCGAAGCTGCCGGGTTGCTCGACGCGTGGGTCGCACCCGACGGCACCGTCGAGGGCGTGCTCGACACGTTCGTGGCCGCGGGGGCTGCCAGCTCCGGGCCCAGCCTCCTCGACGTGCTCTTCGTCGATGACGAAACCGCCGAACGCCACGGTGTCTCGCGTCCCGACATCGAGGCTGTCCTCGCCACCGTGGCCCTGCGATTGGGACGTGCGACCGGGGCAGCGACCGGGGCTGGTTCTGTTGGGGCTGGTAGCTCCGACGCCAACGAGAGCGACGCGGGCGAGGTGACGGACGCCCCCTCGCCGACGGGCGCGTACCTCGACCCTCAGGGGCGCTTCGGCCTGGGTCCGCTCGTCGGGGCCGCGTCCAAGCCGCACGCCGAGTACATCGGTACCGCAGCCAGGGCCGAGCGGCGGGCACGTCGGATCGCCGAGCTCGATCGGGCGATCGGCCTGCTCGACGCAGAGGTTGCTGCTATCAGGTTGGCGATCGACATCTCGGCTGCGCGATCGGTCCAGCTCGATGAGGCGATCGTCGCGGTGCCCTCGACCGACGAGGTCGCAGCGGCAGAACGTGTCGTCGAGCGCAGCTCGGCAACGCTCGTCGAGCGCCGCCGGGTGCTTGTCGCGACGACGGTTCGTCGCGACGAGCATGCCCGCCGAGCGGCGCAGCTCCACGATGAGCTCCGGCTGATCGCCGCACGCCTGGCTCTCCCTTCGGACCGGTTGGCCATCGATGAGTTCGGCCGATCGTTGCGGGGATTCGAGCGCTCGATCCGCGACCTCGTGGCCGGCGCGACCGAGCGAGATCGGGCGTTTCGGCGCGTCGAAGACACTGCGGTCGAGGTCGAGAGGGCCGGTCGTGACCTCAACGCAGCCGGCGCCGAGACCGTCGATCGGGCGCGGGTGCGCGACGAGCGCAGGCACGCATTGGCGACCATTGAGGACGCGATCGGGATCGACGCCGCCGAGGTGCTGGCCAACCTGACCCGATTGGCCGACGAGCTCGACGCAGCCCGTGCCGAGGAGCAGGCCGGAGTCACCCGCGAGCGAGCGTCGATCGATGCCGTGGGGCGGACGAGTGCGGCGGCGGAGCGCTCCGTTGCCGAGCGCGAGGTTGCCGCCCGTCAGCGCCTGGCTGCGAGGGAACGGGTGAGGGTGCTCAACCGACCCGAGCTGCGGGTCATCCTCGACGTGACCGTCCCGCCCGATGTGACCGACGTCCTCGATGTGACCGTCCCGCCCGATGTGACCGTCCCGCCCGATGTGACCGATGCGACCGAGGTGGGCATCGCAGCCGATCCCCGGGAGGTCACTCCACACGGGCCGATAGCCGTCGCCGATGATCTCGACCGCTGGCTCGACGGGTTGGCCGACGCTGCGCATCGGGCCACGACCGGCGTCAGCGCCACCGCCGAGCAGCGTCACCGCACCAAAACCCAGGTGCTCAATGCCTTTCAGCAGTTGGAGTCTGATCTCGGGGCGGCCTACCACGCGTCGCTCGATGATGCCGATGACGTGGCGCTGGTGTGGGTCACCGACGCCGATGGAACCGGGAGCGTGGCGGCGTTCTCGACCCGGATCACCGGGCGCCGGGACGAGCATCGCAGCCTGCTCTCGGCGCAAGAGCGGGCCGTCCTCGAGGACACCCTGCTCGACGGGCTGTGCCGTCAGCTCCACGACCGCACCTACGAAGCCCGCGACCAGGTGCGGCTCATGAACCGATCCCTCGACCGGCATGCCACCACGAGCGGCAAGCGCGTGCGCCTGAGCTGGGTGGCGGCCACGAACCTCCCCGAGGACCAGCTCGAGGTGATCAAGCTGCTCGACGCTGATCCGGCGCTGCTCGGCGTCGATGGCCGCGCCGTCGTACGCGAGAGCCTGGCCGCTGAGATCCGGGCCGAGCGGGCCGCCTCGCCCCAGGCGACCTACAGGGAGATACTGGCCCGAGTGCTCGACTACCGGTCGTGGCGCACCTTCGCCATCCGGGTCACCGAGGACGGTGAGGAGCACGCGCTCACGCGGCAGCGATACAACAAGTACTCGGGAGGCGAACGGGCGACGGTGTTGCACCTGCCGCTGTTCGCCGCCGCCGCAGCGCACTACGACAGCGGGCGACCCGACGCCATGCGACTCATCGCACTCGACGAGGCCTTCGCCGGCATCGACACCGGAACCACATCGGAGCTCCTCGCCTTGGCGGTTGATTTCGATCTCGACCTGTTCCTCACCGGTCACGACCTCTGGGCCACCGTCGCCGAGGTCCCCGCGATTGCCATCGTGCACCTGAGCCACCATCGGGAGAGCCACACCGTCTCCAGCCTGGCGATGCGCTGGGACGGCCTGACGCTGCATCACGAATCGTGACCTCCGAGACCGGGTCCGAGCCTGAGGCCAGGAGGCCCGAGCCCAAACCCACGCCGCAGCAGCGTGATCGGGCAATGGCGGCGCTCGCCGATTCGGCGTACGGACGCCTGTGGGATCGCGCCCGTCATGCCCTCGAACGAACGGGTGGCTCGCTCGAGGGAAGCATCGAGCTGGCTGGGCTGTCGGCGCCCGAGCGCAAGGCCCTCACCGGTTTGCTGGGACGGGCACCGGCACGGGAGTCGGTCCGGGTGAAGTTGGCCGAGCTCGACGAGTGCCTTCTTCGGTCGGCGGGCGTCGACCTCGTCGTCTGGCTCGAGAGCGTCGGTGGTCCACTGCGCAACCGGCCGGCCGAGCGGCACGCCCGCCGCAGCGCGCTGGAATCGCTGCGGATGATCGTCGAACACGGGACGCTGGCCGAGCGGCCGTGGGTGGGGGACTGGCTCGACTCGCTGACCCGCGACGGCCTTCTGGCCAAGATGGCCCGTGACGAGACGGGCTTCGACGATCTGGCTGCGGCTATCGGGATCCTCGGTGCTCTGCCAGCCGACGACATCCCGCTGGCCGTGTTGGCTGCCCGCGTCACCGGCGACACGAAGCGGCTCACGATGACCCGCGTGCGTACGCTCGTCGAACGGTCCCTTGCCATTCAGGTCGGTCTCACCGTCGACGCGGTCGTTGAGGAGCGAACGACCACCGGCGCTTCGCTCGAACGCCGGATGCTCTGGCGGCACTTCGGTGTTCGGCTCGATGACGTCTCGAGCACGGTGCTGGTGCTGGGGCTCTGCGCCGTAGGCGACACGCCGCTCGACCGGTGGCTGCGCGACGCCGCCGGGCTGGGCGTGGCGATGTCGGTGACCTTGGCCCAGCTCGAGCGATGGGCGATCAACTTGCCGAGCGACACCGTCCACGTCTGCGAGAACCCGGCTGTCGTCGGTGCTGCTGTCCACCGGCTGGGACCCCGCTCCAAGCCGCTCCTGTGCACCGCCGGGGTACCCAACGACGCCTTCTGGCTCCTGGCCGAGCGACTCGGTATCAGTGGCACGCCGCTGATGGTGCGGGCCGACTTCGATCCGGCTGGAATCACCATCGCCCGCTCGGTCATGGACCGCACAGGTGCTTCGCCTTGGCGGTTCGGGACATCCAACTACGTCGATGCCGCGCACGAGGCTCAGCGCCGAGGACTGGCCCTGCCCGGGTTGGTCGGGCCGGTGCCCGCAACGCCCTGGGATGTCGCGTTGGCGCCGGCGATGGCATCGGCCGGCGTGGTCGTGTTCGAGGAGTTGCTCGTGGATGAGCTCGTGGCTGATCTCGACACTGATCTCGGAGCTGGGCTGCTCGCCCCGGGGCTGCTCGCCCCGGATGAGGACCAGCCACCACCAGGAACACCGACTGGGCGGGCCGGCGAGGCCCCAAGGAGCGGGACCGCCTTGCCGCCCAGCACGTAGCGCCGGCCGAGGCCCAGCCACGCCAGGCCGAGAAGCGCGCCGGCCGTGACGTCGGTCGGAAAATGCTGCCCCCGGTACATCCGGCTGATGGCCACCGCCGCAGTGATGAGGGCGACGACGGTGAAAGCCGTGCGGCGCATGGCCCGGGACCGGATCCAGCCGAACCCGATTGCCAGGATCACCAGTGATCCGTACACCGACACGGCCGACGCCACGTGACCCGAGGGGAAGCTCGAGGATGCGTAAACATGGCCGAGCGGCTCGATGTCGGGCCGGTCGCGACCGACGGCCAGCGAGGTGAGCAGGTACGCCAGTTTCTCGCCGCCGATCGCGAACAACAGGAACGCCGGGGGAACCCAACTCCGGCTGTACAGGGCCGAGGTGATCATGGCTGCGCCCCACAACACGGCGATGGGAATCGACTCGGCCAGCAGTGTCGCGACCGCGGTGGCGTCGTTCATCGCTGAGGTCCGATTGGCCTCGAGCCAGTTCTCGAACCGAACGTCGAGACGGACCAAGGCATTGCCGTCGGTGCCATCGAGGATCAGCCCCAGAACCACGCCCACCCCGACCAGTAGGGCGACGCCCACGAGAAACGGCACGAGAAGTCGTCGGGCCTCGGAAGCCAGATGCGACCGGTCGAGCTCGTTCCGGCGCTCAGCCCGGGGAAGGGCGTTGGTGGGCAGAGGGGCGGGGGTGGACCGGGGTGCGGTCGCGCTCGTTGCCATCAGAACCACCGCCGTACGGGAGCTGTGGCCTTTTCGACGACCTGCTGGGCCAGCGACCGCTTGGCCCAACGCCCGGGCTCGATGCGCACGCTGCGTTCGAGATCGGCATCGAAGTGCTCGTCGAGCTCGGCGACGAGTGCCGGATCGATGACCACCAAGTTGATCTCCTCGTCGTAGTTGGCCGACCTTCCGTTCAGGTTGGCCGAGCCGATGTTGGCCACCAAGCCGTCAACCGTCATGACCTTGGCGTGCAACATGCTGGGCTGAAAGCTCCACAGTTCGATTCCGTGCTCGAGGAACTGTTCGTACATCGACTCCCCAGCTATCTGTACGAATCGCTTGTCGGCGTGGGGACCCGGCATGAGTATCTGGATCTGCACGCCCCGGTCGGCGGCATCGCACATCTGGTCGGCCAACTCAGCGTCGGGCACGAAGTAGGCGGTGGTGATCCGCACGCACCGGCGGGAGCTCTGGAGCAGCGTGCGGAACAGGGTGGCGATGTCGCTCCAGCCGGTCTCGGCTGCTCCGCGCACGCACTGGACGATCGCCGTGCCCGGCGCGGGCTGGTCGGGAAATCGGTCGGTCTCGTCGAAGAGCACGGGATCGGTCTCGGCCCAGTTGTCGAGGAACGCCGACCGCAGCCCGTCGACGGCCGGACCGGTGACACGAAAATGGGTGTCGCGCCACTCCGCCTCGTCGCGCGCGTCGCCCTTCCACTCGTCGGCGATGCCGACCCCGCCCGTGAAGCCGACCGCCTCGTCGGTGATCAGGACCTTGCGATGCGTGCGTCGGTTGATCTGCCCCGGCCGCAGCTTTCGCATTGGGCGGAACCACCGGACGTGCACGCCGGCAGCATCCATTTCCTCCAGCAGCGCAGTGTTCATCGTGTGGGCGCCGAAACCGTCGAGCAGCACCCGGACCCTGACCCCGTCGCGAGCGCGCGCCGACATGGCCCGGGCGAACTCGTCGCCGATCGAACCCTCCCAGTACACGAACGTGAGGAAGTCGATGGTGTTGCTTGCGGCCTTGATCGCGTCCAACATCGACGGAAAGATCTGATCGCCGTTGCGCATCACCTCGATGCGGTTGCCTTCGGTCGCCGGTATGCCCAACACCCCCTCGAGGGTGCGGCGGAACCGCGCTGTCTCGCTCCGCAGGGCGACGCCATTGCCCTCAAGGTCTTCCGGCGCAACGAATTCCGCCGCTTTGGGCCCGTTCACTGGTTCGGTCACGGTCATGCTCCCACCCTTCCGGCGGCCTCGAGCTCGGGCTCGCTGTGAGCAACCTTGGTCTGATCCTGAGGTCCAGGCGCGCCGGCCCTCACTGCCTCGAGCTGTGCTGCCGCGGCGCCGCCGTAGAGGATGGCGATCCCGGACAGGTTCGACCACAGCAAGAGGGCCACGACGCCAGCCAGTGAACCGTACGTCTGGCCGAAATTCGAGCTTGAGCGGAAGAACCCCAGGAGCGCCACGGTGAACACGGCCCACAGCACAACGGCGACGATCGCTCCGTACATCATCCACGACCACGACGGCTGGCGTCGTCGAGGAGAGTGCCTGAACAACAAACCCACGGTAGCCATCATCGCCGTGAGGCCGATGGGCCAACGCAGCACCGACCACACGTCGTGGGCCGTGCCGTCGAAGAGGCTACCGACACCTTGTCCGAGCGCTATCGAGCCGAAGCCCACGGTGGCCAAGGCGCCCGCGGTCAAGCACAGCACGGCGGCGTTGATGTACTTGGCTACGGAGTCCCGATCCTTCTCGATGCCGTAGATGCGATTCAGGGCCCGTTCCATCTGCCCCATCCAGACCGTCCCGGTGAGGATGGCTCCGACCAGGCCGAGGATCAGACCCAGGTACCTGTTGTCGTCGCCCACCGACCGGGCTTGGTCGACGGCGCTGCGGACGAGTTCGCCGGCCGGTCCGGGCACGGCTGACGTGATCGCCGTCGAGACTCGACTCTCCGACTCCTCGCTCCCGATCGCTGCGGCCAATCCCACCATCGAGATGAGGCCCTGAACCAGCACGAGCGCGGTGGCAAAAGCCAGGGCCCGGGCGTGGCTGAAGCCGTCGGCAACGCGCAATCGTTGGAACGCGTCTTTGAGGAGCCGACCCCGGCCACAGTGAGACAGCGTTCTCCATGCGTC
This sequence comes from Actinomycetes bacterium, assembly GCA_031362415.1. GTDB lineage: Bacteria > Actinomycetota > Acidimicrobiia > IMCC26256 > VFJJ01 > VFJJ01. The sequence goes on along the minus strand of JANLSK010000273.1, from coordinate 2,422 downwards.
ATCGCCGGTGAGCTCGAAGGTCTCGGGGACCCGCTCGGCGGTGCTCACGACGTCGGGCCCGCCGCAACGGAGACCGAGGTGACGGATGAAGGAGCCACCAGCACCCCTCCGTTCGATGGCATGGCCGAGACCGCGTGACCTCCGCCGACCTCGATCTTCACGGCAGCCGTGGCCGCGTTGGCGATCGGCACGCACACGCTGATGGCACCTTCTTCCACCCGAACCTTCAGTCGCTTGACGGCGGAGCGCTCGCCGCCGTCAAGCTCGTACGGCCAAGGGGTGTGCAACGCCACGTCGATCCTGCGTCCGGTGGTCGTCTTCACGAACGGTGATCCGTCGCCGCGGCCCACCGCTGCACGACCCAGGACCCGCATCCACTGCCACGGACCCTCGGCGGTCACGATGCCGACCTCGAGCAGGCCGTCGTCGGGGCGGGCGTCCGGGAAGGCATCGAGACCGCCCATGAGCTGGCCGATGTTGCCGAACAGCACGCACGTGGCCGGTCCGTCGTGCCAGACGACGCCGTCCACGGTGACCTTGGCGGCGGTGGGCTTGAAGTCGAGGTTTCGGGCCCCGGTCCAGACGTACGCGGCTCGACCGATGCGGTTCTTGGCTCGGGAGTCGACGTCGCGGATCATGGCGGCATCGAAACCGGTGCCAGCCATCACGACGAAGCGCTCGCCGTTGATCTTGCCAACGTCGAGTTGGCGACGGGGTCCGTGGAGGCCGATGGCGATGGCCTCGTCGAGCACCGTCGGGATTCCCAACGAGCCGGCGAGGGCGTTGGCCGTGCCGGCGGGCAGGATGGCGATCGGTACGCCGTGCCCGGCTGCAGCGTCAACGCAGCGCTGGACGGTGCCGTCGCCCCCCCACACGAACAGAAGGTCGGCACCTCGGTCGAGAGCCTTGGCCACCTTGGCCGGAGCCTTCCTGCTCTTGTCGACCTCGTACCACGACGTGGGCTCGATCCCGAGCCCGGCCAGGGCCGTCCGGAGCTCCTCGATCCCGCTCGATCCCACGGACTTTCCTGTGTGGGCGATTACAGCAACGTTCATCTGGTCTCCTCAGTCATCGTTGAAACGGGGTGCAGTCGCAGGCGGGCTCGGATCCGGCCGACGGTGAAGACGGAGACGAGTTGGCATCGTGGGCTTCGCTGCTGACGCGATCACGGAGCGCCCGAGCGACGGCCAGGCGACCCACGACGAACGACGACAGACCCAGCACCAAGGCGGCGAGAACGTCGGACGGGTAGTGCACACCGTTGTAGAGGCGCGACAGGCCAACGAACAGGGCCAGCGAAACGGCGATCGCAAACGCGGCGACACCCCGGAACCCGAGACCGGATCGCCTGCTCCCATGGCTGCCAGCAACCCCAATGTCCCATCGCTCGGGACGGCTGACCAAGCCGCCCACAGTGAGGTACAGGGCCGTCGCTGCGGCTGTGTGGCCTGAGGGGTAGCTGGCGGTGGGGGCGGCCTCTTCCAGCTGCTCGACGTTCGGGCGGGACCGGTCGACGATCAGCTGCACGACGCCGAACACGGACGCCTCGACCACCAAGGCTGTCGTGAGGGCGACCGCCGCCCAGCGACGACGGACGGCGACGAACACGATGTCGAGCACGATGATCGATCCCACGACCCAGACGGTGCTTCCCAGAAACGAGCCGGCCCGGGCGAACCAGTCGAGCCTCGGCGCACGGATGTCGACGAACCACGCGATGAGATCGGCATCGGCTCCCGAATCCGCGTCGAAGGTACCCGTGAGTAACGTGCCGAGAACGCTGAAGACCGCGGTGAGCGCAACGAAGCCGGCGACGGCGACGAGGAGCACGGTGTGCGCCGCCCGAGTTGGTACAGCCAACCCCGATGGCCCGTTCACAGCTCGGTTCCGTTCACAGCTCGGTTCCGTTCACAACTCTCATGTTTCACATCGGCGACATTCGGTAAACATCGCGTGAACGCATCTGTCTGTGGGAACTGCTCGTGCTGTGGGAACTGCTCGCACGCTGGAGGCACGGAGCAGCGAGCCACGCCGCCGTTGAACCGAGTAGTCGTGAACAAGGGATCGGTCTGTCGGTGCTGGTACTGGCCGTGCTCTTCGGGGTGATCATCGCAACCGGGATCGTCGTGGGAGCGATCGTCGCGCGCTGGCCCCACGTCGACGTGGCGTCCCCGGCCGGAGCGACCAGGGCTCTGGCCGACGATTTGCAGCGTTGGCGGGTCACGAGGCAGATCATCCGGCGTCGACTCGATCCGTCGCGTGTGACCGGGCTGGCCCTCACGGCCGCGGCCGCTTTGGTGACGGTGGGGGCGGGCCTGTTCGGGTTGCTGCTGTACGAGGTCCGCACGAACACCGGAGTGGTCAGGCTCGACGGCTCGATTGCTCATTGGGCCGCCGAGAACGAGACCGACGTCTCGACCGC
>JANLSK010000209.1:0-7644 GCA_031362415.1 Actinomycetes bacterium | reverse complement strand
TGGCCACGCTGGCGAGCATCCAGCCCGGGGCCCACCAGAGGAGGAACGCGCCGGCCGAGGCGGTGAGGGGGAGGCGAGCCGTGAGGAGGGTGACGATGAGCACCCCGACGAAGATGAGCCTGGGGAACCCGGCTGTATACCGGCCGATCGTACCGAGGTGGGCCAGACGCTGGCGAGGCTGTAGCCCCCGGGCGAACAGCGGGTTCTCGCGGGAACGGAGCACGCCGAGCGCTCCGAGAGCCATGCGGCGTCGGCGGGCGAGGTACTCGTTGAGCGAATCAGGAGCGACCACAGAGACAAGGGGACGCGGGTCGGACCGGGTGGTCCATCCTGCGCAGTGGAGGCGAACACAGGCCCGAGCCGTCTCCGCCAAGCCACCGGCCGCGAGGCACCCATGTTCGACGATCGCCTCTCGGCGTACGAGGCACGGCGAGCCCGTCCAGGGTGCCGCGCCCCACCGACTGAGTGCCGGACCCAGGATCCTCTGCTCGTAGGCCTCCTCGTCCCGGCCCGACCCGAGATGCACGAGCGAGTCACGGTTCAGCAAATTGGATGCGAGCTGCACCACCGCGAGCTCGGGTTCGTCGAATCGGGCAAGTTCTACCTCGAAGAGCTCGGGCATGGGAACGTGGCCTGCTTCGAGCCACGCCACATAGCGCGAGGTGCTCAGATCGAGACCGCGGCCGAAAGCACCGACCGGGCTCGGGAGGTGACTCGAGACGTAGCGCGCTCCGAAGCGCCTCGCGGTCTCCTCGAGGTCGGGTCGCTGGTCAGTGTCGATTACCCAGATCGTGGCGCTGCCGCGCAATGAGCGGCAACCGATCAGCGTCAGCTCGAGCTCCGCCGGGGTGGCTCCACCAGCGGTGACGACCACGTCCGCGGTCTCACCCACCCGACGGGCGAGCGGTGTCGCCGGCAGCCTCCAAGTTGTCAGTGCCATGAGCGCCAGCTGCCCGAGGTTCCACACCTCGGCGGCGAGCAAGGGCCAAGAGAGCCAGATCGGCGCTCCTACCATCGTGCTCGACGCGCGCCAAGTCACGTAGGCGATTCCCCAGAGCAGCGCCGCGACGACATATCGCCGTGCGGGTGTGGCCTGGAGGTCGCAGCGGTGCTTCCATCGTCGAGAGCTGCCGAAAGTTCCCATCGTGGGAACCCTTGTCGGCGAGTTCTCGAGGGACTTGAGCGAGTCGAGCGCCCAATCCACGAGAGGACTTGAGAATCCTGCGGAGCTGCCGAAGCGGTAGCCACCTTCGGCGACTTCCGGCACCACGGAGTCAGGATCGAGCTCGCGAACCGGGACCGCTCGCCGGTCACCTCGTCGACCCGCCGGTCGTTGACCCGCGGCGCTTCGACCACGATCGGGCCGCACCCGTCACGATCGAACGGGGTTCCGCGTGCCCGTTGCGAACCACCAGGCGATGGCCGTGCTCGCCCACCTCACCAGCCAACCCGGCCACATAGCCGTCGACCTCGGCCTCACCGCTGTCGAGATCGTCCTCCTTGATGACCCGGCCCACTCGGGGCGGGAACCACGGGCAGTCCCCGTGCGGTTGACCTGGTCCGCGTCGGGTGCCGAGAGCCATCCCGGCCCGGGCGGACAAGCTGCCGCAGCCTTTGCTACTACTCTAGTGGTAGAGTTTCTAACATGCCTCGTGGGAATCCGTCTCCAAAGCTCGCCATCACTGTCGATCCCGAAGTCCATGAACGAGTCGTGAGCGCAGCAGCGCGAGACGGCGTCAGCGTGTCGGCGTGGATGACCGAGGCGGCTCGTCGCGCCCTCGTGGTACGCGATGGGCTCGAGGCGATCGGCGAGTGGGAACAGCTGCACGGCTCGTTCACCAGGGAAGAGATGGCGATGGCCCGTCAACGGGTCTCGGCGGAGCTTGTACCGAAGCGGAAACGCTCGGCATGAGGACGGTCTACGACACCGGCGTCCTGATCGCTGCCGATCGCAACGACCGCAACGTGTGGGCTGATCACCGAGCCCGACTCGAGGCTGGTCTCGTTCCCATCACCACCGCCCCGGTCATCGCTCAGGCCAGCCGTTCGCCGCGACAGGCTCAACTCCGACGGTTCCTGCGAGGCTGCGACGTCGTGGGGTTCGATCCGGGCCAAGCGCATGCAGTTGGGACGCTGCTCGCGAAGTCCGGTACCACCGACGTGGTTGACGCTCACGTCGCCGTCACCGCTCGTCGAAGCGGCGCAACCGTCATCACGAGCGACCCCGATGATCTCAAGGCGCTCTCCATGTACACCCGACCCCGGATCACGATACGAACAGTCGGGTAACCCACGAACTGGCCCCTTGCGATCCCACCGGAATCACCCACCACAATCGGGCCGGAGTGCAGTGCGTGACCGGGCGACGAAACCGCAGTCCAGAGCGTCGTTGTCGAGTGTCGCTGCTCGGACCATCGGGTGATGTGCTGTCGGTGCGCGTCGCTTTGGGCCGGGTGGCGATTCACGGCATTGGCTGATCAACCCTGGACCAACCGGCCGTAGCGGTCGAGAACGACCGAGACCGAGGAGTGGCCGGCGCGTACGGCGACCTGCTTGGGGTTGGCCGTATCGGCGATCCAGAGCGACACGGCGGTATGGCGCAGATCGTGGATTCGTAGCGGGGTCAGGCCTGCTGCTTCGACGGCGGGGTTCGAGAAGCGCGGGCGGAACGAACTCGGTCGGAGCGCGAATCCGTCGGGTGACTCGAACTGGCACCCTTCGCAAGACTCCATAGCAAGATCATCTCAGATTGACAGCGGACTGGTGCGCGTCGTCCGCCGTGGTTACCGCCGCCAGAAGAGGAGGTCGTAACGCCGCTGGGGCTGGGCACGGACTCGAGGTGGAACCGGTCGAGCAGGTCCTCCTGCGAGGTCCAGAGTCGCTCCCCCCGGCCGATCTCGATCGGCGCGACGGCGACATGGATCGTGTCGATGAGATCCGCCTCGAGGAACTGCCGAACCGTGGCGACGCCGCCGCCAAGCCGTACGTCCTTGCCCTCAGCGGCGTCCTTGGCTTGCCGCAACGCCTCCGCGGGCGTCGCATCGAGGAAGTGGAACATGGTGTCGTCCAGCGTGAAGCTGGGTCGGTGATGGTGGGTGAGGACGAACACGGGGGTGTGGAAGGGCGGGGTGTCTCCCCACCAACCCTTCCAGTCGAGGTTCTCCCACGGGCCACGCTGTGGCCCGAACTTGTTGCGGCCCATGATCTCGGCACCGATGTTCCGCGTGAAGTCGCGAGTGAAGTAGTCGTCCAGGCCCCGGGATCCGCCGGGCTCGGTTCGGTTCGGCCAGCTTGCGGTGGCGAACGCCCACGAGGCCAGATCGATCGGGAGGCTGACCATGCCACCACCGCGGCGGTCACCACGTCCGAAGGGCGCCTCGAGGCTCTGGCCAACGCCTGCGCCGAACCCGTCCATCGACACACAGAAGTTCTGCACTCGCACGAGTTGAGACATTCCTCGATCCTTTCTCGCGGTGTGCGTACGAACCCGAGGTCGACGTCACGACGCGGCTGTCGTGGGATTCAGGCGACCCCGAGATGGTGAGCGAGCTTCTGCATCGTCTGCAGACCGAGCTCGACAGCGCCGAAGCCGATGCCTGCTTCTCGCTGCTCGACGGTTGGGTGAAGCTGTCGCAGCGTCAGCACCGTCTTTCCATCGGCTTGTTCGTCGAGGGTGATCGTCACTCGGAAGCGGGCCGGGTCATCGTCGGCGTCGGACCCGTGGTCCATCACCAGCCTTTCGCCCGGAACGACGTCGAGGTACTCGAAGCGGTTGGTGTACACGGTGCCGTCTCCGGAGGTCATGGCGAAGCGCGCTCGGCCGCCCGGGCGCACGTCCATCTCTCGGACTGTGCAGGTGAAGCCCTCGGGGCCGAACCATTGGCAGAAGGCATCTCTATCGGTCCACGCGGCGAACACCGCTTCGCGTGGGGCGTCGAGAACTCGAACGAGGACGATCTCACGGTCGAGAGCCCACGTCGTCGGGTCGGTGATGGACGGGGTACTGCTCATGGCTTCTCCAATGGCGGTGGGGATGCGGTTCGGTCCGACCCGCGCCGGAGGTGCACATCGAGACGATCGAGACGCTGCTCCCATGCAGCTCGGGTGTGCTCGGCCCATGCGGCGATCTCGACCAGAGGCTCCGTCCGCAGTTGGCATGGCCGCCGTTGTCCGTCTCGGCTGCGACTGATCAGGCCAGCCTGCTCGAGGACCTTCAGGTGGCGGGAGATCGCCGGGAGGCTGATCGGGAAGGGTTCGGCCAACTCGAGCACGGTTGCCTCACCGTCGGCCAGCCGACGCACGATCGAGCGCCGCGTGGGGTCCGACAGGGCGGCGAAGACGACGTCGAACCGATCGGGGGCCGTCACGGGCATCGTTGGAGTCCCTCCGGCCGATAGTTCATAGGTTCGTTATTTAACAGAATACCTAAATGCAGGCAAGTTTGCCCGACGTGTCGACGCGGCACATCGCTCCAACGTGCCGGTAGAGGGTACGCACATCGCGCGTCTCGTACGCCGTTCAAGCCGCCCAGTTCGGCACATACGGATCTCCACCCGGGCGCGCAGGCCGCTCATAATCGCGGCGAGGACCGCTCCGATCGGCCGCCCGATATCATGCGAAGTGCTGCACTCGCGTCGCTCTGGATCGGCGCTCGTATCGCGTCAACCCGTGCGTTTCGCCCACGTCACACGCGGCCGCCACTTGGCGCGATCGCTTCCGTCGCCATGGGCGCCGGGTCAGCCGTCGACTTGAGGTGGTAGTCCTCGGCCAGCTCTGGTTCCACTGATGGATGACCGTTGGATCCCAGCCGTGTTGGCCGAAGACTGCTAGGGCGCCGGCGTACACGGCTCACGACGCGTAGCGGCACCATCGAGTTGCTCGACGACGTAGGCGCCGGCTGTCAGGCCTTTCAACGTCGTGACCCGGGCGGTCCTTGACACCTCCCGATCGGTCAGGTCGATCATCTGGCGCTGCGAGCGCCGTCGCAGGGAGCTTGGCGGCGAGCAGGTGCCGGCATGGGCGCTGCCGGGGAGGCGCCTTCACGCCCAACGCTCTGCCGAGCACCGTTCGGACCTGTCGAGGCCCATCCAATGCCGGGCTGTACCGGGTTCTGCTGCCGAGTCCTGTGCACTTGGTGCGCACTTGTGGACACACGCGAGCCCTCCCGCGAGGGAGGGCTCTACATGCTCTGAACTGCGGAAACACCGGTGGGCGATACTGGTTTCGAACCAGTGGCCTCTGCCGTGTGAAGGCAGCGCTCTACCGCTGAGCTAATCGCCCGGTTGGCGGTATCATACCCACGACGACTCGGGGCCCGTCGTGTTGATCGTGAGGGCCCCGATCGAGTGTTGATCTGCGCTGCACCCCCACCGTGGGGCATCATTGCAACCTCCCGGAGGAGGGTGACGGCCGTGGCGAGAAAAGGGCGGGCGCGCCGGTTCCGCGAGGCGCGCGAACTGAAGCAGGGTTTGGCCGATCGGCCTATCGAGAGTCTTCTCGATAGCTCGGAGTACGTGACCATCTCCGAAGAGGAGTTCGAAGACGAGTACGACGACGACGATGACGAGTGGGATGACGACGACGAGGATGACGACGACGACGACGGCTGACCCACTCGCACGACGGCCTTCGTGACGAACGAGCTCCCCTGACGGCACGCCCAACGGCGTGCCGTCAGTCGCGTCCAATCAAGCTCAGACAATCCAGCACGGGTCGGCCTGCTCAGCGGGCTGGGCCGATCACACCGAAGCCGGGTCGAGGGCGTCGGGGTCGATGTCGTACCGGGCACAGGCGTCGACCACCGCTTCGGGCTTGAGATCGCCCCGCTCGACGAGCCCGTGCAGCGCACCGATCACCACGTGGCCCGCGTCGACCTCGAAGTAGCGGCGCAAGGCGGCGCGGGCGTCTGAGAGGCCGTAACCGTCGGTACCGAGCGAGAGGTACGGCTGCGGCACCCATCGGGCGATCTGATCGGGGACGGCCTTCATGAAGTCGCTGATCGCCACCACCGGCCCTTCGCTCCCGGCAAGCTGCTGGGACACCCACGGAACCTGCCGAGCGGCCGTCGGATGCAACCGGTTGTGCCGCTCGACCTGGAGCGCCTCCCGTCGAAGCATCTGATACGACGTGGCACTCCACACCTCGGCCGCCACGTCGTGGTGTTCAGCCAAGAGTGCCTGGGCCTCGAGCGCAGCGCGCATCCCCGTCCCCGAGGCGAGGAGCGTGGCCGCGTGGGTCGGGCCGACGGGCGCGTCGCGGTAGCGGTACAGGCCCTTGATGACGCCGTCTTCGATCACCGCTCGCGCCTCGGGATCCTCGGGCAGCGCCGGCATCGGCAGGCTCTCGTTGTAGAGGGTCAGATAGTAGAAGGCCTCCTCGGCCGCGGGCCCGTACATGGCCTCGATGCCGTGGCGCACGATCAACGCCATCTCGTAGGCGAAGGCGGGGTCGTACGCACGGCAGTTCGGCACCGTCGAGGCCGTCAGCAGCGAGTGCCCGTCGTTGTGCTGGAGGCCTTCGCCCTGCAGCGTGGTGCGCCCGGCCGTGGCTCCGCACAGGAACCCCCGGCCCCGGGAATCGCCGAAGGACCAGATGAGGTCGCCCACTCGTTGGAAGCCGAACATCGAGTAGAACACGAAGAACGGGATCATCGGCTCGCCCCAGGTGGCATAGGCCGTGCCCGCTGCGGTGAACGACGCCATCGAGCCGGCCTCGGTGATGCCTTCCTGAAGGATCTGACCGCGGCGGCTCTCGCGGTACGAGAGCATCAAGTTGGCGTCGACCGGCTCGTAGCGCTGCCCGAACGGGGCGTAGATCTGCACCTCTTGGAACAGCGCGTCCATCCCGAACGTGCGGCCCTCGTCGGGGATGATCGGCACGATGCGACTGCCGACGACGGGGTCGCGCAGCAGGTTGCGCAAGAGGCGCGTGAACGCCATGGTTGTTGACGCTTCGAGCTTGCCGCCTGTGCCCTTGGCGAACTCGGCGAAGGGATCGGGGGCCTCGCCCGTCCCCGGCATCACGAAGGGCCGCTTGGGACGGATGACCCGGCTGGGAACCTCGCCCCGCAGGATGCGCCGGCGGCTCATGAGGTACTCGTACTCCGGAGAGTCGAAACCGGGGTGGTAGTACGGCGGCAGGCCCGACTCGAGCTGCTCGTCGGGGATGTCGAGGCGGAGCCGGTCGCGAAAGGTCTTGAGCTCCTCCTCGTCCATCTTCTTGATCTGGTGCGTGGCGTTGCGGGCCTCGAAGTCGGTGCCCAGGGTCCAACCCTTGATGGTGTGCGCCAGGATCACCGTGGGCGCACCTTCGTGCTCGGCGGCGAGCTTGTAGGCGGCGTAGAGCTTGCGGTAGTCGTGGCCGCCGCGGCGCAGTGTGCGCAGCCCGTCGTCGGAGATGTGCTCGACCATCTTGCGCAGGCGCGGGTCGGGACCGAAGAAGTGCTCCCGGATGTAGGCGCCCGACTCGATCGTGTAGCGCTGGAATTGGCCGTCGACGGTGGTGTTCATCTTGTTCACCAGGGCCCCGTCAACATCGCGGGCCAGCAGCGGGTCCCACTCCCGACCCCAGATGACCTTGATGACGTTCCACCGTCGACGGCCAATTCCAGCGCTACACGATCGAGTCGGGCGCCTACATCCGGGA
>JANLSK010000199.1:0-9669 GCA_031362415.1 Actinomycetes bacterium | reverse complement strand
TTCCAGCGCGCTCTCCAGCACCTCGGTCACCGAGCCGATGGCATGCCCGGTCACGGGATCGACACCAGAGGCCGCGGCGAGCTCGAACAGCCGACACGCGTGCAGGAGCTCCTCCTCGGCCACCTCCCTGAACACCGCCGCCACCTCGGTCGCGCCCTGTTCGTCGGCCAGCCATGCGTAGTACCGGAAGCGCAGTTGATCCCTCCCCTCGCCGGCAAAGGCGAGCTGGAGATGATGCGCCGTCTTCTGCTCCGGACGAGATGTCATGGCGATCCTTCCTGGGTGATCCTGGCTCGAACCGGGAGGACGACGGCTAGCCGCCGGTCGTCTCGGGTTCAGCGTGGAGCACCCGGGTCGTGCCCACCAGGGCCCACCGAGCTCGCGGCTCGGGACCTTCGACACCTTCGACGGGAGCGGAGCCTCAGCGCCGAGGCGCGACAGCCGAGGTGGAGAACCACAAGGCGAGGCCCCCCAGCGATATCAGCCCCAACGCCAGGACCAGTTCTGAGCCAACGGGCCCACCCGTGAAGGCCAGACCGGCACCCGGGCTCGCGGCCGGCGGGGGCGCCGCAGCTGCGCCCTGGCTCACGACCGCCGCTGTGGTCGTGGTGGTCGCCGTCGTCGTCGCGGTCATTGCGGCCGGAGCGCTCAACGACGCCGTGGTCGTGGTCACCGCGGCTGGAGCGCTCAACGACGCCGTCGTCGTGGTCGTAGGCGCCGTCGTGGTCGTGGTGGTCGGCGCCGTCGTGGTCGTGGGCGCGATCGTGGTCGTGGTGGTTTCCGGAACGCAGGCCGCGACAAGGATGTCGGCCAACTCGGAGCCACTCACGCCGTTGGTGTCCCAGACGGCCTCGACGTGGACGACGCCGCCCGCCGTGGCATCGAAGGGGATGGTGCCGCTCGTGGCCGGGCCGTTCCACACCACGTCACGGGTCACGATGGCCGGGCCCAGCTCGGCCCGGACCGACACCACGTTGCCTGGTGCCTCGGGGAACTCCGTGAACTGATAGGAGACGACGTCACAGGTGGCGTCGAACGTCCCGACGTGGGCTCCGGCCGTGGAGGCCAGGAGGACCGCTCCGGCCAGCATCGACGCCGACGCCGGGAGGATCATGAATCGTCGGATGGTGCGGCTGCGTACGAACATCGCATCTCCCGGGAGTTGACCACGTCACGTAGTGTTATGTTCACCATAAGAGAATTTCAAACCTTTTTGGACCTTACGCGAAGCGCTCGGGCGACAACAGGGCCGAACGTCACCCGTTGGCCCGGCCTCCCGACGGCTCGGAAACGCCGAGGTGGGCCAGGGTGGCGGTGATCGTGTTCTGCAACGGGCCACTGGTATCGACGACGAAAGCCGTGGCCCAGGGGGCCGCTGTGTCTCGGAGGTGCTCGAAGACTGCGGCATCGGCGTCGGAGATCGAGTGCTCGCTCACGCTGCGGATGTGAAGCCGACGCTCCGTGACCGCAGCAGGGGCGAAGCAGCACAGCTCGACCAGGTCGGCGGCGCAGCCCAGGGCGATCGCTGCTGCGTCGGTGCGCCATTCGAGGTCGGCCCAGGATGCGTCGAGCACCACGGTCTCGCCCAGGCTCAGGAGACGCCCGGCCCGGCGCAGGCACTCCCGGTACACGGCTGCCCGTTCGGCGAGGTTGTAGCGGCCCGCGCCGGGCGCATCAGCCATCGAAGCCCCGTGCGCCAGGCCGGCGAGCTCCTTGCGCACCTCGTCGCTGCGGAGCACCGTCCACCCGGTGGCGTCCACGATGGCATCGGAAACCGTGCTCTTGCCGGTGGCCGGGAGGCCACCGACCAGCACGAGCCGTACCCGGGCCCTGTCGAGGTGACGCTGGCACAGGCCGAGCAGCGATCCGGCGACCTCGGCTGCGGCGGGATCCCCCTGGCGCGCCCGCATGGCCCCGATCTTCGCCCGTACCTGCGCCCGATAGGCGATGTAGTGCTCCGCCAGGCTCTCGGGGAAGTTGTCGGCCGAGTACTCCCGGTACCAGGCCAGGAAGCGCCGGGCGAGGTCGGGATGGCCCATCCGCTCGAGATCCATGGCCAGGAAGGCCGTGTCGAGCAGCACGTCGCCGTGGCGCAGGTCGTCTCGAAAGGCCAGGGCGTCGAGCAGACGCACACCGTCGGCAAGGCAGAAGATGTCGTCGGCCAGCAGGTCGCCGTGACCGTCTCGGATCCGTCCGGTGTGGCGGCGATGCTCGAACAGATCCTCTCGTCCCTCGAGGTAGCGGAGCGCGCCCGCACGGGCCGCGTCGACGGTCGACTCGGCAAGGACGTCGCTGAACGCTCGCATCTGGTCGAAGTTGTCGAGCCAGTTGCGCCTCACGGCATCGACAGAGCCCTGGACGCTGATCGCGTCCGAGGCCGGGGCCATGGCGTGGACGGCCGCCACCTGCCTGGCCACATCTCGCACGCAGTCGGGACCCTCGGGCCCGGCGAGGAGCGCCGAGAGCCGCCGCTCCTCGGGCATGCGGCGCATCACCACCAGGTGCTCGCACGGTGTGCCGTCGGGCCCGAGCACGGTCGCCACGCCGTGGTACACGTCGGGGGCGAACCGCCGGTTGACGGTCACCTCCCGCTCACACGCGTGACGCCGGGCCTCGAGCGTGGTGTGGTCGAGGAACCCGAGCTCGAGCGCCTTGTTGGCCTTGTACACGGTCTCGCCCACGAAGAACAGCATCGAGATGTGCGTCTCGCGCACGTCGAGGGCGAACGTCACGACACGAACGCGATCGGTCCGGTCGGCCCGGTGGCTGGGGTCGGCCCGGTGGCCGGGGTGACCGACTGTCGGCGGCGCCGCCAACGCTTCTCGAGCGCGTCGGCCACCAGCACCGCCGGGAACGCCGCCAGGGCCACCAGCGCTCCGGCGAGCGGCGGACCGGCGTGGTCGAGGGCGTCGGCGACCGGGCCGATGTACAGAAAGCCCGCCAGCGCCACGAGCTCCACGATCACCGCGCCGACGAGCAACCGGTTGCTGAACCAGCCCATCGATGCCGGCGAACGGGTGGAGCTGCGACAGGCGAAAGCGTTGGCCATCTGACCGATCACCACCGCGGAGAACGCAGCACCCGAGGCAGCAGCGAGCTGGTGGCCCTCGGGGAAATCGTCGCCTGGCCTCCACCCCGCCGCGGCGAGCCCGGCCATGAACGCTGCCATCTCCACGGCGGCTTCGACCGGTCCGAGCACGCCGAACACCCGGGTCAGCACGTGCCGGTTGAAGAGGTGGGCCCGCCACGGCGGGCGGCGCAACACGTCGGGGCTGGGATCCTCGGCCCCGAGCGCCAGGGCCGGCAGCATGTCGGTGCCGATGTCGAGAAAGAGGATCTGCATCACCCCGATGGCGAGCGGGAACCGTCCCCCCGAGAGAGCCCACACCACGAACGGCGTGAGCTCGGCCACGTTGTCGGTGAGGTGGTAGGTGAGGAACCGCTGCACGTTGGCGAAGGTGGCGCGGCCGTGCTCGACCGCGGCGACGATCGTGGCGAAGTCGTCGTCGAGCAGCACCAGGTCGGCGGCCTCCCGGGCCACGTCGGTGCCGCTGCGACCCATCGCCACGCCGATGTCGGCCTCGCGCAAGGCCGGACCGTCGTTCACCCCGTCGCCGGTCATCGCCACCACGTGGCCCCGGCTGCGCAGGGCCCGGGCGATGCGCAACTTGTCCTCGGGGTCGACGCGAGCGAGCACGATCCCGTCGCGGTCGACGAGCGCCGCGAGCACCTGGTCGTCAGCGGGCAGGTCGCGGCCCTCCACGACCATGCTGCCGGGGAGGGACAGGCCGACCTCGTCGGCGATCGCCCGGGCCGTCCCGGGATGATCGCCGGTGATCATGGCGACACGGATACCCGCGACCCGGCACGCCGCGATGGCCCCGGCCACCTCGGCTCGAGGCGGATCCTGGAGCGCCACCAGGCCCAGCAGCTCGAGGTCGGTCTCGGCGCTGTCGGCACTTGTACCGGCCGGGACCGCTCCGGCTCGACGGGCCACGGCCAGGACCCGGAAACCCCGTTCCACGAACTGCTCCAGGGCCTGGTCCACGCCATCGACCCCCGACGTGCAACGCCCGAGCATGGCGTCGGGCGCGCCCTTCACGTGCAGCGCCTCACCCGCCACGGCCGACATCCGCCGGCGCCGAGGGTCGAAGGGGAACCGTCGCACCACGTCGGCGACCGCGCTCACCCCCAACCGCTGGGCGAAAACATCGAGCGCGGCCTCCATCGGATCACCCTGGGCAGTCCAGGTCTCGCCGTTGCGCACCACCCGACCCACCGAGCACGTCAATGCGCTCACCGCCAGCCGCTCCAACGTCGGTCGTACCTCGGGCGTGGCCTCGACCGTGCCGACGGGCTCGTACCCCCGGCCCTCGACGGTCGCCGTGCCCAGCGGGGTCCAGACGGCGACGACCGCCATCTCGTTGCGGGTCAAGGTTCCCGTCTTGTCCGTGCAGATGAATGTCGTCGAGCCCAGGGTGGCCACCGACTCCAGACGCCGGACGAGCGCGTTCCTGCCGGCCATGCGCTGCGCTCCCACGGCGAGCGACAGGGTGACCGTCGGCAGCAGCCCTTCGGGGACGAGCGCCACCGTGACACCCACCGCGAACAAGAAGCCGTCGCTCGCCGGGGTCCCGATCAGCAGCGCTATGGCGAAAAACGACAGGCCCACGAGCACGGCAATGCGGGCGACGAGCTTCACGACCCGATCGAGCTCCCGGGCGAGCGGGCTCGGTGGACGCCGTCCGGCCCGACTCAGCTCGGCGATCGCCGCCAGGCGGGTCTGGCTCCCGATGGCGATCACCTCGGCCTCGGCAAGACCCTCCACGACGAAGGTTCCGGCGTGGAGGGTCGCCCCGTCGGGCAAGCGCTCGGGAACGCTCTCACCGGTCAGCGTCGACGTGTCGACGGCGAGGTCGTGGATCTCGGCAGCAATCAGATCGGCCGAGATCCGGTCGCCGGCCTCGAGCCGTACCCGGTCGCCGACAACGAGCTCGGAGGCGTCGACGGTCCGGGCGACGCCGTCGCGAATGACGGTCGACCGCACGGGCAACAGGTTCTGCAGGCCGGCTGCGGCCCGGTCGGCGCGATGCTGTTGCACCCAGGCGAACACGCCGTTGACGAGGACGACGACGATGATGGCGATCCCGAGCTGAGGCATGCCCGCCACGAACGCCAGCGCTCCGGCCACCCACAGCATCAGCGCGAAGAAGTGGGTGAACTGCTCGACCAGCTGGCGCACCGACGACGGCGGCTTCGGGCGGGGGAGGATGTTCGGCCCGTCGCGCGCCAGTCGCGCCGCGGCTTCTTCAGAGGAGAGCCCGCCGGCTCCCACGGGCGCCGCAGCTGCATGGATCTGATTCACGCTCATCACGCCCACCATGCCCGACACGGCGCCTGGCCGCCATGGGCCCAACGTCCCGCTGTGGGGGGAGGCCCGGCCCCCTGTGCGTCAAGGGCCCGACACCCCTGGCGGCGTCAGGCCGGTCGACCGAGCGCAGCCAGCAGCTGCACCTGGGGATGACTCCCGGCAGCCACCGTCACTTCCGAGCCGAACATGCCGCTGGCGCACAGCATCTCGTGCTGCGGGCGCACGATCTCCCAGCAGGCTTCGACCAACTCCGCCGCGATCGTCGGGTCCTGGCCCGTGGCCACGGCCAGGTCCCAGCCGTGGACGAGCACGTCGATGAACCGGTGGCCGGCATAGACCGAACCGGGGACGGGACCGTACGACACCGCACACGCCGCTTCGAGGGCACCCGGCGCCTCGAAGGCACGACATGCGGCCTCGGTGGACGCGTCGTACTCCCCCAGCGGGTAGGACCCGAGCCGGTCACCGTCAAGAGTTGAGCCGACCTCGGCGATCGAGCGGCCGGCCCCGAGCTGTGCCGCCCAGAGGTTGCCGACGACCACATGGTTGACGAGCTCCCGCACGTTCCACTCCGAGCACGGGGTCGAGCTCAGCCACTGGTGACGGCCGATCCCGACGACGAACCGTCGGGTCGATGCCAGTGCTTGTCGATGCAGCTCGACGATGGTCGTGGCCGTTTTCATGGCTCAGCCCTTCACGTACGAGAGCTTCTCGCAGACTTTCCCCGACCTGAGTCGGAACAGGTCGACGCCCCGGATGTGCCCTCCATCCCAGGAGTACAGCCACCGCTGCACGACCCGGTCGTCGACGGCGAAAACCTCCTCCACCTCGAATCGGCTGGCCGGGTCGTCGAAGATCGCCTGCCAGGCATGACGGATCGCGTCCGGGCCGACATGGACGACACCGTCCGGCGCCGGCCCCGTGGCGTCGAAGACGCAGTCACCGGTGACGAGCGCGAGGGTGGCCTCCAGATCGTGAGCCCCCCAGGCCGTGTTGAACGTGTCGACCAAGGCCAAGGCTGCATCGCGTTCGTTCATCTGCATAGATTGACCTACTAGTAGGTCAGGAGTCAAGGTCCGTCAGCAGCGTTCAGCTCACCCCGCGTGCGTGGACCCGCCGGGCCTGGGGCCGGATCATCAACGATTCCGCCTGGTCCGCACCGGGCGATGCGCATCCACGATCCGCTGATCGGTCGGCGGGCATGCTCGGGTGCGTCCAACATCGCGGCGTTCTGACCTACCAGTAGGTCAGAGATGCCGCACTACGCTCGGGGTGGTCGGGCAACGACCTCGGGAGAAGACGTGAAGCAGCGCCAGACGGCCAACGGCGATACCGCATCCCGGGTCCTCGACGCCGCGGAGCGCCTCGTTCAGACACGGGGCTTCAACGCCGTCAGCTACGCCGATGTCGCTGCCGAGGTCGGCACCACCAAGGCCGCCCTGCACTACCACTTCCCGGGCAAGGCCGAGCTCGGCGCGGCACTGATCAGCCGATACACGGCCCGATTCACCGCCGCGCTCGACCGGATCGATCGTGACCGCGGCGACGCGCTGTCCAAGGTCGCCGCCTATGCCGAGCTCTACGTCGACGTGCTCCGAGACCACCGGATGTGTTTGTGCGGCATGCTCGCCGCTGAATACCAGACGTTGCCGCCGATCATGCAACTCGCCGTCATCGAGTTCTTCGACAGCAACGAGGCCTGGCTCGAAGCCGTCCTGTGCGACGGCCGACGCCAGGAATCGGTCAGTTACCGGGGGTCAGCGAGCGCGAACGCACGGATGATCATCGGTGCCCTCGAAGGAGCCATGCTGGTCGCCCGCCTCCACGACGACGCCGCCCGCCTCGAGGTTGCCGTCGAGCAGATGCTCAAGTCGCTCACCCCAGCGCCGTGACCACGATGAAGGGCCGCCTGGCGCCGAGCACGTACCGCCGCGAATGGCTGCGGAGCGATCTGACGGCCGGTATCGCCCTCACCGCGCTCGTGGTGCCAGCTGGCATCGGGTACGCCCAGGCATCAGGGCTCCCAGCCGTCAACGGCCTGCACGCCACGGTCGTCGCCTTGGCCGTGTACGCGCTCGTCGGGCCGTCACGAATCATGGTCATCGGTCCCGACTCGTCGCTCGTCCCGCTCATCGCCGCGTCGATCGTTTCGCTCGACGACGGTCGACCCGAGCGGGCCGTCGCCGCAGCCGCCGCCCTGGCCGTCATGACCGGGCTCATTCTGGCCGTCGCGGGCGTGGCGCGCCTGGGCATGGTGACCGACCTGCTCTCGAAACCCATCCGCATCGGATTCCTCCACGGCGTGGCGCTCACGGTGATCGTCGGCCAGTTCCCCACGCTGGCAGGTTTCGGGGTCGACACCGACGGGTTGATCGATCAGGCCCGAGCGATCGTCGAAGCCCTGGCCGACGGGGCGACCAACAGCCGGGCGCTCGGGGTGGGCACGGTAACCCTGGTCGCGATCGTCATCGTGCGGCGCGTGTTACCGCGACTCCCGGCGATGCTCGTGGCTCTCGGGGCCGCCACCCTGGCGGTGTGGGTGCTGGACTGGCAGGGCGAGCTGCCGGTGGTCGGTCGCCTGGACCAGGGCCTGCCCGCTCCGGCGCTCGGTTCTCTGCGATGGAACGACCTGGTGAGCCTGTTCCCCGCGGCACTTGGCATCGCCATGGTCGCCTTCGCCGACACCGGGGTGCTGTCTCGCACCTATTCCGCTCGTGAGGGCAGCGATGTCGACCAGAACCGCGAGATGATCGCCGTCGGCCTCACCAACGCCGCGACCGGCCTCCTCGGAGGGTTCCCGGTCTCGGCCAGCTCGTCGCGCACGCCGGCCCTGGAAGCGGCCGGAGCAAAGACACAGCTCGCGTCGCTCGTGGCCGCGGCGTGCACCATGACACTCGTGCTCGCTCTACCCGGGCTCACCAGCAACGTGCCGTCGGCCGCGCTGGCCGCCGTCGTCGTGATCGCGGTGTCCTCGCTCTTCGATCTCCCAGGCCTGACCCGCTTGGGCCGAGCCAGCCCGGCCGAGCTGGGCTTGTCGCTGGCCGCGTTCCTCGGCGTCGTGTTCCTCGGGCCGCTACGAGGGATCGGGGTCGCCGTTGCCTTGTCGCTCTTGGTGTTCATCGTCAAGGCTTGGCGACCGCACATGACCGAGCTCGTTCGTGTCGAGAAGCGCAAGGGCTACCACGACGTGCTGCGTCACCCCGAGGGGCGTCGCATCCCGGGCCTGGTGATCGCCCGGTTCGATGCACCCTTGTTCTTCGCCAACGGAGCCGCCTTCGACCGGTTCGTTCGGCGTCTCGTCGAGACGGCCCCAGCTCCGGTGCGGTGGGTCGTCGTGGCCGCCGAGCCCATCACCGACATCGACGTCACCGCGGCTGACGAGCTCGTCGAGCTCGACGACCACCTGCGACTTGGTGGGGTGCACCTCGTCTTCGCCGAGCTCAAGGGGCCAGCGAAGGACCGGCTGGCCCGCTATGGGCTCGCCGACCGATTCGGGCCCGACCGCTTCTTCTCGACCATCGGTACGGCCGTGTCGGAGTACGTCCGCACGACCGCCACCCCCTGGTCCGACTGGGAGGAGCAAGACTGGGACGAACCAGACCGTCCCGGCAGCATCTGAGTTGTCGGCGCCCCGCCCAGCGCTCATCGTGAGCTGGTAGGCCACGGCGTCCCGAGGCCTCTTCGGGCGCGAGCCGGCCACGCCCGGCCACGCCCAGCCCGACAGGGCGACCGCCTCATCCAAGCTTGTGCGCGTGGGCTCCCAGGGGCTCGATGCGGGTGGTGGCGCCGGCGAAGAACAGGGAGACGTGACCGTCGTCCCAGCGGACCCGGAAGTGCTCTGCGTCGCCCGTTCCGATCACCTCGATGATCTCGCCCTTGCGGGCCGGTTCGCCCACGTGCATCGGGTCGACCACGATCTGGTCACCGGTATTGGCATGGATGTGCACCATTGCTCGCCTCGCCTTCAGTTTCGAGAGCCCGAAAGGGCTCCTTGGTCAAGATCACAGGATCGACGACAGGGTCGACCGAGTCGACCGTGGCGGCGACGCCGACACCGCCGCGAGCCAGCGCGGCGACGATCGACCCGTCGATCGCCTCGTGCTCGATGAGCGCCCGGGCGATGGCCTCCCAGGATTGCCGAGCGTTCCTCCAGCGACGGCAAGGGGATGAGCACCTGACGGTCGAAGCGGCCAGCGCGCAGCAGTGCCGGGTCGAGGATGTCGGGCCGGTTCGTGGCCGCCATCACCACGAGGCCTTCGGAGGTGTCGAAGCTGTCCATCTCCGACAGGAGCTGATTG
>JANLSK010000195.1:0-3233 GCA_031362415.1 Actinomycetes bacterium | reverse complement strand
CACGAGGGCGCCGGCGTCGTCGAGGCCGTGGGAGCACAGGTGACGACCGTCGCCGAGGGTGACCACGTCGTCCTCTCGACGATCGACAACTGCGGCCGCTGCGCCGTGTGCGTCAGCGGCCGTCCGACGCTCTGCACCAACTCCCGGTTGGGACGGGCCATGGCCCGGCGCGCCCGGGCCGGCGAAACCCCCGAGCCGAGCGATCTCCCGCAGCCGTTCCGCCTCGACGGCGTCCCCATCACCGCGTTCGCCAACACCGGCGTCTTCAGCGAGCGGGTGGTGGTGCGCGAGAGCCAGGCCATTCGCATCGACGCCTCCGTGCCCTTCACCAGTGCCTGCCTCATCGGCTGCGGTGTCGTCACCGGGACGGGCGCCGTGTTCAACCGGGCCCGGGTGTACCGGGGCGACACCGTCGCGGTCGTCGGTGTCGGTGGGATCGGCCTCAACGTGATCCAGGCGGCCCGCATCGCCGGGGCGACCCGCATCGTGGCCATCGACACCAATCCGGCCAAGGAGGCGTTCGCCCGGCGCTTCGGAGCCACCGATTTCGTCAACGCCTCGGCTCACGGCGCGGCCGGGGTTGTCGATGCCGTGCACCGGATCGTCCCTGGCGGGGTGAACTTCGCCTTCGAGTGCGTGGGTGCCGAGGCCACCATGCAGAGCGCGCTCGACATGACCGGTCCGGGGGGCAGCGTCGTCATCCTCGGCGTCGCCGGGCTCGACGCCACGTTGACCATCCAGCCCTACAAGCTCTACCAGGACAAGGCGATCCTGGGATGTCGCTACGGATCGAGCCGGGTCGCCGACGACATCCCCCGCATCGTCGACCTGTACCTGAAGGGTGATCTCCTGCTCGACGAGCTCGTCTCGCACCAGTACCCGCTCGAAGGTATCCACGACGCCTTCGCCGACCTCACCGCCGGACTGCTCGCCCGAGGCGTGCTCGTTCCCTGAACCGGGGCTTCCCTGCCAACAACCCCGTGGCCAACGACCCCGTGGCCAATGACCCCGTGGCCATGATCGCCATTATCGAGAGGACATCCGTGTCGGCCAAGATGATCTACCTCGCCCGCCGCAATCCGGCGCTCACGGCCGAGGAGTTCCCCCGCCGCTGGCGACGCCACGCCCGTCTGGCATCGGGGTTGCCCGAGCTGCTCGCCGAGTACCGCGGCGGCGCGTACTGCCATGTGCAGCCCGGCGGCGAGCTGCTCCCGGGCTCATCGAGCGAGTACGACGGCGTCGCCATCCTCGGCCTGAACGGCGTGCACTCGATCCCGGCCGTCACCCACGGACTGAACGCCAGCGACGTGACCGCCTGTGACGAGCTCCTGGTCTTCTCGACGTACGTCCGCGACTTCGTGATGCTGTGCCAGGAGAAGGCTTTTCGCGAGTCGGACGGCGGCGAGCGGGGCATGATCGTGGTCGTGCAGTTCGTGCGGGCCCGGCCCGGGATGGGCCCCAGCGAGTTCGTCGCCCGGTGGGACGCCCACGGTGAGCTCACGATCGGTCAGCCCGTCCTCGACCGTGTGCTGCGCCGCCACTTCCACAACGTGGTGGTCGTGGCTCCGCCGCTCGGCTACGGCTTCGACGGCATCTCCGA
Organism: Actinomycetes bacterium; assembly: GCA_031362415.1. GTDB lineage: Bacteria > Actinomycetota > Acidimicrobiia > IMCC26256 > VFJJ01 > VFJJ01. The sequence continues at coordinate 1,633 of JANLSK010000195.1, read as the reverse complement.
GCTCTGGTTCGACTCGCTCGACGACCTCGCTGCGGCCCGCCCCGAGCTCGACGCCCTGGCACTCGAGGCGGGAGCGTTCATCGACCTCCCCACCTCGCTGACCCTGCTCACCCAGACCATCATGGACTGGCGTACCTGAGGTCTCACCAGGCGGTCACTCACGACACGACACACGCCATGGGCTCGCGAGCCCGGAGGTGCTGTGACCACGACGCGAACTCCTCACCGAAACGTTCCCCGAGCTGTTCAGTGCAACCGTCCCCCGACGCGAACATACATTCGATTCTACACCGAAACCCCAATGAACACAAGGGAACTCTGACCGGACGGACGGACGCCGATCACCACGACGTCACCGTCGTCGAGGCGGCGGGCAAGCTCGTCGCGGGTGATCTGCTCGAGCTGGCTGCGGTCACCGAGATACGCCACGGCGAGGTGGTCGAGCTGGCCGAAATGGGCGTCGGCCACGTCGCGCAGGGTCGACCAGAGCTCGCCGACACGGTCAGACGCCAGCCGGTAGTAGATGCGGGTCCGCTCACGTCTCGTGGCGACCAGCCCGGTCACCCAACCCGACCACCTCCTCAAAGAAGTCCTTGACAAGCTATCCCCCCGGGCACCATTATTCAAGCATCTATTTGAGGAGGATCGGTGACCAGCGGTGCCAGGCACAGCCATAGCCAGAGCTCGAGCCCGCTCCGGCTGGGGCTGAACGAGAACCTCGCCCAGTTCTCGCTCCTCGTCGGGGTCAACGCCCTCGTCGGCGGGATGATCGGCCAGGAGCGCACCGTGCTGCCCCTGTTGGCCAAAGAGGAGTTCGGGCTCACGGCGTTCACCGCCACCCTCACGTTCATCGTGGCGTTCGGTGCGGTGAAAGCCGTCACGAACTTCTTCGCCGGCACGCTCTCGGACCGCTACGGCCGCAAACCCGTCCTCGTGAGCGGCTGGATCATCGGCGCACCCATCCCGCTCCTGCTCATGTGGGCCCCGAGCTGGGGGTGGGTCGTGTTCGCCAACGTCCTCCTCGGCGTCAACCAGGGCCTCACCTGGTCGACCACGGTCATCATGAAGATCGACCTCGTGGGCCCCGCCCGGCGCGGCTTCGCCATGGGTCTCAACGAGGCCGCCGGCTACGGCGCCGTCGCCGTCACCGCGCTCGCCACCGGCTACATCGCCGAGCACGTCGGGCTGCGTCCCGAGCCGTTCTTCCTCGGCCTGGCCTACGCCGGACTCGGCCTCGCCCTCTCCACCATGTTCGTGCGCGAGACCCAGGCCCACGCCCACCACGAGGCCCTGCACCACGTCGCCGCCGACGGCACGCACCACGGAGACCTCACCACGGGCGAGATCTTCCGGCTGACGTCCTTCGGTGACAAGGCTCTGTCGTCGTGCTCACAGGCCGGGCTCGTCAACAACCTCAACGACGGCCTCGCCTGGGGACTTTTCCCCATCTTCTTCGCCGACGACGGCCTCTCCATCGGCCGCATCGGCATCCTCGCTGCGATCTACCCCGCCGTCTGGGGACTCGGCCAGCTCTACACCGGCGGGCTCTCCGACCGCATCGGCCGCAAACCGCTGATCGTCGGCGGCATGCTCACCCAAGCCGTCGCGATCGCCTGGATCGCCGCCACCGGCA
>JANLSK010000175.1:0-5169 GCA_031362415.1 Actinomycetes bacterium | reverse complement strand
GAGACCTCGGTTCGCGCGGGTGCTCCATTCGGTGGCGTCGGGGCTTGCTGCGAGGCGGTTGAAGGCGGACTTGTCGATCAGCCAGCTGTTGTCGGGCGGGCTCATGTCCAGGCTTGTCGCATGACCTCGGGGTCGTCGAGGTCGGCGTGGCGTTCGGCAAAGGCGCGCCAATCGTCGAGCGTGGCGTTCGTGGCCCGGTCGGTCGACTCGCGAACGAGCATGCGGCGAAGGTATTCCGTGCGCGACAAGCCGAGGTGGCGCGCTCGCTGGTCCAGCGATGCGATCACGTCGTGGGGTACGTCACGGATGAGGATGTCCGGCATGGGCTGCTTCTCCGTTTCGGATGCTATCTCCAGGATATCATCCGACGGCCGCATCGACAAGGTTCAGCCGGCCCGGCCGACAGCTGTCGCCTCCCGAGCTGTCGCCCAGGTCGCCAGGTCCTTCAGTCGGCGAGCGAACCGCCGTAGATCTGCCAGGCGAGCACAGTTTTCGCCACGAGGCTGAGAACGAGATAGGTCTTCTCGCCAAAGGCGTAGGCGCTCCAGCGACCGACCCCTCGGTACTGCAGCCACTGGTTGAGCCCGAAACTGAAGAAGAAGACCAGTTCGGCGATCACGATGCCGTAGACGAAGCCGGGCACCGTGTCGGCGCCGATGACGTTGACCCAGATCGCCACCCACGGTGCGAGACCTGCGATCGTGCCGAACCAGAACGGCAGCATGGTCGTTGATGTCCGACCGGGAGGGTTCATGCATTCTTGCAGCCAGCCGAACAGGATCATGGCAATGTTCGCTCCGGCGATGGCCACGATTGCGGCGATGTCGGTGATGCCGCTATATGAAGCGATCAACAGCACCATGAGGGTCGCGCTCAGCGAGTATTCGACCCACCGGAACCGGTTGATGCCTCGGCCCAGGTCGTTTTCGTAGGTGCGACGGGCAAACGTGGCCGTGGCGAAGTGGTCCAACGCGGCCAACAGCAAGAACACCGCGACGGCCGGGCCGATCGGGACGTCGAACAGTCCCTCCGGCGTCGTCAACCGCGTGCCCGGAGGGCCTTGCGGATAGGTGGAAGTGACGGTGATGGCGAAGTCGCTTGCCATCACGATGATCAGTACCGCCTGCGCGGCGTGCAGCGCCGCCAGGCCCAGGTTCCACCTGCGGAGATTCGCCAACCGCTCGGGCGTCACGCTGGGGTCGATGGTGCTCAATGAGCTCCGATGCCCTGTGGCTGGTTCGGTCATGCGTGGCCTTTCTACGGGCAGATTCGGAGGTGAGAGCGGGCTGCGAACGACGTCAGCGCCACGGTTTCCCGATCAAGGCTCGCCGCGTCGGTCATGCCGCACATCGCCGACCATGCCAACGGTCGTTCCCGATTTCCCTCTATGGGAGATTGTGAAACATCGTCTACCGCTCGAAGCTCTGCCGCAGCCCCGAGCCCATTGGCGTGTCAGTTGGCGATGCAGCAACAGAGCGGTCGAGTGCACCGCGCACGTCTTCGGGGGCGCGCTCCGGGGGCAGCGTCCTCTGCGGCGATCGGTCGTTCTCAGATTCGGCGAGTTGTCCCAACCAGATGCCACCGGCCATGACGGCGCCCCAGATCGTGAGAGCGAAGACGCCGATTCCCACGCTGAAGACCACGGTCTGGCTCATGACCGGACCTCAGTGCGATCACGCGGGGCGACCTCGGCTACCGGAGCCAGCAGCAGCGTTCCCAACGAGTAGATCGACGGGACCCAGAGACCGACGAAGATCCCCGCCGAGGTTTCGTCCTCGACGAAATACAGCCACACAGAGAACAGGAACGAGACGAATCCAGCGATGACGAACGGAATTCTGATACGTAGGGCGGGGTGGAGCTTGGGCATCGGAGTCTCCAGTGATAGGGGTTGCCGCGTACTTCGTTCCGATCCGGCCCATAGATGCAGGTGCTTGGAACGCAGGATGTGGTAGCGGTCGGGTGCGCTGGGGTGTGCGCGGTGCGCTGACAGGGGTACGGCAGCGCAAGGCGGGACCGTAGGCTGAGCGCGAGGAACGGAGATGCCGGAATGGTCGATGTGGTGATCGTGGGGGCTGGTCTCGCCGGTCTCGCGTGTGCCCAGGATCTCGCTCGGGCGGGTCTCGATTGTCGGGTGCTCGAGGCTTCTGATGGTGTGGGTGGCCGGGTACAGACCGACAGGGTCGACGGCTTTCTTCTCGATCGCGGCTTTCAGGTCGTGCTCACCGGGTATCCACAGGTGCAGCGACGCCTCGACGTGGACGCCCTCGAACTGCACCGGTTCGAGCCTGGCGCCGTCGTTCGCGTCGGGGGCCGATTCCACCGTGTCGGTGATCCGATGCGCCGACCGATGCAGCTCCCTCGAACCATCGTGGCCCCCGTTGGCACGCTGGCCGACAAGGCCCGCTTGGCGCGGCTGATCATCGACGTTCGCCGGCACCGGGTTCGGGAGCTCCTCCGTCGGCCCGATACGACGACCGCGAAGCGGCTGGCGGAGGCCGGGTTCTCGAGCCGGATGATCGAGTCGTTCTGGCAGCCGTTGTTCGCCGGCATCCAGCTGGATCCGCAGTTGGAGGTGTCGAGTCGGCGCTTTGACGTGATCCTGCGCATGCTGGCGATCGGGGCCACGGGTGTACCGCGCCTCGGAATGGGGGCGATCGCGGCGCTGTTGGCGTCAACGCTGCCCGAAGATGCCGTGCGGCTCGGGGCGCGGGTCTATCGCGTCGACGCGTCAGGCGCGGTACTCGACGACGGCGAGCGCGTCGATGCGCGTGCCGTCGTCGTGGCCACCGAAGGCCCTGAGGCGCATCGATTGCTCGGTACACGCGTCCCCGATCCAGGATCGCGGGCAGCCGCGTGTTGCTGGTTCACGACCGCGAGTGCTCCGATTCGGGGACGAACCCTGATCCTCGACGGCGAGAGGAGCGGTCCTGCGAAGAATGTCGCCGTGATGAGCGAGGTTGCCCCGTCGTACGCGCCGCCTGGCCGCGCCCTCGTTGCGGCTGCGGTACCCGGTCCCGATGCTCTCGATCCGACCGTCACCGATCGTGTCCGTCAGCAGCTTGCTCGCTGGTTCGGTTCGACGACCTCCGATTGGGAGCACCTGCGCACCGATGTCATTCCCCACGGGCAACCTGCGCAAGGTCCGCCGTTCTCCCCGAAGCAACGGGTCTCGCTCGGTGACGGGGTGTTCATCTGCGGCGATCACCGAGACACGGCGTCGACGCAGGGTGCCATGTTCAGCGGTGAACGCGCAGCAGCCGGCGTGCTTCGCCACCTCCACGGTCGATCGATGCCGTAGGTGCCGTCGTGGGACGTGACGAGCGTCGTGAACCGGCGAGTATCGAGGACGCAACCATGAAGACCTTGTGGACGAGCCGCGATGTTGCGGCCCCGAGCGCAGTCATGTGGGGTTTGCTCACCGATGTCGGCCGCTGGCCCGAGTGGGGCTCATCGATACGCCAGGCAACGCTCGCAACGAGTCGATTCGAGCTCGGGAGCCGCGGGACCGTGCGAACCGTGATCGGCCTCGAACTCCCCTTCGAGGTGACGCGGTTCGAGGAGGGGCGCTCGTGGTCGTGGAGCGTTGCGGGTTGCCGAGCGACCGATCATGTCGTGGAGGCCTTCGGTCCTCACATGACTCGCGTTTCGTTCGGGGTGCCGTGGATCGCTGCGCCCTATCTTGCGGTGTGTCGCATGGCGTTGCGCCGCCTCAACGAACTCGGCCGACGGGGGGTCACATCGCAGCAGGTCCCGTGACCGGCGTGTGCCGCTTCGGTGCCCGAGTCAACAACGCAACGAGCGGCGTCTGCTCGTAGACGCCGTCGGGATCAACGGCAACGACGAGGAGCTCGGCCCCGGCGATCTCGAGACCGACCTGCAGGCACGCTCCGCACGGAAACGTGAGTTGGCCACCCGTTCTCGGTGCGCACACGGCGAGTACCGCGGGCGCGACGGCCTCGGTGACCGCGGTGAACAACGCGACTCGCTCGGCGCACATGGACAGACCGAGGGACACGTTCTCAACGAGCACGCCGCGCGCGAACCGCCCGTCGAAGCCGACCACTGCGGCGCCCATCGCGAATCCGGAGTACCGGGCGTACGCACTCTCTCGCGCTGCGACGGCCAGGCTGATCGCTCGGTGCAATCGCTCGTGATCGATTCCGGTCTGACCCTCGGCTTCACATGACAACCCTGTACCTCCCCCGAATCGTGGCAGCCTACTCAGCGGCTCGAGCGGCGGGCAGCGGTTGACGGAACATGCCCTCGGGCACCGGTGCCCCGGTCCGGACGAGCGCCAGATGCCATGAGGGCGAGGAGCCGAGCGCCCAGCGCAAGCTGCGAACGGTGGCCGACCCGACGCGACGTGCACCCCGGACCGGGGTCAACCCGATGATCGTGCGAACGTCCGGAGGGATGGTTGTTATCGCGGCCTGCAGGAGCAGGTGGTAGCCGACCCGCACCGGGAGGGGCAGAGGCGGGTGACTCAGGAACTCGACGGCGTCCGACTGGTTGCGGGTGCTCGCCAGTGCGGGGTGCTCAGCGATCCAGCAGGCAAGCTCGTCGGCGGTCGACGGCAGGGGGGAAGCGTCGAGCAACGCACCGATCTGCGCCTGCTCGGCGACGAACCGGTTGGCCTCGTCCACGGTGAGCGGGCACGGACCGAACGTCTGGTACGCGCAGAGGAAAGAGTCGGTCAGGACATTGTGCACCCAGGCGGCCATGGCCGGATCGCCGGCACTGTAGGCCTGGTTGCGCTCGGATCGACCGTGCACCGGTCGGTGGGCGCGACGCACCACGGCCACGGCGGCCTCGACCTCGGGCATCGCCCCGTAGGTGGTCTCGGTCACGTAGACGGATGTTCGTGAAAGACGCCCGAGCGGGTCGGCTCGGTAGCGCGAGTGCTGTTCCACCCCTGCGACCACCTGGATGCGCTGTCTGCACGAGGAGCGCACGAATGCCGCCGACAAATGCTGCGGAATCGCCGATGACGCGCCACGACACCGAGTCGGGGCCGAGCAGCCCTCGCTCGCCGTCGTAGTCGAGGGTGTGCTCGAGAGGCTGGGGACCGTGCGAGAACAGCGCCCCGGTCGAGCCGACCACCTTGTCCTGGAGTTGTCGGATCAACGTGCCGGAGGTCCTCGCCGTTCGGTGTCCTGCGGCGGGCAG
>JANLSK010000140.1:0-41414 GCA_031362415.1 Actinomycetes bacterium | reverse complement strand
TGTCGAGGAGCCTGGGCTTCCTGTCACGTGAGCCCAGGTGCGTGGACGCTGGCATCGCACGGGAGGGTCAACCTGTGCCATCGTGGGGACTCGCCCGGACTGGGGCGGGCGACAATCGGTTCGAGGGGGGTGGGGGCGCTGTTCCGACCGAGCTGGGATTCGGGCTGGGGTGGGCGGACGCGCGAGATCCGGCGTTGGCAGGTGCTGATCGTCGCGCTCGCGATGTTCCTGGTCGGCATGCTCGTGGGCTCGTCCACAGCGGGCGACGACGATCCCGGCCAGATCATCGTCGGCGCCGGCAGCGGCGACGCCGACGGCTCCACCACGAGCGCCGCTGCCGGCTCGGGCTCGAGCACCACGACGACGACGACCGCCAGCGTCGCGGCCCGTCCCGCGGCCGATGTGCAGCTCCTGGTCCTCAACGGGGCCAAGATCCCCGGCGCGGCGGGCGATCTCACGAACGACCTCGCCGCGCGGGGCTACGCGCCCGGTCCGGCCGGCGACATCGAGTTGCATCCGCAGAACACCGTGTACTTCCATCCGAGCTTCGAGGCCGATTGCAACGCCGTGGCCTCGATCGTCGCCGAGTTCACCGGGGCGCGCACCGCGACGGTTCCGCTGTTCGACCCCGTGCAGATCCCGGCCGCCGCGGGCCTCGATTGCCTCGTGGTGCTGGGGCGCGACTTCGCCGTCACCGTATCGTCGGCCCCGGCCTGATCGGGCGCGGCCCGGCCCTGCAGCACGATCGCCCTTCGCCGAGTGTGCCCGCACACCGAGCGGTATGGCATGGGCGCTGGGATAGGCGGTTTTTCCTCCAGACATCCCGGGTACGTCCTTGATGGCGCAGCTGCGTCATTGACAAGGAGGTAGCGGTGGATGTCTTGGTGTTTCTGATCGTTCTCGTTCTGGTAGCGACAACCGCGTTCGTGTTCGTCAATCGATCGCGTCGACGCGGGCGCGTCGTCGTTGGCCCGCGCGGTGACCAACGGCGCCCCGGCGGCAGTGGAACGGAGAGCCTGTAATGGGGACTGCACTCATGGAGGGCAAGCAGCTCGTCGGTCTCCCGGTTGTCGACGCCACGTCGGGCGACGATATTGCCGAGATACGAGATGTCGTCTTCGATCCCGCTTCGGGTCGTCTCACGGGCTTTACTCTCAACAAGCGGGGCGAGGGCCGCCTTGCGAAGTTGTTCGCCGGTCGGCGCCAGGAGACGCTCATGATCTCCGACGTTGCGTCCGTGGGCTCGCACGCGGTGATGGTTCGAAGCGGCGAGGCCATGCGAGAGCCCACCTCCGGCGACGCGGTGGCCGAGGCGGATCCGAAGAAGGGCGATGTGAGCGACGATCGCGTCGTCACGGTGTCGGGCCGTGAGCTCGGGACGGTCATCGACGTGATCGTGATGGCCGGGGCCGACCCTCGAGTCGTCGGATACCGCCTGAGCACACCCAACGGAGGCGACGCCTTTGTCCCCATGTCGGAGCAACGCGCGGTGTCAGGCAGCGCGCTGATCGTGCCCGACGATTTCGCCGAACGTCTCCGACCCGACCTGGGGAGCTTCTCGGTTGAAGTCGCAGCCATCGACCAAGGAGCATCATGACCACATTGTCGTGTGTCATCGGGCAGACGGCGCTGGCGCTGGAGGACGCGTCCGAGCACGGCGAGGTCACCCGGGTCGCCGTCAGCTCCGGTCGCATCAACGCCGTCGAGACCGACGATCACGTCACCGTGCCCGCTTCGGCCATCGTGAGCTTCGAAGGCGACATGCTCACCTATAGATCGGCCGGGCTCACGACCGAGTCGTTGTCGGACCAGAGCGAGTTCCACTGGTCCAAGGTTCTGGGGCTCGTGGCGCTCGTCGAGACGGGCGAAGGACTCGGCGAGGTGGCCGATGTCGACCTCACCGCTGACGGCTCCATCACCTCGTTGATCATGACGAACGGACCATCCATCCGCGGTGATCGGGTGCTGGCTGCAGGCTCGTACGCGGTGATCGTCTCGGCCGAGTAGAGCGCGATTCGGCGCCACGCCCGGATGCTTTCGCACAGATCGAGCGTCATGGATCGGGCGCGGCCGCGGCGATAGTGTGGTGGCGCTGACGACACCATGCGGGAGAGTCCTCGCTCGGCGCTGGTACAGGTCGGTCGGGGCGCCGAAGGAGCAACCTCCCCGGAATCTCTCAGGCCAACGAACCGCACGGAACAGGCACCTCTGGAGAGCAGGCGGTCCGCCATCGGGACCGTCTCACCGACGGGGAAAGTGTCACCGGCCCGCCCGCCCGGTGGCGTGAATCTCTCAGGTCCAGCGACAGAGTGGGGAGCAGCCCGCCGGGCGTCCGGTGGGTGTCCGCCGCGCGCCACGAACCTCCACGAAGCATGTGGACCGTGGCGCCGGTCCCCGTTCTCAAGTCGCCGAGGTGACCCATGACCCGTCGTCCACTCACCGATCTGGAAGATCGCTCGGCGTTCGAGCGTCGCCATGTGGGCTCGACCGATGCCGACCGGGCCGTGATGTTGGCGACCATCGGCGTCGATTCGGTCGAGGAACTCGTCGATCGGGTCGTGCCACCGTCGATCCGCTCCGACACGGCACTGGCCCTGCCCGTGGCGGCTCCCGAAGCCACCGTGCTCGCCCGCCTCCGGGCCATCGCCGCTCGCAACGAGGTCTTCACGTCGCTCATCGGGCTCGGGTATGCCGACACCGTCACTCCCCCGGTCGTCCAGCGCAACGTGCTTGAGAGCCCGGCCTGGTACACGGCGTACACCCCCTATCAGCCCGAGATCTCCCAGGGACGCCTCGAGGCGCTGCTGAACTTCCAGACGGTGATCGCCGACCTGGCGGGCTGCGATCTGGCCAACGCCTCGATGCTCGACGAGGCGACGGCCGCGGCCGAGGCCATGACGATGCTGCGCCGCCTCACCAAGCACACCGCCGCCGCGTTCTTCGTCGACGGCGGATGCCATCCTCAGACGATCGCCGTGGTGGCCACCCGGGCCGAGCCGCTCGGCATCGCGCTCGTCGTCGGCGATCCGGAACGCGACCTCGATCCGGCGGCCGTGTACGGCGCGCTCCTTGCGTATCCCACGTCGTCGGGCGCCGTGGCCGACCTCGCCCCGCTCATCGCTCGCGTCCACGACGCCGGTGGACTCGTCGCGGTCACGGCCGATCTGCTGGCGCTGGTGTTGCTGCGCTCCCCCGGCTCGATGGGCGCCGACGTCGTCGTGGGCTCGGCCCAGCGCTTCGGCGTGCCGCTCGGCTTCGGCGGACCCCATGCCGGGTTCCTCGCCTGTCACGAGAGCCATGCCCGATCGCTGCCCGGACGGCTCGTGGGCGTCTCGGTCGACACCGAGGGACGCCGGGCCCTGCGCCTGGCGCTCCAAACCCGCGAGCAACACATCCGCCGTGAGAAGGCCACCAGCAACATCTGCACGGCGCAGGTGCTCCTGGCCGTGATGGCGGGGTTCTACGCCGTCTGGCACGGGCCCGATGGTTTGCGGACGATCGCCGAGCGGGTGCACCGGCTGACGGCCATCCTCGCCGAGGGGCTTCGGCGCGGCGGCGTCGAGATCGTGAACGACACGTTCTTCGACACGCTCACCATCAGCGTGCCCGGCCGGGCGGCATCGGTCCATGCGGCCGCGCGCGACCAGCGGATCAACCTGCGTGAGATCGACGGCGACACGGTGGGCGTGTCGCTCGACGAGACCAGCTCCCGGGAGCTCGTCGAGACGCTCTGGGCCCAGGTGTTCGATGTCGAGGGGTCCGTGGCCGCTCTCGATGGTGTGGCCCGGGACGGGTTCGCGCCCGGCGCCCGGCGCCGCGACGAGATCCTGGGCCACGACGTGTTTCACCGCTATCACAGCGAGCACGAGATGCTGCGCTACCTCCGGCGCCTCGCCGACTGCGACCTGGCGCTCGACCGGACCATGATCCCGCTCGGCTCGTGCACGATGAAGCTCAACGCCACGGCTGAGATGCTGCCGATCACGTGGCCCGAGCTGGCGTCGATCCACCCGTTCGCACCCCTGTCCCAGGCGGGCGGATACCTCCTGATGATTCGAGAGCTGGAGGCCGCGCTGTGCGAGATCACCGGCTACGACGCCGTGTCGCTCCAGCCCAACGCTGGTTCGCAGGGGGAGCTGGCCGGGCTGCTGGCCATTCGGGCCTGGCACCGATCCCAAGCGGCATCTGCCAGCGGCGGTCATCCGGCAGTCGACGCAACCCTGACCCCCGAGCGCACGGTGTGTCTCATCCCGCAGTCGGCCCATGGTACGAACGCGGCCAGCGCGGTGATGGCCGGGATGCACGTGGTGGTGGTGGCCTGCGACAGCGACGGAAATGTCGACCTCGCCGATCTCGAAGCCAAGTGCGTCGCGGCCGGTGATCGGCTGTCGTGCGTGATGGTCACCTACCCGTCGACCCACGGGGTGTTCGAGACCGGCATCGTGGCGCTGTGCGACACCGTCCACCGCCACGGGGGCCAGGTGTACCTCGATGGCGCCAACCTCAATGCCATGGTCGGCCTGGCTCGTCCGGGCCGGTTCGGGGCCGACGTCTCGCACCTCAACCTGCACAAGACGTTCTGCATCCCCCACGGGGGCGGGGGACCAGGGGTGGGCCCGGTGGCGGTCAGGTCACACCTGGCGCCCTTCCTCCCCAATCACCCCTTGGCCCCCGAGGCCGGGCCGGTCACCGGGATCGGGCCCGTCTCGTCGGCACCGTGGGGCTCGGCGGGCATCCTCGCGATCCCGTGGATGTACCTGCGGCTGATGGGCCCCGACGGCCTGCGCCGGGCCACCGAGGCCGCGCTCGTGTCGGCCAACTACGTTGCTCGGCGTCTCGACAGCGCCTATCCGGTGCTGTACCGGGGCGAGCACGGGCTCGTGGCCCACGAGTGCATCCTCGACGTGCGCCCGATCACCCAGGACACCGGCATCACGGCCGAGGACATCGCCAAGCGCCTCATCGACTTCGGCTTCCACGCTCCCACCCTCTCGTTCCCCGTGGCCGGAACGCTGATGGTCGAGCCGACCGAGTCGGAGTCGCTGGTGGAGCTCGACCGGTTCTGCGGTGCCATGCTCACGATCAGGGAGGAGATCGCGCTCGTGGCGGCGGGTCGATGGCCGGCCGACGACAATCCGTTGCGGCGCGCCCCGCACACCGCGGCCGACGCCACGGCCGACGAGTGGACTCGGCCCTATCCCCGCGAGGTCGCCGTCTACCCTGTCGATTCGGTACGCGGCGCTGCGAAGTACTGGCCTCCCGTCGGCCGGATCGACGCCGCGTTCGGCGATCGGAACCTCGTGTGCGCCTGTCCTCCGATGGACGCCTACGCCGAGTCCCACACAGGAGACGATGGTGCATGAGCAACGCGTCTGACGACCCGGCGCCCGGCGAGGCACTCACGAGCCGATGGCTGGTGGCCGCGCTCGACGCCGTCGGTGTGGGTGTTGGTGGCGGTGAGCCGCTGTCTCCGGACACGCTCGACCGTCTCGTGGGCATCGTCCTCGACCTGGCCCGCGACGCAGCTCATGGGGTCGCCCGTCCGGCAGCCCCGCTCGGCGCCTTCGCCCTGGGACTGGCCCTGGGCCGGTCGGGCTCGGGTCCGGCCGATCTCGACGCCATCGACGCCATCGCCGCGACCATCGTTCGGGCGGCGGGCACCTTCGAGTCCGCCTGAGCTATGCCATGCCGCACGACACCGCTCCCGATGATGCCGTACCCGCTGGTGCCGTACCGGCCGGCGATGCGGCGGCCCAGGCCAAGGCGGCCAAGGTGATGCGGGCGTTCGTCAAGGACGGCCGGCTGGTCGCGATCCCGGCCGCTCACGGCAAGCGTCTCGTCATCCTCGACCGATTGGCCCAGGAGTTCGAGCCGGGCCGGCACTATCGCGAGACCATGGTGAACCTGATCCTGGGTCGCTGGCATGCCGACACGGCGGCGTTGCGGCGCTACCTGGTCGACGAAGGCTTCCTCGATCGCGACCAGGGCTGGTACTGGCGCTCCGGCGGCACGTTCCCCGACGACGACCCAGCCGGGACCGATCCGATCGACGGTGACATCCCTGACGCACCTCGCCCCTGATCACAGATTTGCCGGGAGATGTCCCGAATTCCGGTCACGGAGCGTGAGATTCGCAGTCAACTCCCCCACTGGTTACGCCGATGGAGTGATGGGCGAGCCTGGGAGGCAAACGAACCACCACGAGACAAGGATGTCGCACAGTGGATGCCATCGGGATGGAACCCCGCATGATGGTGTCTGCCACCGCTCCTCTCGCGGTCCGGCCTCGGACCGAGAACACCGCCCGCGACGTCCACGGTGTCGATGTTCTGGGTCCCCCGCTCGGAGCCGCGGGGGAGGTTCAGACGGTCGTCGGCCTCGAGGCCACACCCGACCGCGGCGGCAGCACCAACAGCAGCACCGACCCCGGCTCTGGGAGCCCCAGCCAACCGCTCGGCGAGGACGCCGGCTACGCAGCCTTCGCCCGAGCCCATCGCAACGACGCCGACGCCCATCAGGCTGGCGTGACCGCCGGGCCCCACCCTTCGACGTTCCCCTGGGATCGCAACCGCGACGGCTGGGTCGACGACCAGGCCTACCTGGTCGATCTTCAGCGGGCGGGCCAAGCAGCCGCACGGCAGGCGGCGGCTGCCGCGGCCGAAAGCGAGGCGGCGCGAGCCAGGATCGCCGCTCCCGTTGGGAGCCCGACCTCGAGCTCGACCGCGGCTCCGACCGTGTCGGAGCCGCCGCCCGAGCTCCCGCCCTTACTGGGCTCTGAACCGGTCTCGGTTCCAGGTCTGGGCGCCGGCCCCTCGCCCGCCCCGGCGCGGCCCGAGATCACCGTCCCCGGGCTCGACGTTGCCTTGCCGCCGCCCGTGGCGAGCGAGTCAGCCGAGCCGAGGCCTGATCCGGTCGCCCACGTGACGTTCGAGGAGCCCAAGGCTCGGGCTCGCCCGGTCGAGTCGCCGAGGCGAGAGGTTGCGCCCGTCTCGGTCGAGCCTGCGGCCTCGCCTCGACCCGACCCCGTGGTAGTCCGGTATTCCAGCCCCGCTCCGGCCGTCGCCACGGTCTCCAACCAGTACCTCTGACGCCCCCGAGACTCCAAATTTGCGGGGAAATGTGCACCACATGCACAATTCCGCGCAAATTTCGTGGGGTGGGCTGGGCGTGGTGGCGGGGTGGCGGGTGGTGGTGGGGGGCTCAGCCCAGGGTGAGGGCCAGGGCAGCGGCGTCGAGGTTGGCGCCTTCGATGCGACGGACCTCCCGGCAGTCGCCGACGACGTGATGGGCGACACCGGCGGCGCTGAGGTCGTTGGCGAGCTGCGAGTCGGGCACGACACCCGACGCCACGATCACCGTATCGGCCGCGATCTCCTCGACATCGGCTGCAGTTCCGCCCATGCCTCCAGTGCCGCCGGTGCCGGACGGGCGCACCACGACGGTGGTGTTGGTGATCTCCTGGGCGATCGTCCGATCGGCGAGACGGGCGCCGGCCGCATCGAGATCGGCGACGAGACGCCAGCGGCCAGGAAGGCCCAGTTCGATCCCGAACACGTTCGTCTCCTCGACCAGGGTCACCCGGCGGCCTCGGGTCAGCGCGAGATGGCCGATCGACACCGCTGCCTTGGAGCCCCCGAGGATCACCACCCGCTCGCCCACGGTTGCGCTGTCGGCCCGCAGCCACGGGGCGAGCTCGGCGATGGTGTGCACGTGGGGGAGGTCGGCGCCGGGAAGGGTGCCCCTCCCCCACGTTCCCCCGGTGGCCACCACCACCTCGTCGGCCCCGAAAGCGGCGATGTCGGCGGCCGTCGCCCGTCGGCCCACGGCGAGGGTCACGCCGGCCTGTTCGACCTGGCGGATGATCCAGCCCATGTAGCGATCGAGCAGACCGTCGGCCAGACCGGCGTAGGCGAGCATGCCGCCCAGGCGTTCGGTGGCCTCCCAGATCGTGACGGCGTGGCCCCGACCGGCCAGCAGCCGTGCCGTCTCGAGCCCAGCTGGGCCTCCGCCGACGATCAGCACCTTCCGGGGCTTCGCCGTGGGCGTGGACAACGGGGCATGGTCGTGCTCGCGGCCGGTCGAGGCGTTGCCCACGCAGTGCAGTGACTCCTTCACATAGATGTTGCCGATGCAGCGGTACTGGTAGATGCAGGGGCGGATGTCGTCGACCCGTCCGGCCGCGAGCTTGTTGGGCAGATCGGGATCGGCCAGGAGCTTGCGGCCCATGGCGATGAAGTCGGCCTTGCCCTCGGCGAGCACGGCTTCGGCCTCATCGGGCTCCATGCGGCCGAATGTGATGACGGGCACGTCGACGCGGGCCTTGAGCGCCTTGGCGCACTCGGTGAGCGAGCCTGGCTTGTTGGCGATGAACACGTGGGGGGCGAACCCGTCGGTCGGTCCGGTCGCGACGTCGGCGCTGGCGTAGGCGGTGAGGTGCACGGCGTCGATCCCGGCCTCGACGGCCATCTCGATTGCGACCACCTGCTCGTCGAAGTGCTCCCCGCCCTTTTTGTGATGCTCGACGGAGTTGATGCGGATCCAGATCGGAAACTCGGGGCCGAGGCGGGCCCGCAACGCGCGTAGCACCTCCACGAGCATCCGGGCCCGACCCTCGATCGATCCGCCCCAACCGTCGGTGCGGGTGTTCACCGCCGGCGAGAGGAACATGTCGAGCAGGTAGCCGTGGCCGGCGTGCAGCTCGATGGCGTCGAAGCCGGCTCGCACGCAGCGTTCGGCGGCCTCCACGAACTGGCCGATCACCTCGGCGATGTCGGCTTCGCTCATCACCTGGTACTCGAGCTTCGATGTGGGCTGCATGAACGGGCTCGTCATGGCGGCCATCTCGGCGTCGCTCACCATCATCGAGATGCGGTCGGGGTTGGGCGGCTTGGGGATCGAGGGCACGAGCTGCGGGAAGCCCCGGGCCGTGTCGAGCAACGACATCTGGCCGTTGTGGACGAGCTGCGCGGCGATCCGTCCGCCGTGGCGGTGCACCCGGGCGCACAGGTCGGAGAGGCCCGGGAGATAGTCGTCGGACGAGGCCGCCACCTGACGCTCGTCGAACGAGGCGTGCGGATAGGCGATGGACACCGAGCCCACGAGCAGCAGGGCCGCTCCCCCGCGGGCCCGGGCCTCGAAGTACGCGGCCTGGTTCTCGCTGATCGAGCCGTCCATGTTGCACAGCGAGTCGCCCATGGGGCACATGAAGATCCGGTTGCGGAGCTCCAGCGTGCCGATGCGGCCCGGGGCGAGGAGATGGGCGAAGCGAGCGGGGGACTCAGTGGTCGTGGTCATGGCGCCATTCCTATCGGACGTCGAGAGCTGACGCTAACGTCAGAGATGTCCGTTCGGGAGGCGACTCCGTCGACTCCCTCGCCGGCTCCCCCGCCGACGAACACGGAGAGACGGAGATTCCGATGAGCAGCCTCACTCCTCTGGCCCCGACGGAGCCCGGCGATCGCTACACGCTGATCTCCGCCGATACCCACGCCGGCGGCTCGGTCACCGATTATCGCGAGTACCTCGAATCCCGCTACCACGACGAGTTCGACGCCTGGCGGGGCCGGTACTCCAACCCGTTCCGTGATCTCCAGAGCGACGGTCGCACCCGCAACTGGGACGACGAGCGGCGCTGGCGCGATCTCGAAGCCGACGGGACCGTCGCCGAGGTGATCTTCCCGAACACCGTCCCGCCCTTCTTTCCCACGGGGATCGTGATCGCGCGACCACCCGTCGCCTCCGAGTACGAGCTGCGCTGGGCCGGGATCAGGGCGCACAACCGGTGGATGGCCGACTTCTGCGCCCGGGCCCCCGAGCGCCGGGCCGGCATGGCCCAGATCTTCCTCAACGACATCGACGACGCGCTCGCCGAGATCCGCTGGGCCAAGGAGGCGGGGCTGCGGGGCGGGGTGCTCATTCCCAACATCCCGCCCGACCATCCCGAGCTGAAACCCGTCTACCACCCCGAGTACGACCCCATCTGGGCGCTGTGCCAGGAGCTCGAGGTGCCGGTGAACAGCCACTCGGGCACCGGTCTGCCCGAGTACGGCGAGCACTCGTTCGCCATGACGCTGTGGGTGCTCGAGACCCCGTTCTTCGCCCATCGCCCCTTGGGTTTCCTGATCATGGGCGGGGTGTTCGAGCGCTTCCCCGACCTGAAGTTCGTCATGACCGAGTCGGGCTGTGCCTGGGTGCCCGAGACGCTCGCTCGGCTCGACGGGCTGCACGGAGCGATGAAGGCGGGCCGAACCGGTGAGGTGGGCTTCGATGCCTCGACGGCCCTGCCGCACAAACCTTCGGAGTACTTCGACCGCAACGTGTGGATCGGCGTGAGCTTCCCGAGCCCCCGTGATGCGTTGGCCCGACACAAGATCGGGCTGCACAAGTTCATGTGGGGCAACGACTATCCGCACAACGAGGGCTCCACGCCGTTCTCGAAGGAAGCCATCCGCCGGTCGTTCGTGGGAGCCACGCCCGAAGAGATGCATACCGTCTTCGCCCTCAACGCCTGCCACGTCTACGGGTTCGAGCTCGACAAGCTCGCCCCGCACGCGGCCCGGGCCTGCCCCACCGTGGCCGAGATCGCCGAGCCCTACGAAGGCATCCCCGCCGGCGCCACCAGCCCAGCCTTCTACCAGCCGTAGGGGCAGCGTAGGCTGACGACGGAGCGCTCAGAGCTCGGTTGGCGGTAGCTTCCCGGGCCATGACCACTGTCGAGACGACGTCGAGCGGCCCGAGCGACGACACGCAGGCCGAACCGGGCGCGACGTCCGTCCATACGGTGACGTGTCCGTTGTGCGAGTGCATGTGCGGGCTGCAGGTGCACGTGCGCGACAGCGACCAACACGTGACGCTCATCAGGGCCGACCGCGACGATGTGTGGTCGAAGGGCTACCTGTGCCCCAAGGGCACCACGCTCGGCCACCTGCACCACGATCCCGATCGGATCCGGCTGCCCATGGTGCGCGAGGGCACCCGCTGGCGCGAGGTCACCTGGGACGAGGCCTTTGGTCGTTGCGAGGAGCTGCTCGCGCCGATCATCGAGCGCGACGGCGTGAAGGCCGTCACGGCGTTCATCGGCAACCCGGTCGGCCACAGCTACTCGCTCGGCCGGTACGCCGCGCTCCTCATGGGGCAGGCCAAGTTCCCGAGCATCTACTCCGCCGGCACGGTCGACCAGTGGCCCAAGAACGTGGCGTGCGTCCTCATGTACGGAAACATGTGGATGATTCCCGCACCCGACGTCCAGCGCACCGACTACCTGGTGTGCTTGGGCGGCAACCCGCAGGCCTCGGGCGGCTCGCTGCTGGCATGTCCCGACATGCTCGGCGAGCTCGACCGCATCCGGGCCGGGGGCGGGAGGGTCGTCGTCATCGACCCGCGACGCACCGGCACGGCCGACCATGCCGACGAATGGGTTCCCATCCTCCCCGGGACCGATGCCGCGTTCCTCCTGGCCATGCTCCAGGTGATCTTCGCCGAGGGCATCGAGACCCTGGGGGACTTGGCCGACATGGTGAACGGGTTCGACGCCGTGCGTGAGCTCTGCGCGGAGTTCACGCCCGAGTCGGTCGAGACGTTCACCCGGGTGCCGGCGGAGACGGTCCGAAGAATCGCGCGTGAGTTCGCGGCTGCACCCACCGGCGCCGTCTACGGCCGGATCGGCTTGTGCAACCAGGAGTTCGGGACCATGGCATCGTGGTTGGTCGACGTCGTGAACATCGTCGTCGGGAAGTTCGACACCGTCGGCGGGATGATGTTCGGCAACCCCGTCAACTGGCCGCTGGCCTGGATGGCCAGCACGGCACGAGACGGCGAGCCCCAGTTCGGCCGCTGGAACTCGCGCGTACGAGGCGCCCCTGAGATCCTGGGCCAGGTGCCCGCGTCGTGCCTGGCCGAGGAGATCGCCACGCCCGGCGACGGGCAGATCAAGGGGCTCATCACGATCGCGTCGAACCCGGCGATCAGCGTTCCCGACTCGGCCCGGCTCGAAGAGGCGCTCCCGCTGCTCGAGTGCATGATCTCGCTCGACAACCAGCTCAACGAGACCACCCGTTTCGCCGACGTGATCCTCCCCGGTCCGTCACCGCTCGAGACGCCGCACTACGACGAGCTGATCTGGGGCTGGGCAGCCCGCAGCGCCGCCAACTGGAGCCCGGCGGTGTTCGAACGACCGCCTGGTACACCAGAGGAATGGGAGATCCTGGCCCGGCTGGGCTGGCTCTGCGCCGGCAACACCAACGACACGTTCGACGTGGAGCCGCTCGACGACGGGTTCTTCTCGGCGCTGTGTCGCTACAAGGGCCTCGATCCCGACGAGATCATGCCGCTCTACGACGAAGGTGGCCCCGACCGGATGATCGACCTCACCATCCGCACCGGCCCGTTCGGCGACTGGTACGGCACGGTGCCCGACGGGCTCACGCTCGACGTCGTGAAGGCCCAGCCGCACGGCATCGACATGGGGCCCATGATCCCCCGGGCCCGCGAGATGGTGTGCACCCCGTCGGGCAAGATCGAACTGGCGCCCGAGTACATCGTGGGCGACCTGCCCCGGCTGCAGCAGCGCATGGCCGAGGCCGACGAGCGCCGCTCTGCCTCGGGCGATCGAGGACCGACGCCGGGCGAGGATCTGAAGCTCGTGAGCCGCCGGCACATCCGTTCGAAGAACTCGTGGATGCACAACGTGAAGGTGCTCGTCAAGGGCAAGGACCGCTGCACGTTGCTCATCCACCCGAGCGACGCCGAGGCCTGCCGGGTGCTCGACGGGAGCCTGGCCCGCGTGTCGTCGGAGGCCGGGTCGATCGAGGTGCCCGTGGAAGTGAGCGACGAGATGATGCCGGGCGTCGTCTGTCTCCCCCACGGTTGGGGCCACGACAAGCCGGGTACCCGGCAGTCGGTGGCCAGGGAGCATGCCGGGGTCAACAACAACCTGTTGGCCCCCGGGCATTTCGTCGACGAGCTCTCTGGCAACGCCGCCGTCAACGGCATCCCGGTCGTGGTCGCACCCGCCTGAGGCACCCCGCCCCCGTTCTTTGTGTCCAGGTCCGCGCCTGGCGCGGACTGCGAGACAAAGAACGGGGTAGGTGGTGGGCGTGTGCCCCGTCGACGGGTTCACGTCATGATCTCGGCGGCGCGTTCGCCGATGGCCATCGCCAGCAGGTTGGTGTTGGTTCGGGGCACGTGGGGGAAGATCGATGCATCGGCGATGCGGAGGCCGTCGATCCCCAGCACCCGACAGTCGTCGTCGACCACCCGGCCCATCCCGCAGCTCCCCACCCCGTGGTAGAAGGCGCCGTGGGCCTGCGCGATGTGCTCGTCGAGATCGGCGTCGCTGCGGGCGAGGTCACGAGCGATCCCGGACGGGTCGGCTGCGATGCCTGACGCGCCGACGATGCGGGCCGCCAGTCGCCAGCCCTCGCGCAGCCGGGCGACGTTGGCGTCGATCCCCGCGAAGGGCCACCGGATCTGAGCCGGAGCTGCCGGATCGACGCTCGTTGGCCTGATCGTGCCCGAACCGATCGGAAGTTGCAGCGACACGCTCATCCCCATCGAGCGCGTGCCGTCGCGGTGACGGATCGGCCACGGGCACAGGTGCAGATCGTGCTGGCTGTCGCTTCCGGGCGCGGTGGCCCGGAGGATGGTCTGGATGCTCGGAGCATCGTCGGGTACGGCGTCGCTGCGGACCGGCGCGGTGTAGTCGATCACGAAGTGGTCGCCCACGTGTGAGCCGACACTGGGCAGGTCGACGGTCGTCTCGATGCCCAGTGCCGTCAGGGCATCAGCCGGCCCGATCCCGGAACGCCAAGCCAGCAAAGGGTTCTGGACCACTCCCGCGCATAGCACCACCGTGTCGGCCTCGACGATCGTCCCGTCGGCCATCTCGACGCCCACGGCCCGTCCCCGCTCGATGATCACCCGCCTCACGTGGCTGTCGCCCCGTACCACCAGGTTGGGCCGGTCGCGGGCCGGCTCGAGGTAGCCCTCGTTGGCCGAGATCCTCTGGCGGATGCGCCGGTTCATCGGTACGGGCCCCACGCCGGTCGTGCCCGGAGCGTTGTGGTCGGGGCACTCGGGCAGGCCCAGCGCCAGGCACCCGTCGACGAACGCGGCGTGGAGCGGCCAGAGCTCGCTCGCCTGATAGCGGATGACGGGGATGGGTCCGGCGTCGCCGTGGTAGGGCCGATCGCCGAAGTCGAGGTCGTTCTCGACCCGGCGCATGGCCGGGAGCATGGCGTCCCAGCTCCAGCTCGCGGGCAGACCGTCGAAGTCGACGGGCTCGCAGCGGATGGCGACACCACCATTGGTGAGCGACGAACCGCCGACGCCACGCCCGCGTTTGTACGGAAGCGAACGATCGCCGGCGACCGTGCTCGCGCTCGACGAGACGACCTCGTCGCCCCAGTCGTAGGGCCATTCGACGGGCCGCGACAACATCCGGAGCTGCTCGGGGAGGTCGGCCATCGTGTGGTCGGGACCGGCTTCGAGCAGCAGTACCTGACGGGACGGGCGTTCGCTGAGGCGGGCCGCGACGACGCATCCTGCGGAGCCGGCCCCGACCACCACGATGTCGGCCCGCAGCCGCTCGCCGGGCCCGTCCGTCGCCACTACCGATCGCCTCGTGTCGCGCGCTCGTTCACAGCGGCATACTGGCACCCGATGACGACGCTCGACGACTACGACCCGGTGTCCGACGCGGTGCTCGCCGATCCGTTCCCGGCCTACCGTGAGCTCCGCGAAGGCTGCCCGGTACACCACAACGAGCGATTCACGCCGCCGCACTACACGCTCAGCCGGTACGCCGACGTGCGTGAGGCGCTCGTCGATCATGCGACGTGGTCGATCCGCTACGGGCAGAGTCCGCAGTACACCCGTCCGGCTGCGCTGGTGAACGATCCGCCCGAGCACACCGCCTATCGGGCCCTGTTCGCCCGGGCCTTCACCCCTCGGACGGTCAAGACCGTCGAGGATCAGATCGACGAGCTCGCCGGTGTGTTCATCGACGCCATGTTGGCGATGGGCGGCGGGCCTGAGGCCGGACTTCATGCCCGCTCGACGGCGGGCTCGACGGCGGGCTCGACGGCTGTGGCGCGAGGTGATCTCCACGATCTCTACGCCTGCCCCTTGCCCACCATCGTGATCGCGAAGTTGTTGGGCATCGCGCCCGGCGACCTGAACCAGTTCAAGCAGATGTCGAACGACCTCACGGCCAGCTACAACTCGTCTGATCCCGCGGTGTCGCTCGGGCCGCGCCAGGCGTTCGACGCCTACTTCGCTGCCGTGATCGCGCAACGGCGCGCGGCCTTGCACGGCGCGGGGTACGACATCGACGGTGGGCCGAGCTCGGGGCCCGATCAGCTCGGTTCGGTGCTGAGCGACGATCTGGTGAGCGCGTTGGTCGTGGCCGAGGTCGACGGGCGCCGGCTCGACGATCATGAGCTGTCGTGGATCCTGCTGTTGCTGCTCCTCGGCGGCAACGAGACCAGCACCGCGCTGCTCACAAACCTCATGTGGCGCTTGCTCGAACGGACCGAGCGGTGGGCTGCCGTCTGCGCCGATCCGGGCTTGATCGACGTCGCCGTCGAGGAGTCGCTGCGCTTCGACCCACCCGTGCTGGGACTGTTTCGCACGCCGACGACCGACACCACGCTGCACGGCGTGACGGTGCCGGCCAAGGCCAAGACCATGCTCTGCTACGGCTCGGCCAACCACGACCCGAGCGTGTTTCCCGATCCCGACGAGTTCCGCCTCGATCGCGATCTCGAGAACGTCAAGCGCCACTTGAGCTTCGGGTTCGGCGCCCACTTCTGCCCCGGCGCAGCCCTGGCCCGCCTCGAAGCCCGCGTCACGCTGCGCCTGCTGACCGAGCGCCTCCCCACCCTGGCCCTGGCCGGCGCTCCCGAACGCATCGTCGCCTTCAACCTGTGGGGCCGCCGCACCCTCCCCGTCACCTGGTGATCAAGCGCTGGGCGCACGGCGCCCAGCGGGCTCAGGCCAGTGACAGCACGGCGCGGACCACTTCGCCGTCCTGCACGGCCGCGATGGCGGCTGCGTAAGCGCTGAGGGGCCAGACCCGGGTCACCTGATCGGCGATCGACAGACGGCCGTGGCGGGCGTGCTCGACGATGTCGGGGAAGTCGCGGGCGGGGTCGCAGGCACCGTTGAGGCTGCCGATGATCCGCCGGCCCCGCAGCAGTGCGCCGACATCGAGGGCGGCCCGGTACTGAGACGGCGGGATACCGACCAGGGCAACGGTGCCGCCGATGCCCACCATCGTGATCGCGGCGTCGATGGCCACGGGCGCGCCGCTGCACTCGATGACCACGTCGATGGCCGGCCCCGAACCGCTCGCCGAGCCGGCGGCTGATCGTACGAGCGCGGCGAGCGTTCCGGCGTCGGAGTCACGGGGCGCCATGACGAAGGTATCGGCCCCGTAGTGCAGCGCCACGGACTCCTTGGCGGGATTGACGTCGACGGCGATCACCCGGGCGGCGCGCTGCACCCGAGCCGCGGTTTGGATGGCGTTCACGCCGATGCCGCCGACGCCGAGCACCACGACCGTGTCGCCGTCGCGCACCCGAGCGACATTGCGGACCACGCCGTAGCCCGTGCTCACCGCGCACCCCACCAGCGCCGCGGCCGACGCCGAAATCCCGTCAGCCGCGGTCACCTGGTCGGAGCGCACCACGATCCGCTCGGCGAACGAGCCGATGTTGGCGTACGACCGCACCGGAGCACCCCGCCAGGTGAACGTCGGCGGTCGGCTCCCATAGGTGCCAGCGCAGTCGGACGGGCGCCCGTCGACACAGGCCCGGCACGCCCGACACGGGGTCATCGAGCTCACCAACACGGCCTGACCGACTCGGAGCCCGTCGCCGGTCGTGTCGGTACCCTCGCCCAGGCGAGCGATGACCCCCGCCGCCTCATGGCCCAGCACCACAGGGGCCGGTACGGGCGAGGTGCCGTCGACGACGTTGAGGTCGCTGTGGCAGATCCCCGAGGCCAGCACCCGCACCTCGACCTCACCCGGCCCAGGCGGCCGCGCCTCGAGATCGTCGACGAGCTGAAGCCGAGCGCCGTCGAAGACGACCGCCCGCACCTACGACGCCCGCGGCTCGCGTGGCAAGCCCAGCACGCGCTCGCCCAGGATGTTGCGCAGGATGTTCGACGTGCCGCCCATGATCGTGTACGCAGGGGCGTAGACGATCCCCTTCACCGTCTGATCCCAGAGGAGCCCGTCGACCCCGAACATGCGGGCGATGAATCGGGCCACGCGCTGCTCGTGCTCGGTGCAGAACACCTTTGTGGCGGCGCTGAATCCCTTGGGCGCCTGGCCCAATGTCTCCCTGATCACGAGCAGGCGGCCGATGCGGTAGCCCGACTCGAGTGCGGCGATCTCGTCGCGGGTGATCGGATCGGTGGTGTCGGCCCGCTCCACGGCCAGCTCGTAGAGCGCCCGGTTCGACATGAGCCGGTCGATGCCGCCCCGCTCGTGTTCGAGCTGGCGCATCGTCTGGCCGAACGCCCCGCCCTCGATCCCGACGAGGTTGGCCGCGGGGACGTGCACGTCGTCGAAGAAGACCTCGCAGAAGTGCATCCCCCGGGTGAGGTCGGCGATCGTCCGCACCTCGATGCCCGGAGAGTGCATCGGTACAATCATCTCGCTGATTCCGGCGTGCGGCGGGCCAACGCTTCGGGTGCGGCAGATCAGGTACATGTAGTCGGCCTTGGCCGCGAAGCTCGTCCAGATCTTCTGCCCGTTGATCACGAACTCGTCGTCGTGGCGTTCGGCCCGGGTGGTGAGCCCGGCCAGGTCGCTCCCGGCACCCGGCTCGCTCATGCCGATGCACCATGTGGATCGTCCGGCGATGATCTCCGGCAGGAAGCGGGTCCGTTGGTCGTCGGTCCCGTAGGTGATGATGGCCGGGCCCATCTGTCGATCGGCCACCCACCATGCCCCGATGGGCACGCCGGCGGCGATGAGCTCTTCGGTCACGATGAGCCGGTCGATCGCCGGCCGTCCTCCGCCTCCGACGGCGGTGGGCCAGGTCATGCCGATCCAGCCGAGCTCGCCGATCTCGATGGCCGCCTCGCGTGAGTACGCGGCCATCCAGCTGTCGTTGTGGCGACCGTGGGTGGCCACGAGTCGGGCTGCGACCCCCTTGGCCTGAGCACGGAGGGCGAGCTGATCGTCGGTCCAGGCGAACTCCATGCCCCATCCTCGCGCCGGGGAACCCGTAGGCCTGGCTCCAGCGTGAGCTGGCGTCAGGGCATGGTGATCACGCTGCGGGCCACCAGGCCGGCCTCGGCGTCAGCGAAGGCTCGGGCGTGCTCGGCCAGCGACAGACGCTGCGTCACGAGACGGTCGAGGTCGAGCAGGCCCCGTCGATAGAGGTCGACGATCCGGGGAATGTCGCGGGCCGGGATGTTCGAGCCTCCGGTACAGCCGAGCAGGCGACGTTCGGAGAACAGGGCCCGGCCATCGACGGGGATCGTCGTACCGGCCGGGGGCGAGCCCACCATCACGCACGTGCCACCGGGACGGGTTGCCGCGAACGCCTCGGCCACGAGCTCGGGTACGCCGACGACCTCGAAGGCATGATCGACGCCACCGGGGACGACCCCGAGGACAGCCTCGCGTAGCGCTGTCTCCCGGGTGTCGAAGACGTGCGTGGCGCCGAAGTCGGAGGCCAGATCGAGCTTGGCGGGGTTGGTGTCGAGGGCCACGATGATGGTGGCGCCGGCCAGACGGGCGGCCTGGATCACGTTGAGGCCCACGCCCCCGCACCCCACCACGGCCACGCTCTCACCCGGCCGCACCTTGGCGATGTTGAGGACCGCGCCGACGCCGGTGGTGACCCCGCACCCGGCGAGCGCGATCACGTCGAGGGGCACGTCGACCGGGATCTTCACGACCTGGGCCGCTCGCACCACGGCGTGCTCGGCCAGCGAACCCACACCCACCATGGGATACACGACGGTCGCACCCTGATGCAGCCTTGTGGAACCGTCGGCCATCCGCCCGAAGATCGCCTGGGTTCGAGCCAGCCCGTCGCAGTGCACGATCCGCCCCGTCAGACAGCTCCCGCATGCGCCGCAGGGTCCGTACAGCGCGAGCACGACGTGGTCGCCCGGCTCGACCGACGTGACCCCGGCTCCGACCTGCTCGACGACACCTGAGCCCTCGTGACCCAGGACCATGGGAAAGGTCGCGACCACCGAACGGCCATGCAGCACATGGAGATCGGAGCCGCACACGCCCGAGGCTGAGATCTTCACCAGGACCTCGCCGGCCCCGGGCTCGTCGACCTCGACTTCCTCGAGTGCCGCCCCCTGCTCCACGTCGTGCACCACGACAGCCCGCATGGCGGCCGACCGTAGCTGCCGGGTCCGCCCTCTGTCAGCGTGGATACCCGGACCCGGGTGCCCACCTCGACCGTTGGCGATACGCTCCGATCGTCCACCCGGCATGGAACTGGAGCACCGCATGCGCAACGGCTTCAAGGTCTTCGACGCCGACGCCCACGTGATCTACCCGCCTGATCTGTGGTCGCGGTTCCTCGACGACGGCCACCGTGACCGGGTCGGCCGCAAGCCGGTCGGCGGGTTCGACCATTACAACCCGGTCACCGTCGACGGCCGGTGGACCCAGCACACCACCACGCTGCTCGGGCAGTTCCAGAAGGCCATCAACTGGACCACCGAGGACATGATCGCCCAGTACGGCGAGGAGCTGATGAGCAAAGGGTTTCGCGGTGATCTCGTGGCCCGGGCGCTCGAGGCCGAGGGCGTCGACGTGATGGTCATCTATGGTCCCGAGTACGACATGTGGCTCGACGGCATCGACCCCGAGCTCCAAGCGGCAATGGCACGGGCCTACAACCGTTGGGGCCAGGAGATGCGCGAGACCTCCGGCGGCACGGTGATCGCCAGTGGGCCCATCCCACTCAACGACGTGACCCGCGCCGTCGAGGAGATCCAGTACGCGTACGATCATCTGGGGACGCGCTGCTTTTGGGCCCGGCCCAACCACATCAACCGTCGCAACCTCGGCGATCGCTACTACGACCCCGTCTATGAGCTCCTCCAGGATCTCGATTGCGCGTTCGCGACGCACGAGTTCATGGGGCTCAACGCCCACACGGCCGGGGTCGAGCGCTTCAACACGTTCACCGAGTGGCACACGGTGGTGCACAGCCACGAAGCCCAGTACGCCATGCTGGCGATGATCGTGCACGGTGTGTTCGAGCGCTTCCCGCGACTGCGCTGCGCCTACATGGAAGCCGGCTGTGGATGGGTTCCCTCGTGGCTGCACCGGATCGACGAGCACCTCGAGCTGGCCGGAGCCGCCGAGGCGCCCGAGCTCACGATGAGCGCCACCGAGTACTTCCGGCGCAACTGCTGGACCTCGACCGAATGTGAGGACCCCTTCGTGACCGACGTGATCCGTTGGATGGGCGACGATCACATCGTCTTCGAGACCGACTTTCCCCACCCCGACTCGAAGTACCCGCATGCCACCGAGCACTTCCTCAACCTGTTGCCCGATCAGCTCTCGGATTCCAGCAAGGCCAAGATCCTCTGGGACAACGCCATCGACCTGTATCGCTTCCCCGAGGGATTCTTGCCGGCGCTGGCTGCCGTCTCATCGCCGGCCCCGGTCTCGGCCACGGCTCCCGTCTCCACCACCGTGGGCTGATCCGATGGACGCGTTCAACTCGCCGACGGGCGGCGCTCGGGTGATCTCGGCCGACTGTCACGTGAACGAGCCGCCGCACGTGTTCAACGGGGTTCCTGCGGCCTTCCGCGATAGGGCCCCGAGGCTGATGCGCGGCGCCGATGGAGGCGACGGCTGGAGCTTCGACGGCGGCCCGCCCAAGCGCACCTTGGGTGTGGAGGCCACGGCGGGCCAGGCCGTGGGCAAGATGAGCGGCCTGCGCTTCGACGAGATCCTGCCCGGGAACTACGACGGCACGGCCCATGTGGCCGACATGGCCCTCGACGGGATCGATGCCTCGGTGGTGTACCCGGCCAACGCCATCCACGTGTACGTCGAGCCCGATCGGGAACTGGCACTGCACTGCATCCGTTCGTACAACGATTGGATCCTCGACGAGTTCCAGGCGGCCGATCCGGCCCGATTGGTCGGACTACCGATGCTGCCCGTCGACGACGGCAACGACGCGGCCATCGCCGAGGTCGAGCGATGTCTACCCATGGGGGCCAAGGGATTCTTCATCCCCGGGTTCCCGAGCCGGCCCTATCACGATCCGTCGTACGACCCGCTGTTCGCCCGCATCGCCGAGGCCGGCGTGCCGCTCACGTTCCACCGAACGTTTGGTGGGGCGCCGCCGGCCGAGGATCGGGCCGAGCTCATCAACCTGCAGGTGACCACGGCGGGCACGGTGTACCGCTTCTTCTCGGCCGTGCGGCCGTTCACCTACCTCGTTTTCGGGGGAGTGTTCGAGCGCCATCCCGGCCTGCGCATCGTGGCCGCCGAGGTGAACTTCGGTTGGCTCCCGTTCTGGGCACAGACCATGGAACAGAACCTCGACGTGCGCTCGGCGTTGAACGACGCCGATCTGACGACGCGTCCCACCGAGTACCTCGGGCGCAACCTGTTCGTCACCGTGCTCGACGACCACGTCGGCTTCGACCTCGTGCGTTCGCATCCGTGGATGGCCGACGCGGCCATGTTCTCCACCGACTATCCCCACAGCGTGTGCCTGTGGCCCAACTCGCGCGAGCACGTGGCGGCGCTCACCGCGGGTCACGACCCCACGACGACCCACAAGATCCTGGCTGGCAACGCCGCCCGGGTGTACGGCTTGTGACCTCTGCTGCAGCGACCTCTGGCGCGGCGACTTCGGGCACGGCGACGACGGCGACGGCGACGGACGCAGCGACGGCGGGCGTCCGACGGGCATCGCACCCGCTGCGTGACCGGGCCGCCATCGTCGGGGTCGGGGCGACCCCCTACTCCCGAAGCTCGGGGGTCTCCACGTTGAACTTGGCCCTCCAGGCGATCAGGGCTGCGCTCGACGACGCCGGTCTCACGATCGCCGACCTCGACGGTGTCGCCACGCATCGGGTGGGTGACTCGGTGCAGGCCTCGGTGGTTGCGCACGCGCTGGGCATCGACGACCTCCGTTTCCACCTCGACATGTTCGGCGGCGGCTCACAGTCGCACGCCACGATCGCCAATGCGGCCATGGCCATCGCCACGGGTATGGCCGATGTCGTCGTGTGCTGGCGATCGATCAATGCCCGCAGTGAGTTTCGGATGGGCGGGACGGGTCGGCCGCCGCCCGATGTCGTGGAGTTCCAGTACCAGACGCCGTACGGCTTCGCCACGCCGCCCCAGCAGTTCGCCATGTGGGCGCGGGCCTGGATGCACCGCTTCGGCGTCACCAGCGACGACCTCGGTGGCGTCGCGGTGCGCCAGCGTGAGGCGGCCGTCGAAAACCCGGCGGCTCTGATGCGGGCCCCGATCACGCTCGACGACTACCTCGCCTCGCGCTGGATCGTGGAGCCCTTCCGGCTCTTCGACTGCTGCCTCGAGACCGATGCCGCCGTGGCTCTCGTGCTCACCAGCGCCAAACGGGCGCGCGACCTGGCCCGTCCTCCTGTGCTCGTGAGCGGAGCGGTCTTCGGCGGCGGCCACACGTTGTTCTCGAACCGCCGAGGCGATCTCACCACCTCGGCCGCGGCGCAGCTGGCCCCCCGCCTGTGGTCGATGGCCGGAGTCGGGCCGGCCGATGTTGACGTGGCGTGCCTGTACGACGCGTTCACACCCCTGGTGCTGGTGCAGTTGGAGGACTACGGCTTCTGTGGAAAGGGTGAAGCGGCTGCGTACTACGCGGCCACCACTCTCCCGGTGAACCCCCACGGGGGGCACCTCTCGGAGGGCTATGTGCACGGTCTCAACCACGCGGCCGAGGCCGTCCGACAGCTCAGAAACGAGTGCGGGCCGCGCCAGGTCGCCGGAGCCCGGGTAGCGTTGTCGACGGGCCAGCCCGGTTACGTGGCCGGCACCTCGAGCGCCGTGGTGCTGCGGAGTGCACCATGACCGCACCCCAGGGAGGCGGAGCATCGGTGCGGCCCGTCCCCACACCCGATCGCGATTCGACGCCGTGGTGGCAGGCCCTGGCCCGGCACGAGCTCATCCAGCAACGGTGCGACGACTGCGCGGCCTGGCGCTGGCCCCCGCGCGCACTGTGCAACCGGTGCGGATCGCTCGCCTGGTCATGGCTGGCGGTCAGCGGGCAGGGGACGATCGCCAGTTGGATCGTCAACCACCAACCGTTCCTACCCGGCGTCGAACCCCCGTTCACGGTCGTGGCCGTTCGCCTGGCCGAACAGGACGACATCGTGATGCCCGGTTCTTGGTTCGGGACGGGTGAGCCGTCGATCGACCAGACCGTCGAGGCGGTCTTCGACGACGTCCGCGTCGATGACGCCGAGCCCCGAACCGGCGGAGCCTCGGCCCACGCATCGGCGGTCACGCTGCTGGGCTGGAGACCAACGACATGAGGACACCCTGATGGCCCAAGGATTCCGTCGTCCCCATGAAGCCGTCGACATGGACGCCATCGCCCGCCTCTACCAGCCGCCGCCGGAGTACTTCGAGCAGGCGTACTACGACGAGCCCGAGACGATCGAGCGGAGGCAGCTCGTGCGTCTACGCGAGAAGGCCCGACGAGCGCAGCGGGTGCCGTTCTTCGCCGAGCGCTGGGACACGGCCTGTGTCGGCCCCGACGACCTGCGTTCGCTCGACGATCTCGCGCGCTTTCCCAGTTACACGGTCGACGACATCAGGCGCAGCATCGAAGCCCACCCACCGTTCGGCAACTACCAGGGCGTGACCCCGGCCGATGCACTGCGTGAGCCCATGCGGGTCTTCATGTCGGGAGGCACCACTGGGGCGTCGCGTCCAACCT
Source organism: Actinomycetes bacterium (assembly GCA_031362415.1). GTDB lineage: Bacteria > Actinomycetota > Acidimicrobiia > IMCC26256 > VFJJ01 > VFJJ01. Next base: position 17,475 of record JANLSK010000140.1, on the reverse strand, counting down.
TTTACACCATGTGGGATCGCGAGGTCGGGGCCGTGCTCACGGCCCGAGCCCTGTATTCCCAAGGGGTCCGGCCCGGTGACGTCGTGCTCAACAGCTGGGCCTACGGGTTGCACAATGGCGCCCACTGCTTCGACGAGGCCCTGCTGCACTGGCTCAACTGCGTGATCCTCACCACGGGGACGGGCAACGTCACCAGCACCGAGAAACAGGTGGCGCTGGCCATCGAGTACGGCGCCACCGCCATCCTCACCACCGGCGACTACCTCCTCCGAATCGCCGATGCCGCTCGGGGGCTGGGCTACGACCCCGCCGCCGATCTGAAGATCCGCGCCCTCCCCAACATCGGAGATGTCGAGGCGCTCCGCGATGCGTTCGGCGTCGAAGCGCTGCGCTCCTACGGCTTCCACGAGGTGCAGTGGGTGGCCACCGAATGCGAGGCCCGGCAAGGTCTGCACATCTACGAGGACGCCTTCGTCGTGCAGATCGTCGACCCTGAGACGGGCGAGCCTCTCCCCGACGGCGAGCTCGGTGCCATCTGCATCACCGAGCTGTACAAGACCGGATCACCCCAGTTTCGTTACAACATCATGGATCTCTCGGCCCTGTACCCGCGCGAGCGATGTGAGTGCGGGAGTTGGCTGCGACGCATGGCGCCCTTCGCCGGACGGGCCGACAACATGGTCAAGCTGCGAGGCGTGAACGTGTGGCCGGAGGGGCTCGGTGAAATCGCCGGTTCGGTGCCGGGAATACTGCCCGATTACTTCGTGCGAGCCGTTCGGGACGGCCGTCGCGATGAGATGACGATCGCAGTCACCACTGATCGAGCACCGTCGGAGTGGGATGATCTCCGCATGCAGATTGAACGGCAGTTGCACCACCAACTCGGGGTCAAGATCTCAGCCACCGTCGTCGCCGTCGGTGCGCTCGACGCCGACACGGAGATTCACACGTCGCCCAAGCCCAAGCGCTTTCGCGACGAGCGCCCGCACCCGGGTCGGACCTGATGGTTGCGGGGACGCCGGGAAGCCGGGGCGCTGTCGACTATTGGTGCAACGCGTTCACGCCCGACCGCCGGGAGCTCTGGGACGGATCGGTGGCCGACCAGGGCATCCAGGTGAAGGTGCGGCGAAACGCCGACGACACCTTTTGCCAGGCCCCTGAGCTCGTGGCCCGCATGGACGAGCTGCGGATCGCGACGGTGTTGGTGCCCACGTGCGACGCCCCGGTCCACATGACGGTGCGCGACTACGAAGCGTTCGCGGCCCGACCCGAAGAAGCAGCCATGCTCGTCGACCGGTGGCCCGGGCGTTTCGCGGCCACGTGGTCGATCGATCCGAGGACGGGTATCACCGGCGTCCGACGGGCGGCGGACATGCTCTCGAACGAATGGGTCGTGGGCCTGCACATTCACACCCACAGCTGGGACCGTCGTTTCGACGATGCCGATTACTATCCCTATTACACCCTCGCAGCCGAGCAGGGTCTCCCCGTCATCATGCAGGCCGGCACCTCGGGTGGCCTGATGCCGAGCGAGTGCGGCCAACCCATCGGCATCGACCGGCCGGCGCTGTACTTCCCCGACCTGCGTTTCGTGCTCTCGCACACCGGCTGGCCCTGGTGCGCCGACGCCATCGCCATGGCGCTGAAGTTCCCCAACGTGTACCTCGGAACCGCCGCGTACCCGCCGCGCCACTGGGACTTCGCCGTGGTCGAGTTCATCAAGCGCGCCGGGCGAGCGAAGGTCCTGTGGGGCACGGGTTTCCCGACGGTCGGACACCGGCACAGCCTGGCCCAGGTCGACGAGCTGGGACTGGTTCCCGAGGCCCGGGATCGGCTGCTCGGGGGTAACGCCCGCGAGATCTTCACCCGTATTCCGTGATCGCAGAGCACAGAGCACATCGCACAGAGCACGGAGCGACCATGGCACGGAGCGACCCTCGGCACCGGGTACGACATCGTCGACGAGAACCTGACACGCAACGAACCACACGGGAGCGAGCATGACGATCGGCAAGGTGTACACCATTCCTCCCCAGCCTCCGGTGGAGGAGAACACCCGGTGGCTCGACGCCGGGGCGCTGCGCTTCGGGGTCGAATACCGCGAGCTCGACCCGGAGTCACTCGTCGCCAGCTACGCCGGTAACGCCGAGCACCTCGCGGAACTGGTCGATCGCTCACCGGAGGGCGGCTTCACCGACGAGGGCGTGTCGATCCACGTGTGTGCCGCAAGCACAGGGCGTGAACACCTTCGGTTCGACGTGTTCGACGGCGAACCGCACTACCACTACATCCTCTACGGCGACGACGGATCGGTGAGCGTCAACAACGTCATCGACTTCGACACCACTGCGCACGGCGAGATGCTGCCGTGGGTCGTGACCGCACTGCACCAGCGGATGCCCGCCATGCTCGCGCACGCCGGGGTCGACGTGCCGGCTGAGGCGCTCGATGTGGCGGTCGTCGGCCCGGTGATCGACCGGGTGGCGGAGATGGCCGCGGCGGCCCAGCAGGTCCAGCGGACGGCCCGGGCCGCGACCTCGGCCGGGCCGAGCCCCTCGGTGTGAGCACGCTGGTCAAGCAGTTTCGAGCAGCCGCGTCGCCTCTCCCCGACGACCCGAATCGTCTGGTCGTGCCCGAGCCCGTCGTGAAGGCCGCGCTGGCCGAGCGCGGCCTCAGCATTCCTCGCACCGGCAGCGCCCTCGACGGCTACACCGGGCCCTTGGTACTCAAGGCCTTCGGACCGAGCCTCGTGCACAAGAGCGAAGTCGGGGCCGTGCAGCTGGGCCTCACCGCACTCACCGTCAACGAAGCGCGCAACGCGATGGAGGCGCGGCTTCGCCCGGCCGGCACGTTCGTCGAAGAGCAACTCCCGGCCGGTCAGGAGCTCGTGGTTGGGGTGGTCGACCGTCCACCGTTCGGGCTGGTGCTCGCGTTCGGCCCTGGGGGCTCCTTCGTCGAGGCGCTCGACGCCGTCGAGCTTCGGCTCCTGCCGATGGCCGCAGCCGATGCGGCGGCGCTCGCGCATGGGTTCGTACGGGGGTCGGATGCCCATCGCCACGGGGTCGCTCATGCCATCGAGGTGATCGCGTCGTTGGCCATGGAACTGAACTTCCACCTCGCCGAGCTCGAATGCAACCCGCTCATCGGCGGTGTCGCGGTCGACGCTCGCTGCATCCTCCATGCCGAGCCCCGCACCGGCTCGACGCGAGCCGACGGGCCCTCGACCGACTTCACGCGACTGTTCGCGCCCCGTTCGATCGCCGTGGCCGGTGCCTCCACCAGTCGCGAGACCTTCGGGAACCGCTTCCTCGACGCCTACCGATCGTTTGGTTGGGAACCCGGATCGAGCCTGGTTGCGGTTCATCCGAGCGCCGATTCGATCGGCGACGTTCCTGCTTTTCCTCGGGCCGACGACACCGACTATCTCCTCGTCGCCGTACCTGCGGAGCGCTGTGCCGCGCTGCTCCGGGCCCACGCCGGGCGGGTGCGCTTCGCCCATGTCGTGAGCGGAGGCTTCGGTGAGTCCGAGGCCGACGACGAGGACGCGGACGCGGACGCGGACAAAGGGGGGTCCGTGGACGGGCGCCACCTCGAAGTCGAGTTGCTCGCAGCGGCACGCGAAGGGGGAATGCGGCTTCTGGGCCCGAACTGCATGGGGGTGTACTCCCCCGCCGGTCGTCAGACCTTCCTGCAGGGCGCGCCCGTCGAGCAGGGCACCGTGAGCGTGATCTCACAGTCGGGCGGTCTGGCTGGCGACATCGTCAAGGCCGGTAGCACCATGGGAGTCCGCTTCTCGAAGCTGGTCACTCTCGGCAACAGCGTCGACGTCACCCCGGGCGAGATGCTCGATTGGATGATCGATGATCCCGAGACCACCGTCGTCGGCCTGTACCTCGAGGATCCCAAGGACGGCCGGCGCCTCGTCGATGCCCTGGCCCGGGCTGCTGGACGGGTACCGGTGGTGGCCCTGGTCGGTGGCCTCTCGCGCCAGGGCGCAACGGCGGTGGCGTCGCACACCGGGGCGCTGGCCGTTGATCGACGGGTCTGGCAGGCCATCGGCGACACCACCGGTTGTTCGATCGTCGAGACGCTCGAACAGTTCCTGGCCGCACTGGCCTATCTCCAACGCTGGTGCCCGGCAGCCGGGCCGGCACACCGGTCGTCGGCATCGTCATCGGCTTCGGTACCGTCGCCGGCTGCTCTCGACCCGCCGGCTCCTGCGACGACCGTCGTGATCGGGCCCGGGGGCGGCGCTTCGGTGCTGGCCACCGACGCCTGTGACCGTGCCGGTCTCTCGGTCGGCCGTTTGCTCCCGGAGGTGCGGAAGGCCTTGCGGGGACTGGGCTACGGGGCAGGGACGAGTGTCTCGAACCCCGTCGAGATCCCCGTCGGGCCAGCGGCTCAGGCCGACACCTATCACCGGGCCCTGGGGCCGGTCCTGGCGGGGCAGGCGGTCGACGACGTGTTGATCCACGTGAATGTGCAGGCCTACTACAGCTACGGCTCGGGGCCCGCCCGGCTCCTCGAGACCATCGAGCTGCTCGGCACCACAGCCCCGCTCCCAGTTCGCTGCATGCTGGTACTGCGCAATCTCGATGCCGCACCCCCCGTCGACGTGGACGCGATCATCAACGCCTGTCGGGCCAACGGAATCGTGACCACCCGCACCCTCGACGATGCCTCGACCGCCATCGCCGCCGCGCAACGGTTCCAACGGTGCCAACGGCGGAGGGGGGCCCCCTCAGGTGCCGAGCGGGGCAAGGCCGGCGGCTGAGGCCAGGGTGTCGAGCTCGACGACGAGGCCGGCCGAGAGGGGGATGCCCTCGGCGAGGCGGTGGGCGCGACGCCGGTGCTCGAGTTCGCCGGGCACGAGCACGCCAGCCGAACCCACCGCGGGCTCGCAGGCGTGAAGGTCGCGAACCAGCGTGTCGACGTCGCGGCGGTAGTCGTCGCCGGTACCATGAGCGCCCGGACCGGGGAGTGAGAACCGTGCCGGGTCGATCGTGATGAACACGTAGCCCTTGGCCACCCGGTCGCGACCGGCGGCGGTGCCGGCGCTGCGCTCGGTGCGGCCGAAGCAGCTCCGAGCCAGGGCACCGGCCATGGCCTCGACGAGGAGCGCGATGCCATAGCCCTTGTGGCCGCCGAACCATTGCAGATGCATGGGTGAGGCCTTCTGGGTGTCGGTGGTGGGGTTGCCGTCCTCGTCGTTGGCCCACCCTTCCGGGATGGTGGCGTCGCCCCGCTTCTTGGCCAGGATCACCTTGTTCCCGGCGACGGTGGTGGTCGCGATGTCGTAGACCACCACGGGCTCGTCGAGCGTGGGGAGGGCGTACGAGAACGGGTTGGTGGAGAAGATCTGGGTGAGCCCGCCGAACGGTGGGACGATGGTGGGCCCGTTCTGGAACGCCAGTGCCACCAGGCCGGCCTCGGCCGCCCGCATCGTGTAGTACGCCAAGGCCCCCAGGTGCGTGCTCTCGCGTACCGCAACGGCGGCAATCCCATGATCGCGAGCCCGGGCGATGGCCAGGTCGATGGCGACTCGTCCGGCAACCTGCCCGAAGCCGAGCCCCCCGTCGAGCAGCACGGTGGAACCATCGTCGCGGACGGTCGACACCTCCGTGACGGGTCGGAGATCGCCGGCCTGCAGGCGCGCCACATAGAGCTCCAGCAGATTGCAGCCGTGCGAGTCGACGCCTCTCAGGTCAGCCTCGACCAGGTTGTCGGCCACGATTGCCGCCTGCTCGTCGGGCACACCGTGGTGGCGCAGCACTCCGACGAGTTGGGCGCGAAGAATCTCGACATCGATCAACCGCACGTCATCGCTCATCGCTCTCGTTCTCCCTCGTCGATGCGCCGCCGCATGTCTGCCACCGCATGTCGGCGCCCGTGACGTCGTATGTCGCCGCGCTCCACCGGGGGCCGAGCCTACGATCCCGAACCACGAGAGACTGGAGGAGCCATGGTTCGGCTGGTGGTGCTGGAGTTCCAACCCGAGGTCGTGGTGCCAACAGTGGGGTCGACCGCCCCGGCCGGGGTGATCGACACCGGCCATCCCGACGATGCGGCGCGGGCGAAGTTCCGTCGGCCCGGGCCCTTCCCCATGGCGGCCTTGTGCTGGACGGTCGTCGGCGCAGCCCCGCCGGACGTACCAACGGCCTCCGGCCCGACCTTCGATCTCGTCGAGCACGTCGGCTGGCTGGCGCCTGCCGACGAGATTGCCAGCACCGATCCGGCCGATGTCGTGAAGCAGGTGTCGTTTCTCCATGCCAGCACGGGCGTCACCATCGACGAGTTCCGCGCTCACTATCGCGATCACGTGGCCCTGGCCCGCCGGCTCATGCCCAGCCTCTGGCAGTACATCCAGTACGACGTGCACGACATCCAGTACGACGTGCACGAGATCGGCGGCGATCGAGCCGACCGGGCCCACGGTGTGGTGGCGGTGTCGGTGTTGTGGTTCAAGACCACCGCCGACTTCGTGCATCGGTACTTCCTCACGCCCGACGATGCCGAGGAGTTCCGCTCGCACGAGGGATTCCTCGATCTCACCAAGGCCATCACGTTCGTGGGCACGAGCCATCCGACGTCCGGGCCCGCCGCCCGTCCCTGAGTCGCCCGACACGAACGATCGCGAACGAGACGCCGCCGACCCGGTCAGCCCGTCACCCGAGAGGGAGCGCACATGGATCGAGCCACGCAGCACCTGGTGGCCCAGCGGGTCATCGACCAGCACGCAGCCCGTACCACGACGCTCGCCGATGAGGCGCACCTGATTCCGGTGGCGTCGTACGTGTCGGACGAGCACCATCGGCGCGAGCAGCGCACCCTGTTTCGCGACTTGCCGGTGCTGGCCTGCCTCTCGGTCGACATTCCCGAGCCGGGCGACAGCATCACGATCGAGTCGGGGGGCGTGCCCATCGTCGTCGTGCGCGCCGACGATGGTGGGGTACGGGCCCACCTCAACGTGTGCCGGCACCGGGGAACCCGGGTGACGAGCGGACGCACGTCGGGCTCCACGAGCTTCTCGTGCCCGTTCCATGGCTGGGTCTACGACGCCACCGACGGTCGCCTGCTCGCCCAGCCCCGGTCGTGCAAAGGGTTCGAGGGCGTCGATTCCTCGATGCTCGGGCTCCGCTCGCTCGCGGCCGCTGAAGCGCACGGGCTGATCATCGTGAGGCCCGGGGGCGACGAGCTCATCGACGCCGACGCCTGGCTGGCCGGACTGGCCCCCGATCTGGCGGCGCGCGACTACGCGACGCTCAGTCCATACGCGCACGCCACATCGACGTGGCAATGCAACTGGAAGCTGCTCATCGACACGTTCCTCGAGTCGTACCACGTACCCACACTGCACCGGATCTCGCTCGGCGCGGCGTATCTCGGTATCGCTTCACCGTTCGACGCGTACGGTCCCCACAACCGGATCGTCGTTCCCCAGACGGCGATCCTCGACCAGGGCGACCGTCCCCGCGACCAGTGGGAACTGCTACCCCACTCCGTGTTGCAGTACTTCCTGGCGCCCAACGTGATCGTCAGCAACATCACGGGCTACGTGATGGTGTGGCGCTTCCTGGCCGAGGCCGTCGACCGCACGACCGTCGAGCACGCGATGTACACCGTCGATCCGGTGACCACCGATGCCGACCGCGAGCGGTTCGACCAGCGCTTCGCCGCGGCCGGCAACGTGACCAGCGTCGAGGACTTCCCCGAGTCGGAGGTGATCCACCGGAATCTGGCCTCGGGTATGACCGAGGCCACCATCGCCGGCCGCAACGAGCCCGGGATCATCCACTTCCATAGGATGATCGCCACGGCGCTGGCCGCCCCGGGCTGAAACCAATACCGACTCGGCAGGTATCAGGAACCGGGTGCTCGACGGGCGAGCATGACGTCGGCGCCCAGCACGGGCTCGATGAACGGACCGAAGTTCGGGCCCCGCCGGAGGCCGTGGCCGCCGTCGCTGTTGATGATCTGCCCCGTGATCCAGCGTGATTCCGGGCCGATCAGGAACCGGGCCAGCGAGCCGATCTCCTCGGGTGCACCAACGTCACCAAGGGGCGTGTTCTCGATGTAGCTCTGGTACACGGCCGAATCGCGCGGGATCCCTTCCATGATCTCGGTGGAGATGAACCCGGGCCTGATGGCGTTGAACCGCACGGCCACCGGGCCGTACTCGTCGGCCGCGTTGCGCATCATGGCCTCGATACCGGCCTTGCCCACCGTGTAGGCGCCGAAGTACGGGTGGGTCACGCTGCCGGCGATCGACGACATGCCGACGAACGATCCACCGCCAGCGGCCACCATGGGGGCCACCGTGTGCTTCACGCACAGGAACGTGCCCAGCACGTTGAGGTGCAACACCCGGAGGAACTCCGCAGTGTCCTGCAGATGCAGCGGGCCCAGGCCCCCTCCCCCACCGGCGTTGGCCACGACGCCATCGAGGCGACCCGTGGGCTCGAGCGCCCGGGCCACGAGGGCCACGACCTCGGCCTCGACGGTGACATCGGCCACGACGTGGCGCACGCTCCCGCCACACGACGCGACGGCGCCGATGCGCTCGGCCGCCTCGACGAGCTTCGACTCGGTACGACCGCAGATGGTGACGGCAGCCCCGTCGGCGGCCAGCGCGGCCGCGCAGGCGGTGCCGATGCCGGTGCCGCCTCCGGTGACGATGACGGAGCGGCCTTCGAGGCCACCAGAAGGACGGGCGTCGGGATTCATGAGCTCTCCTGAATGCTGGACCGGTCGGCTGCCACCTTCATCGCTGGAGGGTCGTCCTGACAAATGGCCCGGGCCCGCTCACCAACCGTTGCCCATCGCCCGCCACACCCGCTCTGGAGAGCAGGGGTAGCCGATCTGGTCGACCCCAACACTCGCGACGGCATCGAGCAGCGCAGCGTGGACGGCGATGGGTGCCGCGATGGTCCCGATCTCGCCCACTCCCTTGGCGCCCAAGGGGTTCGTGGTGGCGACCGTCGGAGCGAAGGTGTTACCCAGCGAGCCGATGGACGGCATCTCGGCTGCCGAAGGGACCAGGTACTCGGCGAGGCTGGTGGTGAGCGGGATCCCCGCGTCGTAGCGGAACTCCTCGAACAACGCTTGCGCCAGACCCTGCACGCTGGCTCCGATCACCTGACCGTCGGCCGAAGGATGATCGACGACCGTGCCGCAGTCGGTGACCGCGATGAGGCGCACGAGGGTGACCGCACCCGTCTCGACGTCGACCTCGACGACCGCGCAGTGCGCGGCGAAGGGGTGCGTGGCCTCGAGCTGCTCGTACACGCAGCGGCCTTCGAGGCGCCCGGCGCCGTCGACGCCTTCGTTGACGAGGCCGCCGTCGCCGGCCTGGGTCGCCAACGCCGCCAGCTCGGCATAGGAGAGGCTGCGAGCCGGGACGCCGCGCACGCCGAGACGCCCGCCGACAACGACGACGTCGCCGACGGGCGCTTCGAGGGCCTCGGCGGCGAGCCGGCGAGCGCGCTCGAGGACCTCACCGGCCACCTGGCGTGCCGCACTGCCCCCCAGTTGCAGCGATCGCGATCCGGAGCTCCCCATCCCGTCGGGTTCGGCATCGGTGTCGCCCTCGATGACCATGATGTCCTCGACCGAGACGCCCAGGGTCTCGGCCACGAGCCCGGCGAAGACGATGGCGTGCTCCTGGCCGGCCGCGGCCGTGCCCATGGTGAGGACGATCGTCCCGTCGGGCCCGATGGCGAGTGCGGCGGGCTCTCGGCGGGCGAACCAGGCCGTCGAGTCGACCACGGTGGCCAAGCCGATCCCGACCAGCCGGCCGGAGTCGCTGGCGGCCCCGGCTCCAGTCCCAGCCACCACCGACCCAGCCGTCACTGCCCCGGCCGCCGCCTCGGCCGTTGCCCGCTCCGTGGCTTGGCGATCGCGCACGGCGGAGTACCCGGCTTCGGCGAGCAACCGCTCGAGCACGGCCGGGTAGTCGCCGTCGGCCAGGTGGGTTCCCGTCGGGGTGAGCCGCGGCAACTCGTCGGGGCGCAGGAGATTGCGTCGGCGCACCTCGGCCGGATCGAGGCCGAGCCTCCGGGCCAGGAGATCGAGCGCCCGTTCGAGCGCTGCGGCCGCTTCGGCCCGGCCTGGACCCCGATAGGCACCCGTGGGCGCGAGGTTGGTGGTGACGCTGCGGGCCGTCACGTGAACCGCATCGATCCGGTAGGGACCGCACGCCATGAGCGTGGTCTTGCCCGGCTCCACGGCACCGGTGGAGGGGTAGGCGCCGGCGTCTGCGCTGTCGTCGAGCCGGAGCCACAGCAGCCGTCCGTCGTGATCGGCGTGGACCTCGACGGCGAGGCGGGCGCCCCGGCCCTGCATCGAGAGCAGGTTCCCCGACCGGTCTTCCACGAAGCGCACCGGGCGCCCGAGCGCGAGTGCCGCCGCGGCCGTGACCACATGGTCGGGAACGCCCCCGATCGCCTTGCCCCCGAAGCCTCCGCCGACGTTGGGCGTGACGACCCGAACCCGATCGAGCGCAAGGCCTGTCGAACGGGCGATCTGCACTCGGGTTCCCTGCGGCGCCTGGGTCGAGACGTGCACGGTGAGGCGGCCGTCCGACCCGGGAACGGCCACGACGGAGTGGCCTTCCAAGGGCGCAACGGCGACCCTCGGGAGGTCGAAAGTGGTACGCACGACGACCTCGTCGGTCGAGCACCGATGCTCGCCGGTTTCGACCGTCCACGAGAGCACGACGTTGCTGGGGCTGGCTTCGATCACCGGCGGGGTGGCGGGATCGAGGGCCTGCTCGATGTTCACGACGGCCGGGAGGGGCTCGTACTCCACGACGACCCCCTCTGCCGCGTCGAGAGCGGCGGCCAACGTCTCGGCCACCACGGCCGCGATCCGCTCGCCCACGTAGCGCACGGTGCCGTCGGCCAGTCCGGGCTGCGCGTAGACCTCGGGGATCGACATGATCTCCCATACGGGCACCGTCGGCAGCGACCGGGCCGTGAACACCGCCACCACGCCCGGCATGGCCTCGGCCGCGCCCACGTCGACAGTGACGAGGCGGCCGTGGGGAATCGTCGAGCGAACGAACACCAGATGGAGGGCCTCGATCGGGACGTCGGCGGCGAAGCGGGCCGACCCCGTCGTCAACCCGGCGAAGCGTTGCGCCATCTTGAGGCCCTCTCCCCCGTCCACCGCCGGCTTTGCCCGGCGATCGCGAGGAGGGCAGGCTACCGGCACGGTTGGGACGACTCTGAGGAGAGCCATGGGCGTGCGGTTGAGCGAGGACGAGGCCTGGGAGTTCCTCGAACGGGGTCACACGGGGATCCTCACGTCGATGAAGCGCGACGGGTTCCCGATCGCCCTCCCGGTCTGGTATGCGGTCGTCGACCGTCACGTGTTCGTTGCTGGTCCGGGCACGTCGAAGAAGTTCGCCCGCGTCCGCAACAACGCCAAGGTCTCGTTCCTCGTCGAGTCGGGTGAGCGTTGGGCCGAGCTGAAGGCCGTGCACCTCACGGGCCGGGCCGAGGTCGTCGACGCCGAGGCCTGGCCCGAGGTCGACCGTCAGATGGACGCCAAGTACGCCCCCTTCCGCACGGCATCCAAGGCCATGCCCGACGCAACCCGCAAGCACTACGCGGTGTCACGGGGGCTCATGCGCATCACCCCCGAAGGCCGCATCCTCACGTGGGACAACGCTCGCCTGGGCCTGTCGTGACGAGTGCGGACGTGGTCGCGGGCGCCGGCGCGGGGTCCACGATGCGGGCCGTACGCTGTGTCGATCGAGCGGCGGCGGTCGTCGACGTGCCCCGCCCGAGCGGCGCGGGGGTGTTGGTGAAGGTGGCCTCGGCCGGCATCTGCGGATCCGATCTCCACCTGATGTCCATGTGGCCCTTGGCCGCCACGCTGGGTCACGAGTTCGCCGGCACCCTCTCGGACGGCACCCCGGTGGCCGTCGAGCCGCTCGATCCGTGCTGGGAATGCCCGGCGTGCCTCGACGGCATCTACCACCGCTGCGTCCGTGGACCGATGCACGTCATCGGCCTCGGCTCCGACGGAGGCATGGCCGAGAGCTGCATCGTTCCCGAGTCGGCCATCGTGAGGCTCCCGGCCGGGCTCACACCGAGCGACGCCTGCCTCGTGGAGCCTGTTGCCGTTGCGGTCCACGGGGTCCGACGGGGCGCCGTCCGGGCGGGTGAGCGCGTGGCCGTCGTCGGCGGCGGGACCATCGGCCAGTGCTCGGTCGTGGCTGTGCAGGCAGTCGGGGCCACGGTCGATCTGGTCGCCCGCCACGATCGCCAGCGCGAGGCCGGCGCCCGGCTCGGAGCCGGATCGGTTCCCAGCACCGAAGGCGTCGAAGGTCCCGGCCGCCGCTACGACGTGGTCTTCGAGGCCGCAGGCACCAGTGCCGCCATGGCGCAGGCCGTGGCCCTGTGCGCCTCGGGCGGACGGATCGTGATGGTCGCCAGCTACTGGGAGGGCCTCGAGATCCCGGGCATGGACGTGAGCATGAACGAGATCACGCTCATCCCGGCGTCGATGTACTGCCGATCCGGCCCGTCTCGCGATGTCGACGTGGCCGCCCAGATCCTGGCCTCACGCCCCGAGATCGCGGCGACGATCATCACCCATCGGTTCCCGCTCGAAGCTGCCGGCGAGGCGTTCCGAGTTGCGGCCGACCGAGCCTCGGGGGCCATCAAGGTCGTGCTCGAGCCGTAACGCCGAGCGTCACACGGTCAGGCGTTGGATGCGATCACCCGTCCCGGAAGCGCGCCCGTGAGCTTCCCCTGTTCCTGCACGGGAACGCCGCTCACGATCGTGGCCCGGAAACCGCCCTCGGGACGCCGCAGCCGAGCGCCGCCTCCAGGCAGGTCGTGCACGAACTCGTCGGCGTCGTAGTGGAGCTCGTCGAGCGCGAAGATCACGAGATCGCCGTGATCGCCGTGTGCCACACGGCCGCGACCATCGAAGCCGAAGGCCTCGCGCTGGCGTCCGGTGAGCTGGTGGACGGCATGCTCGAGCGTGAAGTCGCCGCGGTCACGAACGTGACGAGTGAGGAACAGCGTGGGATCGCCCGAGGCGCACAGCATCTGCACGTGGGCCCCGGCATCCGACGAGCTCCACAGGACGTTGGGGTCGGCGAGCACACCGGCCACACCGTCGACGTTCGAGTTCGATATTCCGACGGCCACCACACCGGGCGAGCAGTCGTTGGCCAGCACGAAGTCGGCGAACACGTCGGACGGGTGCCCGCCCCGCTCGGCCACCAAATCGCCGAGGGAGGCGCCGAGCCAGCGCTCCTGCCCGACGCCGTTCACCTCCACGAACCGCACCAGCTCGATGCGCCGATGCGGGAACATCGCCCGCTCGGTGGCGTCCCACTCGGCCCGGGCCGTGTCGCGCCACACCGGGTCGTTCAACAGCGCCGCCTTGGCCTCCGGCCCGCGGGCTGCGATCACCTGGTGCCAGCCCTGGGGCATGGACATGAAGAGCATGGACGAGTCCCAGTTGAGCCGGAAGTCGACCGTGCGGGGTGAGAGCTGCGGCCAGATCTGGGCGCCCTCGGAGCGCAGCCGTCGGGTGAGGTCGAGCCAGAACTCGGTGCGAGCCGGCATGGTCTCGGTGTGGGTGAAGCCGGTCCAGGTGAGTGGAACACCGCGCGAGGCACACAACCGAGCCAACATCTCCATCTCGCGCTCGGGCGTGGGACCGAGCAGCGCCGGTACGAACTCGAGCAGTCCCCGCGGGGCAGCGCCGACCACGTCGAGCAGCGCCGCGAACTCGACCTCGCCGGCGTTGCGTGACGGCACCGGGCGGCCGTGCGCGTCGACGTCGAGGAACGACGTCGACAGGCCCCACGCGCCGGCGGCCCTGGCCTCGGCGAGCAGACGGGTCATGGCGGCGAGCTCGTCGGTGCTCACCACGCGATCGGCGTCCCAGGCGTCGTTGCCCAGCACGGCCAAGCGGATCGGGCTGTGACCGACGAGCGCGGCGACGTTGATGCCCGTCCCCCCGGCGTTCACGGCGTCGCGGTAGCCGGCGTAGTCGGTCCAGGTCCACGGCACGCTGTCGTCGAAGAGGTGGCGGGGGACGTCCTCGATGTACGAGAAGAGATCGGCGATCTGGGCTCGGGCGTCGGCGTCGGCGGCCGGGTACAGCGACAGGCTGCAGTTGCCGACGAGCGTCGTGGTCACTCCGTGCTGCGGGTCGGGATCGAGCGTCGGGTCCCAGAACACCTGCGGGTCCATGTGGGCGTGGGTGTCGATGAAACCCGGTGCCACCACCGCCCCCGAGGCGTCGATCTCGGCCTCCCCGTCAGGCGACAGGCGAGCCCCGATCTCCACGATGCGCCCGTCCCGAACCCGCACATCGGACCGAACGCCCGCGCTCCCCGTGCCGTCGACGACCGTCCCGCCCCGAACCAGCAGATCACCCTGTTTCATACCGCGGATGGTACCCCGCCCCGTCTGCCGCGAAGCACGTCGCGGGCGACCGGGCCGGCATCGGGCCTGTCGACGCCAAGGTACATTCTGTGAATGAGATCCTTGTTGCGACGCCGTTCCCGTCCGGGTCGACGATCGATCAGCACCGCAGTCGTAGCGTTCCTCGCGGTGTTGGGGTTACTGGCCGCCGCCTGCTCGTCGGAGGGTGACGACACGGCGACCCCGACAGGCGACCAGACGCCAGCGACCTCGGCGCAAGCACCTGCTCCGAGCGACGACGCGCCCGTCGACCCGCTCCCCGATGTCGACGCCCCGGGCCTGGCAACGTGTGAGGGTTGTCCGACGACCGACGACTTCACCGATTTTCGACCGGACTTCGGCACGTCATCGTCGCACAAGTTCCAGGGAACGATCAGCCTCGCCAAAGGCAACGGAAGGTTCTACGTCGAGGGGACCGATGGTCAGGCCTTCGGCGGTCCCATCGAGACAGATCCCCAGACCGGCAAATACTCGGTCACCGTTCCGCTCGTATGCGGCGAGCACCTGTTGAAGCTGGTGTGGGAGAACGACAAGGGGGCTGCGGGCGCGGTCCTCAGGCCGCGGACCACGGGGTGTGCGGCGAGCGACATCCGCGTCACGCTGTCGTGGGACGACAAAGGCGACGACTTCGAGTTGCACCTGATCCGCGAGGGCGGGACCATCAACGACGGCACCAACGACTGTACGTGGACGAGCTGCATCGGCGTCCCCCTCGATTGGGGTCGGGCTGGTGACCGGTCTGACGATCCGGTCAAGGATGTGGACGACGTCGACACGCTCGGCCCGGAGAACATCGTGTATCCACAACCGGCAGCGGGCCGGTACACCGTCATGGTCGAGCACTGGGGCAGCGGCCAGCCCGGCGCCAACGGGACGGTGGTGCTCAACGTTACGGGTCAGCGACCGGTCGAGATCCCCATCACGGGGCTCGATCCCCAGCACGTCTTCATTGCGGCCACGATCGACTGGCCGGCCGGCACGATCACCGTCGTGGCCACCAGGCACGACTGCACTGCCAACTGGTCGAGCGGCTGTCTCGACAAGATCCCCGCCTGACGCCATCGCCATCACCAGAACATCTTGAGAGCTCGAGGGTGGATCCCTCCTCCTCTCAGGTGCTCGAAACGACCGCCTCAGTGGTTGGCCATCTCGTGGTCGATGAACTCGGCGAAGCGTTCGCGCAGCGCGGCCTTCCGGGTGGGCACGTGCTGGCTCGGCCAGCCAACGACGGGCGTGTAGTCCTTGGCCCGCTTGGTGGCTACGAACGACTTGTGCACCTCGTCGGCGCCGTCGGCGATGCGCATCTGACGAGCGAGCACGTACATCTCGGCGAGCGGCAGGTCGGTGGTCCAACCCAGGGCTCCGTGCACCTGGATCGAGCGGTCGATCACGTTCCCGAGCACCTGCGCGCCCCAGTACTTGAGCTCGGCGATCTCAACCCGAGCGGCCGAACCGCCTCGTGTGTCCCAGACCCAGGCCGAGTGCAGGGCCATGAGGCGCAGGGCCCGGATCTCGGCTGACGAGTCTGCGATGAGCTCTTGAATCATCTGCTTCTCGATCAGCAGCTGCCCCTTGGTCTGGCGGCTCACAGCCCGCTCGCACATGAGGTCGAACGCTTTCTGGCACTGGCCCACCCAGCGCATGGCGTGATGGATGCGTCCGCCCGAGAGCCGCTTCTGGGCGAGGAGGAAGCCGTCGCCCTCGCCGCCGATGCGATGGTCGGCCGGGATGCGGCAATCGTCGAAGAAGATCTCGGCGTGACCCCCGGCGCGGAAGTGTCCGGGATAGGGATGATGCATGGTGAAGACGTTGCGGTGGATCACCATGCCGGGCGTGTCGCGCGGTACCACGAAGAACGACGCCGCCTTGTGCGCAGGATTGTCGGGGTTGGTGACGGCCATCACGAGCACGAAGTCGGCCTTGGCGGCATTCGATGCGAACCACTTGTGGCCGTTGATGATGTACTCGTCGCCGTCGCGAACGGCCCGGGTGTTGATCATCGTGGGATCGCTCCCCGAGAAGTGGGGCTCGGTGAGCGAAAACGACGACGTGAGCTCGCCCCGGAGCAAGGGCCACAGCCACCGATCCTTCTGCTCGTCGGTGGCACCGATGGCGATGAGCTCGCTGTTACCCGAGTCGGGAGCCTGGTTGCCGAACACCTCGGGCGCTCGCGTGCAGCGTCCGAGGATCTCGTGCATCAGAGCCAGCTTCACCTGGCCGAAGCCCTGGCCTCCGAGCTCGGGGTCGAGGTGACAGGCCCACAGCCCCCGTTCGCGCACCTGCTGCTTGAGCGGCGCCGTGGCCCGCTTCCAGCTGGCGTCGGTCATGTCGCCGTAGAAGAGCTGGAGCGGCTCGATCTCCTCGTCGACGAACTGGCGCATCCATGTGAGGTGTTCGGCGAACTCCGGTTCAACACTGAAGTCGATGGCCATCGGCCCTCCCTGGTGTGAGGGCCCGACTCTGCCATCCACCGGCCCGCGGAGCCCACTGGAGAACCGAGGCGCCGGTCGGAGGCCCGAGACGAACGATGCTCCTCCGCCGCCGGGCTGGCCGAGAGCACGGCCGAGGCCCGGTAGCGTCACCAGACGAGGAGGAGCCGTGCGCACTGTGGTCGAGATCGTCGTGTTCGGTGTCGGCGCAATAGCGCTGGTGCAGACGATGCTGTCGGCGGTGCGGACGGTCGTCGTCCCCCGCGCCGCATCGGGCGGCTTGACCCGCACGGTGTTCCGGGCCACCCATTGGCTCTTCAGAATGCGAACGCAACGTATCGATTCCTACAAGGACCGCGATCACGTGCTGGCCCACCTGGCGCCCGTCAGCCTGTTGGCGCTGCCGGTCGCCTGGCTCAGCTCAGTCCTGCTCGCCTGCACCGGCATGTTCTGGGCCCTGGGCGTCACACCGCTCCGCAACGCGTTCACCACGAGCGGATCATCGTTGCTCACGCTGGGTTTCAAGACCGTCGACGATCTGCCGACGACGCTCCTGGCGTTCAGCGAGGCCACGATGGGCCTGGTTCTGGTGG
>JANLSK010000149.1:0-61074 GCA_031362415.1 Actinomycetes bacterium | reverse complement strand
CCGTCGCCGACGAAGCACCACACCCGCGAGTGCGAGGTGTCGGTGATCTGCCGGTTGTGCAGGTAGCGGTTGAAACGGGCCTGATAGATCGAGTTGAGCGGGCCCAGCCCCATCGAGACCGTCGGGAACTCCCAGAACTCGGGCATGCGCCGGGGATGCGGGTACGAGGAGAGACCCCGTCCCCCGACCTCGCGGCGGTAGTGGTCGAGCTGGTCCTCGCTGAGACGGCCTTCGAGGTACGAACGGGCGTAGATGCCCGGCGCAGCATGGCCCTGCACGAAGATCTGGTCGCCCGCTCCCCCATCGGCCTTACCGTGGAAGAAATGATTGAAGCCCACCTCGTAGAGCGACGCCGCGCTCTGGAAGGTGGACAGGTGCCCGCCCAGGCCGTCGAACTGGCGATTGGCCCGGGTGACCATGACGGCGGCGTTCCAGCGGATGCACGACCGGATGCGGCGCTCGAGCTCCTCGTCGCCGGGGAACCAGGGTTCGGCCTCGGGCGGGATCGTGTTGATGTAGTCGGTGGAGACCATCGCCGGGGCCACGACCCCCAGGGTGCGGGCCCGTTCCATGAGGCGCAGCAGCAGATAGCGGGCCCGGGGTCTTCCTCGACCCTCGATGACCGAGTCGAGCGAGTCGACCCACTCCTTGGTCTCTTCCGGGTCGATGTCGGGCAGCGCGTGGGCGAATCCGTCGATGATCACTGCCTGCCTCCTGCTCGGGCCGGGTCAACGGTCAGGTTAGGCCCGCTCGCCGGGCAATCCGTCCCGACCCGTCGTCTTCTCGCCCAGCCCGCCGCCGTGGGACCGGCCGAGGCACACGAAGGCCGCCGCAGCCACCATTCCTCGATCGCCATCGTCGGCCACCGCCTGGCGAGCCCGGGCCAGCGCCGCTTCCGGCGCTCGACCGGCTCGCAGCTCACGGTGCAGCTCGCTCATCAGCGTTCGGGTCAGATCGTCGGGGACGGGCACCACGCTGGCCACGAGGTGGCGGGTCCCCAGGCTGAACAGGGCCGCAGCGAGACCCATCAGCTCCTCGCCCGAACGCACCGCCGACAGCCCGGAGTCGCAGGCCGAGAGCACGATCGTCTCCGGCGTTCGACCGAGACGCTCCAGGTCGTACACGAACAGCGGGCCGTCGGCGAGCACCAGCGAGGAGAACATCGGGTTGTCGGAGCGGAAGCGCCCATGGCAGGCCAGGTGGGCGAGACCGGCGCCGGGCAGGGCTGCCGACACCGCCGCCGCCGTGGCTGCGGGGCCGGCTAAAACCCGCCCCCCAGGCGTGAGGGCCGCGATCTCGGCGATCTCGGCCTCGGCATGCTCGAGGCCGGGCCCGGCCACGAGGAGTGCTCGCGAACGGAGCCGGGCCTGAGCTCGGGCGGGTTCGCCCGAGGATCGAGTGATCGTGCTCGACGGGGAGCGGTCGTCGCCCGGCCCGTCGCACCAGAAGGAGATCGAGGGGGCCACCGTGACCGGGCGGGCCCGGCATGTGGGCAGGAGGCTCCAGGGCAAGGCGTGCAAGGGTCCGGTGGGGACGACGACCAGTGATGGATCGGACCCACAGGCCGGCTCGTCACCGGGCGCGCCAGCCGCTTCGCCTCGCTCCACGCCAAGACCGAGCCCGAGGTGTGCGAACAAGAGCGCGTCGAGACCGGCGGCCGACGCCTGCACGCTGGCTCGGGCCGCGTCGAGCGCGAGCCGGCTCCCTCCCCCACGACTCAAGCGCCGTAAGGAGAACCGGAGACTCTCGACCTCGCGGGTCATGTCGGCCACCGAGCCGACCGACTGCACGCTCACCCGTCGGCCGTGCATCGACAGGGCCAGGACCGTGCCGTCGAGCCCGATGAACGACACCAGCGCCCGATCGCCGATCGCACGCCGGAGCGCAGCCAGCGTGGGTGGCCGGTGCTGACGGCCGAGACCCGCGGTTCGGTCGCCCGCCGCGTGCCGGCTCGTGGCGCGCACCCGCTGTTCGAGGTGATGCAGGTGACGAATCAGCGTCGACGTGTCAGCCCCCGCCATCGCCGCCTCGTCGATCTCGACGGTGATCCTGCGCAGGCCGGCGAGATCGTCGGCCAAGGCATCGTCGTCGGGGGGTCGCACCGGGCGCAGCTGGAGGGTCGCCGCCCGCCAGCGTTCCGACCAGTCGAGGACCGCCGCCACATCGTCGTCGGCCACCGCCATCCGTACGCCGATCATGGCCAGGGCCTCCCCGTGCGCCGACGCATGAGCGCGCAGCTCCGTGGCTCCGAGTGCAGCGCGGTAGGCGTCGAGCACCCCGAGCCCGCGCCGCAATGCCCGTCGCGACGTTCGACGGTCGCCGCGCACCATCCCGAGCAGGGCCTCGGCCCGAGCCGCCCGGAGACGTTCCTGTGCCGGCGCGCCTGCGCCGACGTGGGCCGCAGCCTCGAGATCGCGCTGTACGAGCTGGCCCCTCCAGCCCAACACCACGGCGGTCTCGGCCGCGGCCAGGCGGGTCTCGGCCGCAGCGCTCGTCCACCCGGTGCGCTCGAGCGCCCGAGCCAACGAGCGGGCCGTGCGCACCGCAGCGATGTCACGTTCCGGGCCGGCCAATGCGGCCCTCACGCCCACCTGGCGAGCCAGGAGGACCCACCGCCGACGCCCCTGCCGGGCAAAGCGCTCTGCGGCGGCCAGGGCCAGCTCGTGCGCCCGGGACGGGTCTCCGGCGAGCAGCGCGGTCTCGGCCGCCCTGAGCTCGATCTCGGGTCGCGACACCTCGGCGATGGTGGCGCTCGCCAATGCCCGCTCGGCCGCCTCGCCCGCCTCGTCGACGAGGCGGGCCGCCAGGAGAACATCGATACGGTGCGCCGCGGCCATCGGCGACTCATGCCCCCCGGCCTGCTCGAGCGCCAGATCGTGATACCGCAGAGCGCCGGGTAGGTCGCCCCGCATCGCCGTCACCTCGCCCAGGTTCTGGAGAAGATCGATCAACAGGCCACCACCGCCGAGACGACGTTGCAGGCGTTCGGCCCGGAGCAGATCGGCCTCGGCATCCGCGAAGCGCCCGAGATGGAGCAGCAGGCCTGAGCGGCTGTTCAGCGTGACGATTTCGCCCACCGTGTCACGGGCGGCCCTCAAAGCCGGGAGCGCCTCCTCGTAGGCGGCAAGGCTCTCGACGAAGCGGCCGAGGTCGGCGAGGATCGTCCCTCGTTGCGCGACGGCCCGGGCTCGCACCCGTGTGGTCAGCGCCCCACCCGCCAGCGCACCGTCGATCTCGCTGAGCGCCCGCAGCCCCTGTCCGGACATGGCGAACAGGCCCGCGAGGCTGATCCGGCTTTCAGCGGCTGCGACATCGAAGCCGCCAACACGGGCTCGACTCAAGGAGTGCTCGAACGAGCGAACAGCATCCTCCAGGTCGCCCCGGCCCCGTTCCACCAGTGCGATCACTCGCCAGGCGATGCACGACGCCAGGGCATCGCCCCGCAGATCGGCCTCGATGACGAGGTCACGAGCCGTGTCGGCCACCTCCTCGTGAGCCGCCGGAGCGTCGACGGCCAGTCGCCCGAGTGCCGCGCGCGCCTGGCGCTCGAGAGGTGTTCGTGGACGTGGGCTCATCGTCAGGCCAGCGTAGGTTGGCGCCATGGGGCGTCGGCGGGCGTCTAATGTCCGACAGTGCGGTGCTGGACCGGCGTCGGTCCAGGCGCGTGTGCGCGTTCGTGTCGAGGAATGCGTGTCCCTTGACCGTGTCGAGTGACCAGGGAGGGTCCGATGAAGCCCACGCACGATGCTCGCCACCCTGACGACCATCCTGAGGATCATGGCGAGGATCATGGCGACGATCATGGAGCCGAACCACGACACGCCCATGCCGTCGTCATCCCGCCCGGAGCGGTGGAAGGCACCATCGTTCGGGGCCAGGAGTTCCTTTCGGTCCCCGGGGAGTTGCTGGTGGATGCCGCGTTGCTCGAAGGCGATGCCATGGGCGCGCGAGGGATCCGCCGGCGACTCGCGCCGTTCGCACGCCAAGAGGTCAGCCCCGGGACGGTCCGGTTCCAGGTGCCGTTTCGGCGTGAAGCGCTGACAGCCTTCGTCACCGAGTTGCGGACTCTCACCGATCCACCGACGCTCGGTGTCTCACCCAACCACGTCTTCTGGCCCGCGTTCCATCGCACCTACTTCCCGGCGTTCGCGCCCGAGGCCGCTCCGGCACGCTTTCGCGGACGTCCGCCGCTCTCCGCCGCCTCGGGCGCCGTCAGCATCGGTGTCATCGACGCCGGGCTCGCCGACCATCCCTGGCTCGCCGGACACGCCGAGCGCATCGCCGGCGAGCCCCCCGAGACCCCAGGCGCACCCGCGTCGGCCGGGGGCGATCCGGTCCTAGGGTCGTACGCCGGCCACGGAACCTTCGTCGCCGGGCTCGTGGCCCAAGCCTGCCCCGACGCCCAGATCGTCCACTGCCGAGCGGTCGGGCCCGCGGGGCACCTCGACGACCCAGCCATCGCCAATGCCTTGTGGCGCTTGGCAACCGAAGCCGACTGCCGGGTGATCGTCGTCCCACTCGGCGGTTTCACGCTCGACAACACGGCACCGCTGGCCATCTCCAACGTGCTCGACCGTATCGATGCGGCCGGGCTCGACTGCGTCGTGGTCGCATCCGCCGGCAACCACGCGAGCACCCGTCCCGTGTGGCCCGCAGCCACCAAACGCGTGCTGGCCGTCGCCGCAGCCGACGACGACCTCGGCTCGCCAGCCACCCTGTACTCCGGTCGAGGCGACTGGGTTGACGTGTACGCCCGCGGCACGGGCCGGGTGAGCACCTTCTACTCGGGTCGCTTCCGCCTCGAGCACCCCGACGCCCCCCGAGGCGCCCAGAGCTTCCGGGGCTGGGCCACGTGGACGGGAACCTCTTTCGCCGCGCCCCACGTGGCCGCAGTCGTCGCCAACGCCGTTGTCAACGGAACCTCGGCCCGTCAGACGGCCGCCGCCCTGGCATCTGGCGATCCCAAGGCCCGCCAGCCCGGCTTCGGTCTCTTCGTGGCCTGAGCCTCTCGTTGCGTCACCCGGGGCCGCCCTGCCACGGTTCCACGAAGCGCGGGTGAACGCGCTCCGTGGAACCGGCGGCAGGGGAATTCAGCTTCGCGGGTCGATCAAGCCGCTACCGCGAGCTCGACCTTGCCGAACACGTCAGGTACCGGATATTCGCCGAGCACGTACAGGAGCACGGCAGCGTGCTGAGCGTCGACGACCTGAATCGATCCGGCGAGCTCGATGGCGGCCGGGTCGCTCAAGACGCTCTGCGCGCTGAGATACGTCGCCGCAGCTATCTGTTCCAACAGCAACGCCAGCCGCGCACCCCCCTCCACGTCGGTCACCGCGGCGAACTCCGTGTCGACGGTCGGTTTCAACGTGGCGTTGGGTTCGGTCACTGCGGGCTCTCCCGCACCGGTGATGACGGAGTTCCAGGCATCGAGGTGCTCCTGGTGCTGTGCCAAGGCGACGGTCACGAACTCGCCCACGGCGGGCGGCACGTCACCCAGCGATCCGGCGCCCGCCGCGTCCAATGCAGCCTGGTTACGTGCCGACAGCGAGCACTTCAAGCCCAGCGGCGAGCTTTGCGACATCCAGGTTGACGTTGCCGCCAGCGGTCGTCGTGGCAGTCGACGTAGCCGTGCCGCCGGTCGCTCCGCCGGCTGCGCTGGTACTGGTTCCACCGGCGTCGTCATCGTCGCCACACGCAACCAGCACGAGGTCGCGCCGATGGCAGCCGCTCCGGCGATCAGCACTTGGCGCCTACTCACGCCCACGTTCAGGTTCAAGTCACTCATCAGACGGCTCCTTCTTCGGGCGGGCTGGCCATGGTCGTGGGCTCGAATGCTTCGGAAGGCGACACTCCCGGCCGCCGCGGGAAGCTTGGCCAAGTCGGCCCCGAGCGGAATCTTGATCAACTCCGGTGCTCCCACTTCGATGAGGGCGCCGACCGCTCGGAGGGTGGCGAGATGCTGGCATTCGACGCCCATGACCGAGGCCGTCAGGACCCGAGCCGTCACGTCCGTGAATCGATTGAGATTGTCGAGGTACGTCTCGGTCGCCACCTGCTCGAGCGTGGCTCCGAGCGTGACCACATCGATCGGAGCCGTGAGGCTCGGCTTCGCCTGCTCGACGATGGGCGTGTACTTGGGGTTGGGAGCGGTCTGGTCTGTGCCTCCGAGGGCCTGGGTCTGTGCGGAGAACGCCTGACGATGCTCGTCATGCTGCATCATGGTCGTCTCGTCAAAGGCAACAATGACAGGATTACCATCCTTGATGAAAGGCAGGGTCAGCGCGGCCTGGTACGTGGCAATGGTGAGCAGCTCGAGCGAGACGGCGGTCTGCAATTGCATCACGTCGATGTCGCCGTCTGCCGCTGAGGCTGGGCGGGCGAACAGCCCGATCACGACACCTACACCCAGCAGCACCTCTATGGCGCTCATACCTTTCGTACTTCTCGTGCTTCTCGCACATCCGATGGTCGGCCGTTCGGGTCGGCCTTCCAGGCGCAAGATCCACGAACCAACATGGGCTTTGCGACGTTCGGACTTCCGATCATTCACTGCATGCCCACGGAGAGACATCGCGAAACCACCGTTGGAAGAACATGTGGATGACCCAACGAACTCCGGCGAGAACCACGTGCTCAGATCGCCCCTGACACGATGCTCGTCGAACGAGCCGCCACCTCGAGTCGAGACGTGGGCGAAAATCGAGACCGGTCATGGCCGCTGCTGCTGTGGGGAACCACCCCACAGCAGCCCGTCGATCCGGCGCCCGTCCACCAGGTGGGGAGGACGGCTCCCCTACCATGGCGTCGGTGGCCGACGATGCTGTGGCAGACCTGCTCAAACACGCGGCCGACGGTGACGCCGCGGCCTGGAACGCGATCGTCGATCGGTTTAGCGGCCTGGTCTGGTCGGTCGCGCGCAGCTATCGGCTTTCCCAAGCCGACGCATCCGACGTGTTCCAGACGGTCTGGCTCCGCCTGGTCGAGAACCTGAGCCGGATCCGCGAACCTGAGCGCCTGGCCGGCTGGTTGGCCACGACCGCACGCAACGAGTGCCTGAGGGGCCTGCGAAAGTCCGGGCGAACCGTCGCCACCGACGATGACACGATGTTCGACCGCGTCGACGGTTGCGATCGGGGCGCCGACCTCGACGTCGCGCTGCTCGCCGGCGAACGCGACACCGTCGTCTGGCAGACGTTCGCCACGATCTCAGCGCGTTGTCAGACCCTGCTGAGGCTGCTGACGGCCGACCCGCCCATCGCCTACACCGACATCTCGACGATGCTCGACATGCCGATCGGCAGCATCGGACCCACTCGGGCCCGATGCCTCGACAAGCTCCGCACCGCGCTCGTCGCCGTCGGTATCACGGGCGAGTGAGCCGACTCCTGAACACCAGGAGGACACCATGACTGCCATCGACGAGCTTCCCGACCCCACGCTCGACCTGCTGCGGGCCACCGCGTCCCAGGTCGATCCCGTCCCCGACACCTTGGTGGCCATGGCCAAGGAGTCGTTCACCTGGCGGACGATCGACGCCGAGTTGGCCGAGCTGGTGTTCGACTCGCTCGTTGACGAGGTCGTGGGCGTGCGCGGCGTCGGCGGGGCGGGTCAGGCGCGCGCCATGTCGTTCGAGACCGCCGGGGGGGCCATCGAGATCGAGGTCGATCAGGGCCACCTGGTCGGCCAGGTCGCTCCCGCGGCGGCCGTGCTGGTCGAGCTCCGCCATCCCGGCGGCACCATCGTCGACCACAGCGACGTCGTGGGCCGCTTCCGCTTCGACGGTGTCCCCCGTGGACCCGTCCGCATCACCGTCAGCGGCGCCGGTCCCACGATCTCCACCGACTGGTTCGTGATCTGATGCTGCGCCGCCGTTGGGCGCTGCGGTAGGCGCCCGAGAGAGCGCTGGCACAGAGCCGAACCCGGGGCACGAGCCGAACCCGGGGCACGGCTGGAGCCCAACCCGGGGCACGAGCCGCACCCGGAGGCACGGCTGGAGCCGGAAGAGAGAGACGTGGAGCCCGGGCAGACCGGTGGGGGAAGCCGGACATCGAGCTGCGGGCAGTGCAACCGCCCGGGCTCCACGACTGGGTGCGTACCCGTCGGCGAAAGCCGCTCGGGCCGCACTGGCGCTGCGGTGGGAGTCGAACCCACCCCTCCCGAAGCCCTGCTCCGGTCGAGCCCCGCTCTCACAGCCATGTTCGGTGTCGCTGTGGGAATCATCGGCCGATTCGGCGGTCGCTGAAGGACTTTTCGCTCACGTACCATTTCGTATGGGTGTGACCCGGTCCGAGCACGGCTTCATCGAGCATCGGCTCACCGACGACGAGCGCTCCCTCTTCGAGGCCCAGGGTTACCTCACGATCCCTGGTGCGCTCCCCGAGGAGATGGTGGCCGAGCTCTCGGCGATCGCCGATCGCGAGCTCGACGCCTTCCGCTCAGCAGACGGCGTCGGCCCCTATCACGTGCTCAACCTGCACGACTGCGTGGGGCGCGACTCCGTGTACCTCGAGCTGATCGACTGGCCGAGCACCTTCCCGAAGGTGTTCGGCGTTCTCGGCTGGCACATCCAGCTGTATCACACCCAGTTCATCGTGAGCCCGCCGACGCACCCGGCGGCCCGGGCCGGCGCCTACGGCTGGCACCAGGACAACAACCGCATGAACCGCGACTTCGAGACCGACGGCCCCCACCCGCGCGTGTCGTTGAAAGTGGCGTACTTCCTCAGCGATCTCCCTGACGACGGGATGGGTAACTTCTGCATCGTGCCGGGGAGCCATCTGAGCAGCTCGGCGCCACAGATCGAGGCCGAGGGACGTCCCGACGGAGCCATCGAGGTGAAGGCCCGAGCCGGTGACGCCCTCGTGTTCGACCGGCGCCTGTGGCACTCGGGGAGCACCAACCTCTCGCAGGTCACCCGAAAGGCGCTCTTCTACGGCTACAGCTACCGATGGCTACGACCCAAGTCCCGTATGGACCACAGCGCGCTGTGGGCGGAGGTCGAGCCGATCCGGCGGCAGCTCCTCGGCTGGTCGTCGAGCCAGAACGGCTTCTTCGATCCCACCGATGACGACGTGCCGTTGCGGGCCTGGATTCGCGAGCACCTCGGCGACGACGCCGTCGCGCCCTGACGACCGGCCCCCTGAGTACGATCGGGCGGGCTGACGACGTGCGGTCCCCGTGCGGGCGGCACCGACCCGAGGAGACCGATGAGCACCTGGTTCGAGAGCTACCTGGCCTCCTGGAACGCACTGGACGTCGACGGTGTCCTCGCTTGGATGACCGAGGACGTCACCTACGAGGACACGACCCTCGGGCACAAGGCCGTCGGCATCCGCCAGGCCCGTCGCTTCGTTGAGGCATCGTTCAAGAACGTGCCCGATGCCGCGTTCGACTTCGTGAGCGGCTCCAGCACCGATACCAGCTATCACATCGAGTGGGTCATGCAGCCGATGGGCGTGCGGGGCGTCTCGGTCGGCTCGCTGCGTGACGGATTGATCACCGAGAACCGCGACTATTGGAACGGGGCGCTGTTCACCGTCCCCGAGTGACCTCGGGGCCACGGGGCCACGGGCCCTTGGCCTCCCGGGCGCGAATCAGGGGCACCCGAAAGTGCCCCTGACCTGCATGTTCTTCGGTGGGCGGTACAAGGATCGAACTTGTGGCCCCTTCCGTGTCGAGGAAGTGCTCTCCCGCTGAGCTAACCGCCCGAGTCGGGGTGCACTCTAGCAGCGCACCCCGGGGCGTTCCGAGCCGAATGGTGGGCGTGGAGTGGGGCTCACTCGAGCTCGACGTCGACTCCGAAGAGCTCGAGGAGCTTGGCGGCGAGCTTGGCCTCGTCGAGCTCGCCGAAGTCGATCTCGGCGATGGTGCCGTCGGCGTTGTAGAAGGCGGTGACGGGCAGGCCCCGGGCCCCGTAAGAGCGGGCCAGGCCGTCCTCGTCGCGGCCTCCGGCGTCGCGAGCGAGCGGCCAGTCGGTGACGCCCGACTCGGCGGCCAGCGGGTAGCCATCGCCGGCGTCCTTCGAGTTGACGCCCACGAACACCACCCGGCCCTTGGCCGCCTCCGAGACCCGGTGGAACGCCGGGAGCTCCTTCTTGCAAGGCCCGCACCAGGAGGCGAAGAGGTTCACGACCAGAGGGATGCCCCGGAAGTCGGCGAGCCTCACCTGGGCGTCGCCGCAGAGGGCAGGGAGCACGAAGTCGTTCTTGTCGGTTGACAGCTCGCCCGTGGGCTCGGGCTGTGGGCAGGCCTCCTCCTCGGCACCGCTCACGATCACCGGACCCGACGTTGACGGACCATCGTCTCCACAGCCGACCAACGCCCCGCCCAGGCTCAACACGACCACGAGCAACGAGCCGAACGACATCGTGAGATACCGCCTGCGGCTCTGTTCCATGCGGTCAGTCTTGCCCATCGCGATGCACCGTCTGATCCAACGCGGCGTCGAGCTCGGGATGGGTGAAGACGAAACCCGAGTCGACGAGCTGCTCAGGCACGACCCGCTGACTGGCGAGCAGCAGCTCGTCGACCAGCTCGCCACCGAGCGCGGCCTTCACCAGGAACACCGGCGTGGGCAGGATCGTCGGTCGGTGCAGCGCACGGCCGAGGTTGTCGGCGAAGACCGCCTGGGTGACGGGATTCGGCGCAGAGAGGTTGACGGGCCCGGCGACGTTCGTGGCTGTGAGGAGGTGAACGATGGCTGCGACCTCGTCGTCGATGGTGATCCAGCTCATCCACTGACGTCCGCTGCCGACCCTTCCGCCCAACCCCAGCTTGAACGGGAGGAGCTGCTTCTTGAGCGCTCCACCGTCGCGGCTCAGCACGATCCCGGTGCGCAGGGTGACGGTGCGGATTCCGGCGTCGGCCGCGGGACGGCTGGCGGCTTCCCACTTCCCGACCACGTCGGCGAGGAAACCGCCGCCGATCGCCGAGCTCTCGGTGAGCAGCTCGTCGCCCCTGCTGCCGTAGAACCCGATGGCCGAGCCCGACAACAGAACGGGAGGTGGCGACGCCAGGCCAGCCAGCGTGCGGGCCAGGAGGCTGGTTCCCGCGACGCGGCTGTCGAGGATGGCCGCCTTGTGCCCCGGAGTCCAACGCTTGTCGGCAATCCCGGCTCCGGCGAGATGCACCACCCCGTCGAGCCCATCGAGGCCGTCGCGATCGATGGTGCCGGCCGACGGATCCCACGCCACGGCACCGGTCTCACCGGCCGGGACCGCCCGACGCACCACCTTCACGACTTCGTGCCCCAGGGCGCCGAGCCGCTCACATAGTGCCCGCCCGACCAACCCGCTTGCTCCCGTGACTGCGATCTTCATGCCGCCAACGCTACCGACCACGGAGGGCGATCCCGAGGGCCGCTCGGAACCCACCCGCTCCAGCACCTGTCGCTCAGACGGACCCATCCCCGTTCAGCGACAGGTGCTCGCAGCGGTCCAGCGGTCAGCCGTCGGCGATGGCGTGGAAACTGCCGCCGCGCGTACCGAGGTAGATGCGGCCCTTCCACACGGCTGGGGTCGACTCGATGCAGCCACCCAGGTTGATGCGCCACAGCTCGGGCGGGTCGATGGTGGTGTCGGAGACGTCGTAGGCGTGCAATACGCCGCTGCAATCGCCTTGGATGAGCACGTCGTCGACGACCACCGGCGACTGCCACGTGGGGCCCGGGAGGCGCTTCTCCCAGCGCACCTCCCCCGTGGCCCGGTCGATGCCGTAGACGAGGCCGCTGTTGGTGGGCACGTACACCATGTCGCGGTGCAGTGCCGGCGTGCCCCAGACCCCGTCCTTGTCAGTGTCCTGGTCGGCGATGGACCACACCAGGGGATCGTCGGGTCGGCTGGGGTCGAGCTTCATGATCTGACCGACCTCCCGCCCTTGTGCGGTATGGCGTTCCCACTCCGAGCCCACGTAGAGGAAGCCGTCCTCGTCGACGACCACCGAGGCGTCGGTGTCCTCACCCGTCCAGAACCGAAAGACCCGGGTCGGGACCTGCCCGAACGTCGCCGACCCCTCGCGCAACCCGCTCAGGTCCCAACCCTGCACCAGCCCGCCGGAGTTGGCGAAGTAGACGATGTCCTTCCAGATGGCCACCGAGTTCTCGATCGACACCTCCCGATCGCCGATCGCCCGCAGCAGCTCCTCGTCCCAGCCGGGCGTGTTGAAGACGAGCTCGGGGGCGACGGTGACCAACCCGTCGAACCCGTAGCCCCGATGCAGCTTGGCCACGTGGAACTGGCTGTTCTCGCCCCCCTCGAAGAGATGATCGCCGATGACCAGACCCGATCCGTCCCAGTCGTTGTTCCACATGGTGGGCGAGACGTCGGTGGCCGAGAGCCTCCACAACTCGGTGGGCTCAGGGCGGTCGATGGCGATGACCCGGTAGTGGTCGTCGCGAGAACCCACGTACACCAACGGATAGCCGTCGGGATCGATGGTGACCGAGCCCTTGATGATGTCGCCCGTGGGGAAGTCGGGGATGATCCGCTCGCCCGTGGCCGCGTCGAGGAAATGGACCAAGCCGTCGTAGGCGCCGAACACCACCCAGGTGCGGCCGTCGCGTTCGAAGACTGCGGGCTGGCCCGTCCAGCCGCTGCCGCACCAGGTGCGGGTGGCGCCGAACTCGGACGATTCCGAGCAGCCGATGGCGAACTTCCAGTCGACGACCGGCGCTGTCGGCATCGGTCCGGAGCCGTAGTACGTGCGGGTGGGGTTCCCGCG
This sequence comes from Actinomycetes bacterium, assembly GCA_031362415.1. Taxonomy (GTDB): domain Bacteria; phylum Actinomycetota; class Acidimicrobiia; order IMCC26256; family VFJJ01; genus VFJJ01. The sequence goes on along the minus strand of JANLSK010000149.1, from coordinate 48,357 downwards.
GAAGGTCAACACGCCGGGAACCGTTGTGCCATAAGGCTCTCCAACCGCGGCTGGGTCAGACCATCCGTCGTAGGGTTCGGGCGTCAACGTCGTGGTGGTGAGCTCGACCAGCGGGGCGACGATCGTGGGAGCAGCTGTCGATGTCCTGGTCGATGGTGCTGAGAAGGGTGTGGCTCCGGTGACCGTGCTGATGGACGGGTCGAGCGCAACCACGCCATCGGCAGCCGAGTGGACGTCGCCGTCGCCGCCTTGCACGGAGTGCCAGACGAGGCCCAGCACGAAGCCGGTCACCACCGCCAGCGTCACGGTCGCCGCCAGCTGGCGACGGCGGCGGCGGAGCCGAGCCCGGGCCTCGCTCCGGGACCGGGACCGGGTGCGGGTGTTGGCTCGGGGCTCGGGCGGACGGTCGGCGGCGGGAGGACCCATGGGCGACTCGACGCTACTCGCCGCGGCCCCACGATCGTGGGACGGCCGTCACGCCCGGGCGCCCGTCACGCCGAGTCGACCGTCACGCCGGGGCGGGCAGGCCGGGAAGCCTCGACAGCCAGGTCATGACCTCCCGACGGGTGACGGGACCCCGGGGGAGCCAGGAGTCCCGGATCGGTCCCATGGCCAGGAGGCCGGCGTGCTCGTCGCGGGCCCGCTGGAGCGCGTCGCCGGGGAGCACGCAGCGCAGCGCGCCCGAGTCGAGCCCGTAGAGGCGGGCTGCGTTCTCGCCCAGGATCTTGCGCTTGCGCTCGTCGGTGAGCTCGGGGTAGCCGAAGCGGTCCTGGAACTCCGGCGTTATATGGAACGCCTTGAACGCCATGATCTGCGGCTGCGGCGATCCGAGCCAGATGGCGTCGGTGCCCCACAGGACGTTGTTTTCACCCACGTGGGTCATGAGCTTGCCGATGACGTGCGCGGCCTCGGTGGGCCGGCGCACCAGCTCCCGCCAGGTCGTCCCCAACTCGGCGTACACGTTGCTGTTGGGCGCGATTCCGTGATCCTGCAAGGCCTTCACCAGTGAGCTCACGCCCACGGCCGCCCGTCCGGCGTCGTAGGCGCCCTCGGCCACATCGCGCTGCCACGCCGAGTGGTAGACGACGAAGCTCAGGTCGGGGTACAAGCGGGCCGCCGCAGCCAGGTCGCGCGGCCCGTTGTTGGCCAGGTCGAAGTTGAAGAGGGGCAAGCCCTTGTGCACGCTGATCACGTTGACGCCGAGGCTGCGAGCATGCTCGAGGAACGGCAGTCCCACCTCGGGGGCGTCGAGGGCGTATCCCCGGCCCTCGGGGCCATAGCCGGTGTAGGTCTTGAACCCCACGACCCGGCCCGTCTCGACGTTGGCAGCCATGGCGTCGAGGTGCACACCCAGCAGACCGAAGTTGGGGGCCACGATGTGCTGCACCAGCACGCGCGGCTCGCCGCCTACGCTCAGCGCGTCGACCAACTGGCGAGTGCGCAGGGCCTCGGCGAAGGTGAGCGGGTCGATCTCCGGCGACGCCGCGGGCACGTTCGAGAGGATGGCGACGGTCGTCTCGCTGCTCAGGAACATGTCTTCCAGGTAGGCCAGCCGATCGAGGCATTCGAGGGGCTCGCCTTCCCCGCATCCGTTGGGAGCCAAGCGCCGCAAGGAGTTGGCGTGACGGGGGTCGTTGCGCACCCAGGGCCCGTCGGGGATGACGTGGTGGGTGTGCACGTCGAGGATGAACGCTCCGCCGAACGTGAGCGCGGCGGCGCACGCCTCGACGTCTTCGGGCTCGGGTACCTCGAACACGCCGCCGGGCCCGGTCGTGGTGATCGGACTCGGCTCGGACGCAGCCGTGGTGTCCGTCGCCGTGGGCGTCGAGAACGACGTCGTGGCCGTCGACGGGCTGATGGCGAGCGACGTGGTCGACGTGGTCGACGGGCTCACCGTCGAGCGGCTCGACGAGCTCTGGGATCCGGGAGCGGCGCGTCCACCGTCGCCATCGGTGGAGCAGGCGGCCAGGTTGACCGTGGCGAGCAGCCCGGCGACCCCGCCCGCCGTGTGGAGGAAGCGCCGCCTGTCGATTCCAACCCGGTCGGCGGCCTCGGCGATGCGGGCCAGCGCGGCGTCGCGGATGGCCCGATCGCGTGCCGTGGCCGGCGGCGGCACGTCCTCACCCGCCGAGAGTGGCTGCGGCGGGATCGCCAGCACCGGTCGCCGATCCGGTTCATGCGTACGCTCACTCATCGATCACCTCGCCCTCAAGCACTGCCTGCTCGCGCACCGTACCGGATAGGTTCGTCACTGGTTCACCATGACCGGCGTAGACGATCGTCGATTCGGATCGGTTCGCACACGACACCAGATGCGGCCAACTGTCAGCGTCACGGGCCACATGCGGCCCTTCACGCTGACAGTTGCGACGGGGAGCACGGAGGGCGGGACCATGGCGCGATCGATCGAGGGTGCACTGGTCTCGGTGAACGTCGGCGAGCCCCGCGATATCGAGTGGTTCGGACGAACGGTCACCACGGCGATCTGGAAGCTGCCCGTCGAGGGGCGGGTCGCCATGCGGGGCGTCAACCTCGTTGGAGATGGCCAGGCCGACCTGCGGGTGCACGGTGGCCCCGACAAGGCCGTCTACGCGTATTCGATCGACGACTACCGGTGGTGGTCGTCCGAGTTGGGGCAGCCGGTCGAGCCCGCCACGTTCGGCGAGAACCTCACCGTGGCCGGAATCGACCTCATGGCCTGTGTGATCGGCGAACGCTGGACCGTCGGGACCGCCGTGCTCGAGGTCGCCCAGCCCCGTCAGCCCTGCTTCAAGCTCGGGATCAGGATGGGCGACGCCAGCTTCGTCGACCGGTTCTATGCCGCCGATCGCCTCGGCACCTACCTCCGCATCATCGCCGACGGTCAGGTGGGCGCCGGCGACGCGATCGCAGTCGGCGAACGCCCTGTGCACGGCCTGCGGATCGCCGACATCTCCGAAGCCCACCGCAGCAGCGATCCCAGTCTCCTCGTGCGCCTGCGCGACACCCCGGCGGTCCCGCAGGCTTGGCGGGACTGGGCCTCCCGTTCCCTGGTCCGAACGACCGACCCCGACCACTGACACCCCGGAACCCCCGTTCCCGACACCAAGGGTTGGGGCTGGAGGCGGTGGGGTGTCACCGCCGGCGGGATAGCGACCACGGAACGCGCCGCTACAATGCAGGGGCTCGACGCTCGCAGTGACGCCTGCCAACGCGAACCCTCACGCGAGCGTTGGGCCCGACCGAGGGTGCGCCACCTGTGATCATCGAGACGTCCAACGATCGCTTGCCCGTCGCCGAGCGTCGCCCCGGCGCTGCCCGGTCCGAACGCTGGACCCTCGCCGGTCGATACCGCCTCGATGAGCGGCTTGGTGCCGGCGCCATGGGTGAGGTGTGGGGTGGGCTCGATCTGTGGTTGCACCGCGCGGTCGCCGTGAAGCTCCTGCTCGGCGACGCGGCCGACCCCGTCTCGACCGCGCTCCGGTTCTCGCACGAGGCGCGGGCCATGGCACGGCTCAACCATCCCAACGTGGTGACCGTCCACGACTTCGGCGAGCACGAGGGTGAGCCGTACCTCGTCATGGAACGCCTCCCGGGCCGGAACCTCGCCGACGACCTCGGGACCACGCCCCTCGACGAAGCCACGGTGTGCTCGGTGGTGCGTGACGTCCTGGCCGGGCTGGGGGCCGCCCACGAGGCCGGCCTCATCCATCGCGACGTGAAGCCAGGCAACATCCTGTTCACGGCCAGCGGCTCGGCGAAGCTGGCCGACTTCGGGATCGCCAAGGGCGCCGGGCAGGATCTCACCCGGCCCGGCGAGTTCGTCGGGACCTGGCAGTACACCGCTCCCGAGCTCATCGCCGGCCAGCCGGCCTCGGCCCAGAGCGATCTCTATGCCGTCGGCGTCATCATGTACTTCGCCCTCTCGGCCCAGCGTCCCTTCGCAGGCGAGTCGCTCATCGATCTCGCCCGATCGATCTCCCAGGCGTCTCCCGTGCCGCTGGCGACGGTGCGACCCGACCTTGACCCGGCCCTGATCGCCGTCGTTGAACGGGCGATGCACCCGTCGCTCGACCAGCGCTTCACCAGTGCGACGGAGATGATCGCCGCCATCGAGCCCCTCAGGGCGGCGTCGCCCGTCGTGATCGCCGAAATCCCAACCGACACCCACACCGACACCGCTGCCGACACCGAGACCGGGGCTGATACCAACACCGACACCAGCACCGACACTGGCACCGAGGCCAACGCCGAGACCGAGACCGATACCGACACGGGAACTCCCGTTGGCGTCGTCCTCCCCGAGCAGGCGAGCCCGGCAACGACGCACCGGCTGATCGCCGGTGTGGCCAGTGTTGTCGTGTTGGCGATGGCCATCGCCGCGTTCGCCACCGGCGGGGACGGCCCCTTCATCTCGACCCGAGCCGACGACACGTTCGGGGCTCGGACGACGATCCCGTCTCCGCAGGCCGAGCTGCACGGCGTGCTCGGCCTGCTCGACGACGCCGTGGCCGCCGCCGTCACCACGCCCGCATCCGGGAGCGGAAGCGGGACCGGGACCGGGACACCGCGTGCCGCCACAGACGATCTCGCCGATCGGGTCGAGCTGGTGCGCCAGCACATCGAGGACGGGAACCTCGATGCGGCCTCGGCTGAGCTCGACGCGCTCCGGGTTGCGACCGTGGAGCTCGACGACCAGGGCCGCCTCAGCGAGGAGCACGCCGACGCCATCCGGGCCGCCATCGCCACCGTTGACGACTTCCTGGAGCAGGTCGCTGCGTCGCCACCGGGCCCCGGGACGACGATGTCAACCCCGCCTCGCATTCCTGTGGTCGTTCCCGCTGCCCCGCCGGCGACGACCACGAATTCCACGCTGGGAGAGAGCGCGACCATGGCCCCTCCGACCACGCTCAACGACGATGACGAGGAGGACGACAAGGAAGACAAGGGGAACGGGCGCCGCAGCGACGACTGACCCGGACTCGTCGTACCCATTCACTTCACCTCGAGGTGAGCCAGGCCCGCCAGCCCCCGAAGGGGGTGATGTCGGTCGCCCCGTCGAGCGCACACGAATCCGCTCACCCAGCGACCGTCGCTGAGGGCCACCGTTCCGATGGCAAGCGGCTGAGGGACCGCGGCGACGAACGGGCCCAAGGCGGCGGCGGGAACGTTCCACACCTCGACCTCGATGCTCTCTCCGCCACCGCCACCGCCAACTCGCACGAGGCCCGGCTTGGGTGGCGAGGTCTCGGCGATGGCGTACAGGCGGTAGATCGGAGCGGTCGTGGTCCTCGCAGCCAGGGTGGCCCCGATGTCGGTGAGCTGATGGTTCAGCGGCTGCCCGACGAGGTGCGCCCCCACCACGGCGAGGGCGATCGTCGCTCCGTCCGTCCCCGGCTCGACGGTCGACCGGCGCGTCGATCCCGAGCGCGTGCGAGGGCCCCCCGACGGGCCCAGGGCGCCCAGGGCCGGTCGGACCCGTGCACGTCGTGATACTGGCCGGCCAGCGTGAGGAGCAGCCGATCCGTGCACGCCGGTCCGACGAGCGTGAACCCCGCTGGGAGCCCCGCTGCACCGGTGCCCGTGAAACCTCCCGGGGTGGCGACGGCGCACAGGTCGAGCAGGTTCACGAACGTCGAGAACCGGCCCAGACGGGCGTTCGCCCCGAAGGGATCGGCGGCGACGTCGTCGAGCGTGGGGACACCGGGAACCGACGGCAGACACAGCACGTCGATCACGTCCCAGACCCGTGCGGTCGCCATCGCCAACTCGCGCCGGCGATACTCGGCCCTGAAGGCGTCTGCGGCGCTGAACCTTCGAGCTCCCATGATGATCGAGCGGGTGACCGCAAGCACGTCGTCGGGATGGGCGTCGACGAAGTCCCCGACGGCGGCGAGTCGTTCCGCCACCCAGGGGCCGTCGTACATCAGGTCACCGACGGCGAGGAAGGGCCTGGCTACCCCGTGCGAGCTCGAACGATGGAACCGACGAACCAGGCTCCGTCGGACGCCACCTCGTGCATGCTGGCAACCGAGCGCACCCGGGTTGCATGCGACAAGGCGTACAGTGCGCTCGACACGCCGATGTACACCTCGACGAGCGACCTCTCGAGCGGCCCCCGGTACTCACGCTGGTAGCCGTCGACGACCGCTGAGGCGATCCGACGAGCGGCCCCCCGGGTGGGCCGTTGCGACAGGCGAGCGCTCCGGCGAACGAGCCGACCGAAACGCTGGGCAAGCATCCCGAGTTCGGCCTCGCGAGGGCGGAAGACGGCCGCTGCAGGGAGATCGATGATCAGGACCTGATCGTCGAGATCGACCACAAGGTTGTGAGGGCCGGGATCGATCATCGACCGGACCCACGCCGACAGGTCCGGACTCTTGACCCCACCGAGCGTGAGGCTCCGCGATGCGAGACGCGACTCCGACAACCGATCGTCGGCTCGATCCTGCGGCCCCGGCGGACCAAAGGCGCCATGGAACCGCGCCATCGCGGCTCCGCTGCGTCGAGCCAGGTCGATCAGCCGTTCTCGATGAACCGACGTCGAGCCGTCGGTCGCCGTCACGATCATGTCCTTGAGCAGTCGGCCTTCGATGAACTCGTAGGCGACGAACGGTGGATCATCCCCATACGCCACCAGCTTCGGGGCCACCATCGGTCGGTTCCCAGCAGAAGCGTCGGCCTCGAGCATGAGGTGGGTCACCGCCATCTCGGCGGGGTCTTCCTCATGCGCGGTCAGCTCCTTCACCACGATGGACGGCCGTGCACCGTGAGGATGCCTGAAGCATCGCACAGTGGCTCCGGCACGAGCGCGCACCCAGATCTCCGAGTACTCGGGCTTGAGCGCCGCGAGGAAGCTCCCGAGAGCGACGGGCGGGGGCAGGACCGAGCCCACCCGCGGCTGAGGCATCGGATGTGCCACTTCCACGGGAAGGTCGAATCGGGTCGTCATTGCACGAACTGTACCGCCGCTTTTGGGGCCCTCGAACCAACCCGTGACCAGCCCGCTCGCGGAGCGGGGTGCCGGTTGCCCGACACCCCGTGGTGCTGCTGCTCGCAGATAGCAGACATCAGAGGCGGCGAGCGGAATTGAACCGCTGTAGAGGGTTTTGCAGACCCTTGCCTGAACCACTCGGCCACGCCGCCGTGTTGTGCGTGCGCGCTCAGGTTAGCCGGGAGCCTTCAGGATCGGGCGGGTACAGCCGACAACGTGTTGACCACGTTCCGTGACGAGCGATCGGCACCCTGCGCAGTGACTTCACTCGATACGTTCCGCACTGACACCCCGTTGGATCCGAGCGCCGCCGCGATCGCCGCTTCGATCGCGGCCGCTGCGCCGGCCAGCGAGGCGAACGCGCCGCCGACCAGGGAGACCACCGCCGTCCCGTCGGCCACGCGTGCCGCCGTGCGCCTCACCGGTGTCGGGCGGCGCTTCGGTGACGTGGTCGCCGTGCGCGACATGACGCTGGAGGTCCCCGAGGGGACGGTGACCGTGCTGCTCGGGCCCAACGGCGCAGGAAAGTCGACGACCGTCCGGCTGATGACGGGATCCCTGGCCGCCGACACCGGCCGGGTCGAGGTGCTCGGGCTCGATCCCATCACCGACGGGATGGCCGTCCGCCAACGGTGCGGTGTGGTGGCCCCCAAGCCCAGCCTGTACCTGCGCATGTCGGGGCGCGACAACCTCCGCTACGCCGCCGAGATCTACGGCCTCGGACGCAAGGCCGCCGCCGACTTCCTCATCGATGAGGCCGCCGACCGTTTCGGTATCGGCCACGCGCTCGCGCACAAGGTCGACGGGTACTCCACCGGCATGCGCACGAGGCTGGCCCTGGCTCGCGCCGTGCTGCACGATCCTGACCTGCTGCTGCTCGACGAGCCCACGGCGGGGCTCGACCCCGAATCGGCCCGGGCCGTGCTGGGCCTCATTCGCGAGATGGCCGGGAGGGGCAAGACCGTGGTGGTGTGCACACACTTGCTCCACGAGGCCGAGGGCCTGGCCGACCAGGTGGTGCTGGTGAGCCGCGGGACGGCCGTCGCCGCCGGCCCTCCCGGCGAGCTGGCCCGGCGCCTGTGGCCCGACTGTCGGGTCGTCCTCGACGCTGAGCAGCCCAGCCGTCTCGACGCCGTCGCCGCCATGGACGGGGTGCTCGCCTATCACCGCAACGGCGTGGCGACCGTCGACCTCGACGATCCGGCCCGGGTGCCCGAGCTGGTACGTCGCCTCGTGGACGACGGGGTGCGCCTGACCCGGGTGCAGCCGCTGCAGCCCACGCTCGAGGAGCTGTACTTCGCGCTCCAGCGAGACGGCGCCAGAGACGGCGACGGCGACGGCCAGACCGCGACCGAGGCGATCGCACGGTGATGACCAGGGCGATGGCCGTGGCCCGGGCCGACCTGCGCCAGGTGGTGCGCAGCCGGGACTTCTGGATCCCCATCGGGATCATGGCCGGCATGTTCTTCGTGGTGATCCCGGGCCTCTTGCTGTGGATCGTGACGGGCGCCGACGACAGCGGCGCCATCGAGCAGGTGACCCGGGTGCTGGGGGCGCTGCCCCGCGACATCACCGACAGCGTGGAGGGATCGTCGACGGCAGCGCGGGCCGGCTACGCGTTCGCGGTCTACCTGTTCGGCCCGGTGGCGGTGATCGTCCCGCTGACGGTGGCCGCGGCGGTCGGGGCCAACACCATCGTGGGCGAACGCGAACGGGGCACCGGGGAGTTCCTGGCCCACTCCCCCGCCAGCGAGCGCGAGATCTACCTGGGCAAGCTCGTGGCCAGCCTCCTGCCCGGCTACATCGTGCTCCTCACCGGGTTCGCCGCCTACTCGCTGGTCGTGAACTTCACCGTCGGCGGCGAGCTCGGGCGCTGGTTCTTCCCCACCGGGCGGTGGTGGCTACTCATCTTCTGGGTCATGCCGCCCTGCATCGCCGTGGCCCTGTCGATGATCCTGCGGGTGTCGGGCGTCGTGAAATCGGCCGCCGCTGCGCAACAGGCGTCGTCACTGGTCACGCTGCCGGTGATCGTGGTCGCCTACGGGGCTGCGAGCGGTTCGATGTTCTCGTCGACGGCCTCGGTGTGGATCGTGGGCGCCGTCGCCTGGACGATCGCCGGGTTCGGTTTGGCCCGCGGCAGTCACGCCGTACGCCGCGAGCGCCTCCTCGGCATCGACGGCCGGAGCTGACCGAGCCGACGAGACCCGCCCGCGGTCGCGCCACCGACCGAGCAACTGCCAGAAGTCGCGCGTATACGACCGTGTACTGGCAGTTGCTCGTGGGGTGGGGCCGGCCCACGGAAGCTGGCGGCGGTCGCAGGTGGCCGGTGGCAGGCGACGGTCGCACGTGGGACGGTTGCAGGTGGCATGCTCGGCCGGTGCATCCCCTGGCCGCCGCTGTCGCTCAGAGCCCCGAGACCGACGGCGTCGTGCTCCTGGCCCCTGGCGACGTGTTCGAGACCCTGGCCGTGGTCGCCGAGTCAGGCGTCGACGTGCGATGCGTGATGCTCGACCCCTGGTACAACAAGGGAATCGGCGGTGTCACCGACAGCGGCGAGTACGACCAGTTCGTGCTCGACCTGCTCACCGCGGCGGGAGCCGTCGCCGACCACGTGTACCTGTGGGGCTTCCCCGAGATCATGGCCCGCTTCGTCAGCCGTCTGCCTGCGCCGCTCGAACTCGTGGCCTGGCTCACCTGGTACTACAAGAACAACCCGTCGGTCATCAGGGGCTGGCGATCGGCGCAGATGACCTGCCTGCACCTGGGCCGTCCCGGCGCACGGTTGTATCCCGAGCATTTCCTCAACGAGGCTCAGCTGGCGCTCAAGGCCCAGGGCAAGCTCCGGTACATGCCCGGGCCGCCCAGCGTCATCGAGGCCGCGTTGCTCGTGGGCTTCATCGGCCGGGCCGAGCAGACGGGCCATCCGGCGCAAAAGCCCGTCAACGTGATCGAGCCGTTGCTGAAGATGGTGCTGGCGCCCGGTGAGCTCGTCGTCGACCCGATGTGCGGCTCGGGCACGACCGGAGCGGCGGCCCGGGCCCTGGGTGCACAGTCGATCCTGGCCGACGGGTCGGCCGAATACACCGCGCTCGTCGAGACCCGGCTCAACGTGGGAGCGATCACGCTCGACCCGCCCCGACGCCTGGGCTGAGCGGCTCGGGGCTGAGCGGCTCGGCATCGGGTGGAGGCCCGGGCTCGGGACTCGACGAGCGGGGCGTTGGGCCATCGTTGCGAATGCCCTGGGTGGCGAGGGCCGCCACGAGACACAGGGTGCCGGCCACCAGGAGGCTCAGGCGGTAGCTACCCGTCCAGACGTGGGTGACGCCGGCGAACCAGGCGATGGACGCGGCGCCGATCTGATGGCCGGCGAAGACCCATCCGAACACCACCGGCCCCCGATCGGTCGCGAAGCACCGTGCGCCACAGGGCAACGGTGGGCGGGACGGTCGCCACCCAGTCGAGGCCGTAGAAGATCATGAACGTGAGGAGCCCGATGTCGCCGGCTTCGAGGGCCCGGTCGAGCACGAGGAGCGACAGTCCCCGCAGGGCGTAGGAGGCGAAGAGCAGCCGGCACGGCACGGCCCGTCGGTGGAGAGGTCGAGCGGTGGCGTCACCCGCCCACGGTATTCGCACCGACCCCCGCCAGCCGCTCGGGAATGTCGTCGCCCCACGACCACGGGTCGACTCCAGCGGCGCTGATCGGCTAGCAACGGGCCCATGACCTCATCGCCCGACGCCGCCGGCTCCCCCGAATCCGCCGGCACGGCCCTCGACCCGTCCGTGGTTGCGGCCAACGGCGCTCGGCCCGACCGCTTCCGCCACGACCTGGCCGAGATCCGTCGGAGGGTCGCAGCCCGGGTCGTGGGGCGCGACCACGAGCTCAAGGTGCTGTTGGCCGCCATCGCCGCCGGACGCGACCTGCTACTCGTTGGCCCGCCGGGCACGAGCAAGAGCACCCTGTTGCGCGAGGTCACCCGGGAATTCGGTGTCCCGCTGGTGTTCGTCGAGGGCAACGCCGAGCTCACCACGGCCAAGCTGGTGGGCCACCACAACCCGGCTCGCGTGTTGCGCGACGACTTCTCGACCGACACGTTCGTCCCCGGTCCCCTGGTGGAGGCCATGCGCCGGGGCGGGTTCCTGTATGTGGAAGAGATCAACCGGGCCCCCGAGGACACGCTCAACGCCCTGCTCACGGCCATCGCCGAGCGCGAGATCACCGTCCCCCGGGTGGGTCACGTGAAGGCGGCTGACGGGTTCCGGGTCGTGGCCTCCATGAACCCGTTCGACAACGTGGGCACGTCGCGGATCTCCTCGTCGGTCCACGATCGGCTGTGCCGGATCCCCGTCGGCTACCAGAGCGCCGCCGAGGAGGTCGACATCGTGGCGTTGCGGACGGCCGTCGATCACGACCGGTTGGCGGCCGACGCCGTGGCCCTCACCCGGGCCACGAGGTTCCATCCCGAGATCCGCCAGGGCTCGTCGGTGCGAGGCGCGATCGACCTCGTGCTCGTCGCCGAGCAGCTCCTGACCCTGGAGGGAACCGCCGGCGCTCCGTACGAGGACGTGGTGCGCGATGCGGTGATGGTGTCGCTCTCGGGGCGCATCCACCTCGACGAGACCAGCGAATCGTCGCCCGAACGGGTGCTCACCGAGATCTGGGAGAACCACTTCGTGCTCGGTCCCCGGCGAGCCAAGCCCGGCTGAAGAGCTCTCGACCTGAAACCGGCGATCGAGCTCCCCAGCGAGGATGCTCGTGACGACCGGCGGGGCCCGCTCAAGCGCAAGCCCAAGCAGCTCGACACGGCGCCGGCCCTGTACGCCAAGGGCGGGAGCCTGGCCCAGGTCGTGGTGCCGCCCGAGGGCGAGGAGCCGGGCGGCCCCGGCGGTGGCCCGCCACCTCCCACGACGTCGAAGACGATGACGACCGCGGAGATCGGCGAGGCCCGCCCGTTGACGGATGTGCTCGAAGACACCCCGCCCGACCCGGAGGTGCGCAAGGCCGTCCAGCAGATCGCGTCACGGCTCGCGGTCCGTCGCTCGAAGGCTGCTCGCGACGCCGAGCGCGGCCCGGGGCGTCCCCGGAGCCTGCCCTACCAAGGCGATGCCGACGAGATCGACATCGACGCCACGCTGGAGGTGCTCACCGAGCGCCCGGTGCCGGAAGACTCCGACATCGTCGTACGCACGCGGGTGCGGGCCCGCCGGGCCGTGGCGCTGATCGTCGACGTGTCGGGCTCGATGAAGGGCGAGAAGGCCCGGGTCGCCGCGGCCACCGTGGGGGCGCTGGCGGGCGAGCTGGTCGACGAGGAGCTCACCGTGGTCGCCTTCTGGAAGGACTGCGCGATGCTCACCGTTCCCGGGCAGCGGGTGAGCGCGTCGCAGGTGCTCGACGACCTCCTGCACCTGCCCACGAAGGGGCTCACGAACGTGAACGTGGGCTTGGCGGTCGCGGCCCGGGAGCTGGCCCGGTCGCGCTGTCGAGAACGGGTGGCCGTGCTCCTGTCGGACTGTGTGCACAACGCCGGGGCCGATCCCCGTGACGCGGCGGCGCGGCTGCCTCGCCTGCACGTGATGCTCCAGATCGACGGTGAGCACGACGCCTGGCTCGGCGCCGAGCTGGCCCGCATCGGCGGCGGGCGTCTGGCCCCCGTGCGGGGCGCGCGCGAGGTCGCCCCGGCGCTCAACCGCCTCCTGCGCCCGTAACCCCTTGGAAGACGGGGACCTGCTCGGCGCCCGAGGCCACAAACGCGACCTGGAGCACGAGGCCCACGTGGGCCGACGCCGGATCGACGTCGAAGAGACGCGTGTGCAGCCAGGGGCCTTCTTCGAGCTCGACGATGGCCAGCACGACCGGCACGGTTGCCTCGGATGACGGCGTTGACGGGGCGACTGCGGTCGACGGACGGGGATGGACGACGGCCCAGCTCACGAGCGTGGCCCGTCCGCTCACGGCCGTCCAGCCCAGCGGCTCGTACGCGCACTCAAGACAGCAGACCGTCTCCGGCCTGGCCCGGCGATCGCAGGTGGGGCAGATGCGCACGACGAGCTCACCGCGAGCGGCCGCCTCGAAGAACGGGGCCGAGGACGGGTCTCGGATCGCCTCGATGACCATGACGTGGGCTCCCGTTCGCGATGGTGCTGCTCGTGGTGGCGGCGGTGACGCGACTCGAACCGGCTCGGTCGGTTTCGTGACGATCGTCAAGAACGCGTCATGACCGACGGTGCGGGCTGAGGACGAGGGTGGCGTGATGGTCGAGCGTGCCTCCGTTGCCGCTCACCAGCACCACGTCGTGGCGGTCGATCTGACGCTCGCCGGCCTGGCCCCGGGCCTGGATGACAGCCTCGGAGACGGGGGTCATCCCCCACAGGTAGAACGACGAGAGTTGCCCGCCGCCGGTGTTGGTGGGGAGCGATCCCCCCGGCGCCAGGGCACCCGAGGCTGCGAACGGGCCGCCCTCGCCCTTGGCACAGAACCCGTAGTCTTCGAGCGTGACGATCACCGTGTAGGTGTAACAGTCGTAGAGCTGGCACACGTCGACGTCGGCGGCGGTGATGCCCGCCATGCGCATCGCCGTGGCCCCCGACGACACGGCGCCCGTGTGCAGTCCGAGCTCGCAGCCTCGCTCCAACACGTAGCCGGGATGGCCCTGCCCGAAGCCCCAGAGATGCACCGGGGGCTGGCGGAGATGGGCGGACCGCTCGGCGGTGGTGACGACCACGGCGACGGCGCCGTTCGAGACGAGACAGCAGTCGAGCAGGCGGAAGGGCTCGACGACCCACCGGGACGCGTGGTGCTCGGCCACCGTGATCGGCGTGCGCATCTGGGCGAGCGGGTTCATCGCCGCCCACTCCCGCTGGCCGACGGCCACCGCCGCGAGGTGATCGTCGTTCGTGCCGTAGGCTTCCATGTGACGTCGGGCGGCCAAGGCGTACATGGGGTTGGCGCCAGCGAAGCCGTTGGCGGCCATCGCCGAGCCGAAGCCTGTGCGCAGCGCGGCACCGCCGCTGTAGGCGGCTCCGGCCGAGGCGCCGGGCTCGGCGAGCGGCGCGTCGGCGTGCACGCACACCACCGTCTCGGCCATCCCGGTCGACACCGCCATGGCCGCGAGCTGGATCTGGGCGCCGGCAGTGGCGCCCCAGGCGTTGATGACGCTCAGCATCCGCAGGTCGCGCAGTCCCAGACGGACGGCGAGCTCCATGCCGACGCCACCGCTCAGACCCACGCTGACGAGGAGCCCGTCGACATCGGCGAGGGCCAGACCGGCGTCGGCCACCGCCAGCCGCACGGCGTCGCGGGCGAAGTCGGCCGTCGTGCGCCCGTACACCTTGCCCACCTCGGTGATCCCGAGCCCGACGATCGCCGCCTCTCCAGCCCCGGCTCCGGCCCCGGACGTCACCGGGCCCGCCCCCGACGAGCCTGTCATGACAAGCCCTGGCCGACGCCGTTGACGCAGACGATGGCTCCGCGACCGGTGCCGGCTGGGCAACCGGTCGGGAGAAGGGGCGGGAGGCGGACCGAGATCGGTTCGAGGCAGGCGAGGGAACGGGGATGCACCACGCCTCATCATCGCAGGCGCACCCCGGGGTCCGCTGGTGGCGGGCGCCTGTTCCCGGACCACTGCTCGCCACCGATGGCCGGCGCCGAGCAGGCGACGCGAGACTGCTGCACGTGGCCCCGTCCGAGCAACCCGTCCGCATCATCGATCTGAACGCCGACCTGGGCGAGAGCTACGGCTCGTGGGTGATGGGCGACGACGCCGGGATGCTCGACATCGTCACGAGCGCCAACGTGGCATGCGGCTTCCACGCCGGCGATCCGAGGACCATCCGCACCACCGTCACGATGGCCGCCGACCGAGGTGTCGTGGTCGGCGCCCATGTGGGCTATCACGATCTGGTCGGCTTCGGTCGTCGGACGATCGACGTCGAGCCCGAGGCTCTCGAGGCCGACGTGCTCTATCAGCTCGGCGCGCTCGACGCCCTGTGCCGTGCCGCGGGGACGCGCGTCCGCTACGTCAAGGCACACGGCGCCCTCTACCACCGGGTGAACGGCGATCCTGTGCAGGCGGGCGCCCTGGCCCGGGCGGTGGCGGCGTTCGACACGTCGCTGCCTCTGCTCGGGGCGGCGGGGCCGATGGTCGAGGCGGCCCGGGAGCACGGCCTGGCGACCGTGGGCGAGGGCTTGCCCGATCGGGCCCGGCGTGACGACGGCTCGCTCGTGGCCCGCACCGAGCCCGCCGCGGTGCTCTCCGACCCCTATGCCGTGGCCGCGCAGGCACTGGCGCTGGCGAGCGATCCCACGGTTGCCTCGGTGTGCGTGCACGGCGACACACCCAACGCGGTAGCGCTGGCGCGGGCCGTCCGATCGGCGCTCGTCGAACACGGCCACGCCTTGGGGCCCTTCGTCACGCCGTGACGGGCGACCTGCGCTGGCGGCGTTACGGCGAGCGCGGGGTGCTCGTCGAGCTCGACACGATCGACGAGGTGCACCGGCTGCGGACCGCCGTCGAGGCCTCGGGCATCGCCGCGGCGTCGGTCCCCGGGGCGAGCACGCTCTACGTCGAAGCGGCCGACGACGGCGACGGCCTGGCCGACGTGGCCGATGTGGCCGGCCTGGCCCGATCGATCGGCGAGTTGGAGCTCGGCGACGTGAACCTCGTCGACCCGTGCCTCCACGAGATCGATGTCGTCTACGACGGCGTCGACCTGGACGACGTGAGCGACCTGACCGGGCTCGCACCGGCCGAGGTGATCGAGCGTCACACCGCGGCCATCTACACCCTGGCGTTCCTCGGGTTCTCGCGCAGCTTCCCCTACCTGACCGGTCTCGACCCGGCGCTCGTGGTTCCCCGGCTGGCGACGCCACGAGCCCGCGTCCCGGCCGGGTCCGTGGCCATCGCCGGTGAGTTCACCGGGATCTACCCGGCCGCATCGCCGGGGGGCTGGCGGCTGCTCGGACGCACGGAGCGGTGCCTCTTCGACCCCTCGATCGATCCGCCGAGCTTCCTGGGCCTGGGCGACCACGTCGTGTTCCGGGCGGTACGACGGTGACCGCGAGCGCGACCGTCACCGGGGCCGTGAGCGGGACCGCGCTCGTGACGGCAGCAACAGCAACAGCGTCAGCGACGACGGTGCGCCCGTGACGCTGCGTGTCGTGCGGTTCGGAGGCCTGGCCACGATCCAGGACGACGGGCGACTCGGGCGGGGCCATCAGGGCGTGGCCCGGGCGGGTGCCTGGGACCAGCGAGCCCGGGGGTTGGGCAACCGGCTCGTCGGCAACGATCCCCATGCCGCGGTGATCGAGATCGTGCTGGGCGACTGCGAGCTCGAAGCCGTCGAGGCCACCACGGTCGCGCTCACCGGGGCCCGGGGCCCGGCCTGGATCGACGGGTCGCCCGTCGGCCAGGACCTGGCCCTGCTCGTGCCTGCGGGCGCCCGTCTGCGGATCGGCCGGGCCACCAGCGGGTTGCGTCTCACCGTGGCGCTTCGCGGCGGCGTCGACGTCGAGCCCGTGCTGGGCTCCCGTTCCTACGACACGCTCGGGCGCATCGGCCCGCCCCCGCTTCAGGCGGGCGACGTGATCCGGTCCGGGCCCGTCGATGGGCTCGGGCCGGCCTGGTTCGAGCAGGTCCCGACCCTGCCGTTGCCTGACATCGTCGAGGCGGCGGTGATCTTCGGCCCGCGTGACGATTGGCTGTCGGACGGCGCCCGTCACGAGCTGGTGTCACGGGTGTGGACGGTCTCGACGGCCTGCGACCGCACCGGCGTCCGCCTCGACGGAGCCGCGCTCGCTCGGCGTCCGGACGAGTTGGCGAGCGAGGCGATGATCCCCGGCGCCATCCAGCTCCCACCCGACGGTCGGCCGATCATCCTCGGACCCGACTGCGGCACGACGGGCGGCTATCCCGTCGTGGCCGTGGTGACCCGAGCCGACCTCGACCTCGTCGGACAGCTCCGCCCGGGCGCGGCGATCCGGCTGCGAGCCATGGGGTCGAAGACCATCACCGGCTGACACCCAGCACCGGCGGAAGCGAAGGATCGCGGTCGCTCAGGCCAGGTGCTGGCGCACGGCATCCTCGACGACGGTGCCCGCGAAGAACTCCGGGTTCGTCCCCGCCCACAAGGCGACGGGGTTCTCGAACGTGAACGCCTTGAAGTCGGCGCCGTCGAGGTGGCCGTGCTCGACGAGCTCCCACGCCTCGGAGAGCACATGGCGAAAGTCGGGGACGTCCCAGTGCCCGATGTCGCTCGCGAAGATGGCCGGCAATCGGGCCGCGAGCGGGTTCAGCCTCGTGTCGAAGGCCATGGCCGCCATCGGGTCGTCGGCCTCACAGCCGAAGAAGAACCGTTCGGTGAAGATGGTGCGGATGTCGTCGGCCGAGCCCACGAGCGATTCGGCGAACTCGTCGACGGGATCGTCGCCGACGATGGGCTCCGACAGCATCCCCAGGCCCTCGTCGAGGCGCGCCAAGCGATCGTGGACACGTCCTCGTGCGTGGCGGGCGAACATCGACGCCAGCAACTCATGGTCGAGGGCGGACGGGTCGTAGCGTCCGATCGCCGAGGCGTTCCGCTTGTCGAAATGGCCGAGCACATCGCTGTAGAGGTTGCAGGCCCACGCGGCGCCCCCCTCGAGGAACGCGAAGCGCAGCTCGGGCCAGCGCATCGGGACGCCGCCGAACAACAGGGATCGAGCGCACAACTCACCGGCCGCAGCGAAGTTCCCGATGTGGTTGTACACGTAATTCGTGGGCGATGTGCGCGAGCCCCAGCCGGCCCCGCTGGAGTGGAACGTGGGTGAGACCCCGAGCGAGACGCAGCGGTCCCACAGCGGCGCATAGTCGTACGGCGAGCCGTGACCCAGACCGTCCATCCATCGAGCCGCCGGTCCGGTGTGCTCGGGAATGGGCCGGGGGACGGCCCCGCCCATCATGGCGGCCCGCAGGCCGAGCACGTCCACGGCATGGTCGAGCTCGGCCACCGCCTCCTCGGGCGTGAACGTGGGGATGCAGGCCACGGGGATCAACCGGTCGCGGTACGGCTCGTAGACCTCGGCCAGATACGTGTTGAACGCCCGAGCCGTCACCTGGCGCAGCTCGTCGTCACCGAGGTGGATGGCCACCAGGCCGTAGGTGGGGTACAAGAACGCGACGTCGATGCCCATCTCGTCGAGGCGGCGGTACATGAGCTCGGGCAGCATCGCCGTGGCCCGGTCGAGCGTGTTCGCCGTGGGAATCCCCCACCAGGCGTTGCGCACCAGACCCAGGGCCCGTCGATCGGCCGGGCCGAGGAGCTGGGTGGAGCGCCCGCCGTCGACGACGCGGTCGAAGCGGGCGGCCACCGACTCGCCGGCGAGGTCGACGATGATGTCGCGCACGAGCGGCAGGTACTCGATGATGTGGCCGTCGTTGTCGATGACGGGATGGCCGAGCTGGGCCCGGATGCGCGCCACCTCGTCGGTCGATACGTACTCGATCGTCACCGGCCCGACGCTACCGGCAGGCGCCGACGGGGCGCCCGTCGCCCCACGTCCGGGTCACCACGCCCGGCTCACCACGCCGCAGACTGTGCGGGCCCGGCCCGGACGACCGTCGACTCGATAGGGTGCGCGACATCACCCGCCGCCACGTTGCTCTCGGGAAGGTCCAGCGATGCCGCTCAGCCCGTTCGACGAGTTCCTCGCCCACCAGACGTCGGAGACCTTCGACCACGTGGGCACCTCAGATCGCAATTTTTACGATCGTTACTACTTCAACATGCACGCCAGCAGCGACGAGCTCTTCGTCATCACCGGCCTCGGTCAGTATCCGAACCTGGGCGTGACCGACGCGTTCATCACCGTGTCGCTCGGGCACGAGCAGTTCACCGTGCGATCGTCACGCGAGCTGGGCTCAGATCGGCTCGACACCTCGGTCGGGCCGCTCTCGGTCGAGGTTCTGAAGGGGCTGGAGCGGCTCCGAATCCGCTGTGCCCCCAACGACTGGGGGCTCGAAGCCGA
Organism: Actinomycetes bacterium; assembly: GCA_031362415.1. GTDB lineage: Bacteria > Actinomycetota > Acidimicrobiia > IMCC26256 > VFJJ01 > VFJJ01. The sequence continues at coordinate 29,386 of JANLSK010000149.1, read as the reverse complement.
CCTCACCTTCACCGGGAGCGTCTCCGCGTTGGAGGAGCCCAAGACGTTCAGCCGCCAGTACGGCCGGGTCATCCAGGACGTGAGCCGCTACGCGCAGGTGGGCGTGTGGGAAGGCCGCCTCAGCGTCGCCGGCCGCACCTTCGACGTGACCCCCGACCTGTGGAAGGGCGCCCGAGACCGATCGTGGGGCGTTCGCCCCGTCGGCGAACGGGAGGCCCCGGGTATCCGGGCCCGCCAACAGGCCGACGGCTACGGCTTCCGCCACGACTGGCTGCCGATGCAGTTCGACGACCACATGATCAAGGTCCAGGTCGACCAGGACGCCGACGGGCACCGCCACGTCGAAGAGGCCGCCCGGGTCTGGAACGTCGATCAGAACCGGCCCAACGAGGAGCTGGGCCGGCCCGAGATCGACATGGAGTACCACTCGGGCACCCGGGAGATGAGCGGCGCCACGGTGCGCACATCGGCCCCCGATGGTACGCCCATCGTGGTGAGGAACACCCCGCTGCGCACCCTGTACCTGGCGGCCGGCTCGGGCTACGTGAACGACGGGACCTGGGGCCACGGCGTGTACCAGGGCCCCCTCAAGGTCGAGGGCCTCACCCACGATCTGAGCGATCCCGAGGAACGACGCCGCTACGCCATCCTCAACGAGACCCTGTGCCGGTTCGAGACGGCCACCGGCGAGGTGGGCTACGGCATGCACGAGAACATGCTCATCGGCGTCTACCGTCCGACCGGGTTCCTCACCCCCGAAACCGTCGCCCCTTGAGAGACAGTTTTTGGGGCCCACTACCTCGCTGAGCTGCGGAGACGCTGCCTCAAGCTTGAATGTCATGTTGTTGTGCAACTTCGTTCTTTTCTTGCGGCGTCTCGATGCGCGCGCCTCGAACGCATCCGATCGAACTCGTTCAGCCTCAGGAGCCCTCGCCGAGAAGCTCGGCGAGGAGGTACTCGACCCTGGGCTCGATCGGGTGTGCGCCGTAGGTTCGCTCGAGGAGCTCCAGAGCTTCGCCGGCCGAGCGGATGCCGCACAGCCCGATCAGGAGCCGAAGGTCGTCCTCGTCGCGCTCGACGCGACTCGCCATCAGCTTCATCGCCAGCAGGTAGCGGGGCGAGGCGATTGTGACCCGAAGCCCCGGGATGTCGAACAGAACCCGGCGTTCGGGTCGGGACCCGGCAGAAAGCCCATCACCGCGTCGTTCAGCCATGCGGGCGTCAGACCGTGCTCTCGGCCCATCGCCTCGGCCACCTCATAGATCGGCAACTTCGGTTCGAAGACCGCGTCGAGATCAGCGGTTGAGCGCCGGGTCGAGTACGCCAACGCCATGGCCGCGCCCCCGACCAGGAACATCTCGCCGCGCACGCCCCGACCGTCGAGCCGATCGCCCAGCTCGTGGAGCAACTGCAGGATCTGGTCCCGATCCACGGATCACACGCTCGCCAACGAGTCGGCGCTGAGCATGACTCCACGAGACGCCAGCGCAGCCGGCGTCGTGACGAGCACATACGGCCACAACGACCTCAGGCTGGTGTAGAACCACACCTGATCGAGGAAGCGGCCCGGACCGCTCGCCCAGCTCGGGATCGGGATGTCGAGCTCAGCTGCCAGCAACTCGGCCACGCCGCCGATCAGAGCGTCCCAACGACGATCTCCGACGAAGCCGGGATCACGTTGAGGCAATGAGCGCCGACCATGTCGGTGCGGACCCAGGCGACGAGTTCAGCCACGAGCCTCAACGACCGCGACCAGTCCCCGGCCTCGACCGCTTCGCGAACGAGCTCGAACTGACGGGCGACGCGCTCGCTGCCCCGGGGTACGAGGGCCAGCTCCGCGTCGGCCGCCCGAGCGATCCGCTCGAGGGTGTCGAGCTTGGGAAAGGTGTGCCCGTCCTCGTACGCCGACATCCGAGATCGCTGGCGTCTGCTCCTTCAGGGACGCATGGCCTCGCCAAGCCCGACAGGCCGAGTGCCGAAGGTCTCCTGCGTGATGGAGATGGCCCGTTCGGGACAGCGCAGTGCGGCTGAGCGGACCTTGTCGGCCAGCTCGACGGGCACGTCGTGGATCTGGAGGACGGCGAAACCCTGGTCGTCGAAGGCGAACACCTCGGGCGCGGCCATGGCGCACTGGCCGTGACCCTGGCAGCGCCCGCTGTCGAGCTCGACCCGCATCAACGCCCCCGTCATCCCTTGACCAGGGGCAACGCGGCGAGGCCCTTCATGCCACCGAAGGCCTCGGCCCGACGTTCGGGATCGAGGTGATAGTCGGGGAGCTTGCGGTGAAAGGCCTGGAGGGCAATCCGCACTTCGCGTCGCGCCAGGTGGATCCCGATGCAGCGGTGCGGGCCCAGCCCGAACCCGAGATGGCGGTTGGGCGTGCGGTCGTACACCAGCTCGTCGGGGTCGGCGAACTCCTCGGCGTCGCGGTTGGCGGCCATGGTGGGGCACAGCACCTGCGCTCCCTGCGCGAACTCGGTGCCGTGGAAGGTGACGTCGTGGGTCACCCGCCGAGGGAGCAGCACGATGGCGTGGTAGCGGATCAGCTCCTCGACGGCGGGACCGACGCGCTCGGGGTCTTCCATCAGCTCGATGAACTCGCGACGCTTCTCGGGGTTGGCGGCGAACGTCTGCACGATCAGGCCCAGTGCCGACGCCACCGTGTCGAGACCGGCCATGTAGAAGAGGAAGAGCGTGTCCTCGAGCTCCTCCTGGGTGAGCGGGCGCTCCCCTTCATAGGAGGCGGCGAGCAGCTTGGTGATCATGTCGTCGGCCGGCTCGGCCCGGCGACGGTCGATGAGGTCGGCCAGGTACGCGTAGATGCGTTGACCGACCCCGGCACGCACGGCGAGCTCGGCCTCGGGTGTGAGGCGCGACCCCGAGACCTCGTGGCCGAGCTCACGCGCCAGCTCGGCGGCGAGCTCGAAGCCGCGAGCGTGACCGTCGGCGCAGTGCATCAGCGTGTTCTTCCAGTTCATGATCTGCTCGTAGTCGTCGAGCGGGAACCCGGCGAGCTGGCAGAAGATGACCGTGGGGAACGGATCGGCGAACGCGGCCACGAAATCGAACTCGTCACCCTGGTCGAGCATGGTGTCGACGAGCTCGTCGGCGAACTTCTCGAGGTGCGGCTCGAGATGGCGCATCTCGTCGACGGTGAACCACGGGTTCATGATCCGCCGGTACGCGCTGTGCGCCGGCGGGTCGATGGCTTGCGGTATCCACGGCCGCACCGGATACACGTTCGACTGGTTGGAGAAGCTGGCGTGATCCTGGAGGAAGTCGCACGACTGGTCGTAGCGGGTGAGCACCCACGATCCGGGCGCACCCATGGCCGTGATCGCCTCGGTCCGAGCGATCGGGAGCTCGGCGCGGAGGATGTCGTACACCTCGAACTCGCGCTCGAGGAACGCCGCGTCGTAGGGGTTGTACGCCTCGGCCTCGGCCTCGGCCCTGCTGCGCGCGTCCATGGTCGTCATCGAGCCCCCACTTCCCTGATCGTGTGTGCGAGTGAGGGTACCCGACACCTTGTCGACGGCGAAAGGCCCGCCGCGCTCGCCTGACCTACCTCGTGGCGCGCAGCGCGTTGAGCATCTTCACGAAGTGCTCGGACCGCCAGCCGTCCTGATCCTCGCCCCAGCCGATCTGGCCGTCGTACTCCCAGCGCATCAACGCGTTGGAGCCCGCGGCGTGCTCGCACATGTGGCTGCGCGCGAACCCCTCGGCCTCCATCGTCCGTCCGGTCACGTCGACGAGCACGACCTCCATGTGGGCGCTCCAGCCCGTGTTCGGATCGCGGAAATTCCGCATGCGGCTCTTCGACCTGTCGAGCCGCTCGAACACCCCGTCCTTGAGCAACCAGCCGACGTTCAGTGGCGACCATCCGGCGGCATCGCCGTCCTGCGGGCGGACGAAGCTCAGGAACCCCGTCTGGGCGTCGGTGTGGCCGAAGATGTACTGAATGCGGCCCCGGCCCCGCTCGCGCTCGACCTCGCGCCAACGCGGACCGCCCGGATGGGCGACCCGGTGCTCGCCTCGGAGGTGCTCGGGCTTGCGGCTCTGGGCGTGATGGCCGCCACGCGGCCCCCAGGTGCGGTCACGCACCGAGTGGCAGTCGATGGCGATGCGCTCGCCGTGAAGCACCAGCTCCCCGGTGACGTGCCCGAGCTGATCGAGATGGGGGTTGTGCATGATCGGCGCCTCGCCCGGGGTGAACCGGCGGGGCGGATGCACGCTGCGGTGCTCGAGCTCGATGGCGAAATCGGCATCGGCATCGCGATAGGCCACGTGGTAGTTCATCAGTGGCTCGAGCATCTTCACGCTGAAGCCCCCTCCCGGGAAGGTGATGTCGCGCAGGTCGGGCTCTGGCGGCATGTCTACGTCGGGTGCGATCTTGTAGTACGCCAGCCGGCCCGGATCGGCGCCGCTCGGATCCCAGACGAACACACGCCACGTCGCCTGCTGACGATTGCTGTGATAGCCGGCATGAAGCCAGGCGCCGATGCGCCGCTCGGGGATGTTCAGCGACCACCAGGTGGTCTCGAACTCGTAGGGATCGTCCGACAGGACGTGGTACGTGTCGTCCTCGGGGACGAACGGGGTGTCTGGAGCCACCGGGGTCGTCATGATGTGCCCGTTCGTCGCGCCAGGGAAGGCGTCAGCTGGTGAAGGTGCCGCACGTGAAGGTGTCAGACGGTGAAGGTGTGGACGTCGACGAACTCGACGAGGCCACTGGCAGCGTCGACCGTGCCGCGGAACGGACCCAGCTCGCGGCCGTCGACCTTGATCTCGACCGTGTAGTCCTGGGGGCCGGTGCCGCCCTCGCACTCCGAGAAGTAGTTGAGCTGCACGCTGTAGGTGCCGCTCGGCGCCCCCCCGACGGGCCAGAACACGTTCTCGACAGGCGGTGACACGATCTCGACGGGGCTACAGGCGGCGTTCGCGTCCACGTCGAGCGTCCCGCCGTCGGAGCTCGTCGGCTGGCCGAACGAGATGATCGAGCCGTCGGGCGTGGTCACGTACAGATCGAGGTCGGCCGTCGAATTCCAGCGCAACGTGATCTGGATGTCGCCGGTGCCGAGCTCGACGGTCGTCGTGGTCTCGGGAACCGTCGTCGATGTCGGGGGCTCGGTGGTCGTGGTGGCCGGAGGCTCGGTGGTCGTGGTGGTGGGTTCGGGGACGTTCTCGTCGGACGAGCCGTCGGTGCCCACCGGGCGCACGAACTTGTCGCCCACCTCGGGATCGCCCAGGTCGACGAGCACGAACTCGATCACCACCTCGATGGACACGATCACCAGCACCAGGGCCGGCTCGAAATCGTCCCAGACGTCGCCGGTGAACGGCGCGCCGAGGGGCTGAGGGATGGGCGCCACGAGCGGGTTGCCGCAGGCGCAGCGGGCCCGGGGAACCCCCGACGGGTCGACGAGAACCGCCGTTCCCCGCTCGAGGACCGACTGTCGCGGCGTGGCCCGTCCGTTGCTGAAACCGTGGTTGGTGACACGGGTGTCCTCGAGCAGCACGACCGGCGTGAGCGAGCGCAGGTAGTCGGGCACCGATTCCGGGTCGATGCCCTGGACCCCGGCCCAGGCTTCGAGCTTGTCGGGATTCTCCTGCAGGAACTCGATCATCTGGCCGACGTCGCATTCGGCGTCGTCGCGCGTGCCGCCATAGAGGCCTGGTGTGGTGCCGGGGACGGGAACGACGGTGACGACAGGGTCGGCCTCTTCGCCGGCTCCGGGCGTTGCCGCCCCCACGGCCTTCGACGGCAGTGCCTTGTCGCGGACCTCCTGCGCGAAGCCCATCCCCGTGCTCTTGGTGAAGGCATCGGGCCCCTCGACCGACGCCGGCTCCAGAAAGATCTCGCCGACCTGGCCGCCGGACCCGGCAGCGTCGTCGTCGCCGCCAACGACCGAGCCGACCACGAGTCCGGCGGCAAAGAGCGCCACACACAGCAGGGCAACGAGCCACACCACGACGGGCCGGCGCCGACGAGCATCAGCCTCGGGCGCCGGGGCGGTGACGGGTGCCGCCGCGAAGGCGGGGTCGAAAGCCGGGGCGGGAGCGGGGTAGCCGCTGCCGGCGCTCGGCCACGGCTGCTGTGGTGTCGACGTCGGCTGCTGTGGTGTCGACGTCGGCTGCTGTGGTGTCGACGTCGGCTGCTGTGGTGTCGACGTCGGCTGCGGCGGCGTGGGCGTTGACGGGAACGCCTGGGTGGGCGCCGACGCCGGCCTCTGGACGACGGGCGGAGCGTGCGGCACGGCCGGAGCCGGAGGCTGAACCTCGAAAGGGTCGTTCGACTGCACACCGCCGTTGGCGACGAGGTCGGTCCAGCGTTGCCCGTCCCAGTAGCGGTATTCGTGCCGGCCCGTCGGGTCGGGACTCCAGTTCGCCGGTTCCACCCTGACTCCAGGCTCGAGGCCGCCCCACCGCGGCCGGACCCGCGGACGCTACCACCGCCGTCCCGAGCCAGGGTGATCTCGACGGCTCGACGCGCTCGGGGCGTTCGGGGTCCCAGGCGAGATCTGCCGGGCGTCGGGCCAACGACGATGGCCGTCGGGGCCTCCAGCATGCGTGCCCACGATGAAGGGCTGCCCTCCCCGCCGATGCCGGAGCGCCCCACCGTGGACGTCGAGGGAGACCGGCGTGGCTGATCAGCACCGGCGAAGCGATCGTCCGGGTGTAACACAGCTACCGGAGCCACTGCGCCCACCTTCAGGAGGCAGTCCCCGAACTGGAACACACCAACCGGAGCCAACATCGCCACGATGAACCGGGACAGCACAGGGATGGACGCGGGATCAAACCGCTATCCCCACCACAGGCGCGAAGCAGCCCCGGCCGAAACCGGGGCTGACCTGCACTTCTGTGGAGCGGACGACGGGATTCGAACCCGCGACCCTCACCTTGGCAAGGTGATGCTCTACCAGCTGAGCCACGTCCGCATGAACGGTGCGACTCTAGCAAACCGTCTTCGCCGACCGGTCAACTTGTCCCGGGGCCTGAGGTCTGAGGCCGGAGCCTCAGCGCCCGGACGAACCGAAGCCGCCCAGGCCTCGCTCGGCCGGGGGCAGCTCGGCGATCGAGCCGACCTCGTTCCAGGCGATTGACTCGAAGCGCTGAATGACGAGCTGGGCGATGCGATCGCCGCGCCGCACCTCGTAGCTGTGCGTCGCATCGAGGTTCACGAGAATCACGCGGAGCTCGTCGCGGTAGCCGGCGTCGACCAGCCCGGGCGTGTTCAGGCACGTGATGCCGTGGCGTAGCGCCAGCCCCGAACGAGGTTGCACGAAGCCCGCGTACCCCGGCGGGATGGCCAACGCGATGCCGGTGGGGACCGCCGCCCGTCCACCGCCGGCCGGGAGCACGACGCCTTCCCGGGCGACGAGGTCATAGCCGGCATCACCGTCGTGGGCCTGCGCAGGCAGCGGAAGGCCAGGGTCGAGCCGCACGACAGCGACAGCGATAGCGAGCATCACGGGTCAGCCTACGGACCGCACCCTGCGCCGAAACGAACGAGCAACTGCCAGTAGTCGCGCGCAGGCGGCCCTGTACTGGCAGTTGTTCGGGAGGGGCCGGGCGTGGGCCGCCGCGTCGACCCTCAACAGGCAGCGAACGTGCGCCATGATGGGGCCGATGCCCACCTTGGTCTGCTTCCATGCCCATCCCGACGACGAGTCCATCGCCACCGGTGGGCTCATGGCGCGGGCTGCGGCCGACGGTCACCGGGTCGTCTTGGTGCTGGCCACCCTGGGCGAGGTCGGTGAGGTGACCGACGGGTTCCTGGCTGACGGGGAGACGCTCGGCGATCGTCGCAGCGTCGAGAGCCTGGCGGCCGGGGCGGTCCTCGGGGTCGATCGGGTCGAGTTCCTCGGCTACCACGACTCCGGGATGAAGGGAACGCCCACCACCGAACGCCCCGACTGCTTCTGGCAGGCCGACGTCGAGGAGGCGGCACGACGCCTGGCGGCCATCCTCACCAACGAGCACGCCGACGTGATCACGATCTACGACGACAACGGCGGCTACGGCCATCCCGATCACATCCAGGTGCACCGCGTCGGGCTCCGCGCGGCGGAGATCGCCGGGGTCACCGAGGTGTACGAGGCCACGATCAACCGGGCCCACTTCGAGCGGCTCATGCGCGCCGCGGCCGAGAGCAACGGTGGCCAGATGCCCGAGGGCATGCCGGAGATCGACGAGTTCGACGACGACTTCGGGGTGCCCGAGGAGCGCATCACCCACTCGGTCGACGTGCGGGAGTTCGCCCCCGTCAAGCGTCGGGCGATGGCCGCGCACGCCAGCCAGATCGACGACAGCTCGTTTTTCATGCAGATGCCCACCGAGGTGTTCACCGAGTCGTTCGGCTGGGAGTTCTACATCCGCTACGGGCACCCCCGGCCGGCTGGGGTGCCGATCACCGTCGTCCACGATCTGTTCACCGGAGGCTCCACGAAGGCGTAGCGTTCGCAACGCGACCGATCCGCCAGCGAGATCGGTGCCGACAAGGAGCACCGTCAATGGGACTCGCGATCGCCGTCTTCGCTGGTGTTGTCGCTCTGCTCCTCGTCATCACCGTGTTGAAGTCGTTGCATTCGATCGGGCCGTCCGAGGTCGGTCTGCTCAACAAGCGCTTCGGGTTCAAGAACCTCACCGACGACGATCCGATCGCCTTCAACGGGGAAGCCGGGTTCCAGGCCGAGCTGATGATGCCGGGCCTTCGGTTCAAGATCTGGCCCATGTACGGCGTCCAGAAGTTCCCGTGGGTGCAGGTGCCGGCAGGCGAGATCGGCGTCGTCATCTCCCAAGTCGGTGGTCCGCTCCCCATCGGGGCCAAGAGCGCGTTCTACAACCCCACGTTCGGCAACTTCACCGACCTTCCTGCGTTCCTGCAAGGGGGCGGCCAAAAGGGTGTGCAGCGCCCGGTGCTGCCTCCGGGAACGCTCGTGCCGATCCATCCCGTCGCCTTTCTCGTACTGACGGCTCACGCGATCTACGGGATGCCCGTCTCGCCCGACCTCCACGCTCGGGCCGCGTCGTCCGGTGGGTTGCTCGGCGCCGACTCGTTCGGGCTGACCGATGAGCAGCTCCAGGTGGTGGTGATCGCACCCGTGGGCAATGCCGACGTGATGGGGATCGTCACCGCTCTCGAAGGCGAGCCCCTGCTCTCGGGCGACATCGCATCGCGCCTGGGCGGCTACGACGACGTCTCGGCCATGGAAGCCAACGGGGATGCGCCAGCGGCCATCATCGAGATCCTCCTCGGCAACAAGAACACGCTCCACAACAACTATCAGGACTTCCAGAGGTTCATGGACGCCGGGGGCAAGATCGGCCTCCAGCACGACCCGTTGCTGTACGGGGCCTACCTGCTCAACCCGTTCCTGATCCAGGTCGAGCTCACGCCGATGCTCCTCGTCCAACAGGGCGAGGTCGCGGTGGTCAAGGCGTTCGTTGGTCTGCCGACGCTCGACACCTCAGGCACCGACTTCAAGTTCGGATCGATCGTGGCTCCCGGCCACCGCGGCATCTGGGCCGAGCCGCTGCGGACGGGCAAGTACCCCATCAACCCGCGCTGTTACGCAGCCGAGATCGTTCCCACCTCGATCCTCACGCTCAACTGGTCGAACCTGGTCTCGTCGGCCCACTCGCTCGACGCCAACCTGGCGCCCATCGAGGGCAAGAGCCGTGAGGGTTTCGTGTTCACGATCGAGCTCCAGGTGCAGATCCATGTGCCCGACACCAAAGCCCCCAAGGTGATCTCGATGGTGGGCACCATGCTGAACCTCGTCAACGAGGTGCTCTCGTCGGCGGTCGGCAACCACTTCCGCAACACGCTGCAGGACCAAGAGGCCATCCGGTTCATCGAGACCCGCATGCAGGTGCAACAGACAGCGCTCGAGGCGGTCTCGCGCTACCTGAGCGCCTACGAGGTCGAGACCCGCGGCGTGTACATCCAGAACGTGCAGTTCCCCGCCGAGCTGGTGACCGTGCTGACCCAGCGCGAGATCGCCAAGCAGGAGAAGGCCACGTTCGAGGAGCAAGAGCGGGCCCAGACCGCCCGCATCAACGTCGAGAAGGCCAAGGGGACAGCCGACATGCAGGGCCAGTTGGCCACCTCGCAGGTCTCGATCGACATCAACCGCAACCGCTCGGAGGCCCGCAAGGCCGAGGCCGAGGGCGAGGCGGCCTTCGTGGAGCGCACGGGCCAAGCCGAGGCCACCAAGGTCCAGGCACTCGGTCTGGCCGAAGCCAAGGCCGTGGAGGCGCTCGGGTTGGCCCGTGCGGAAGGGTTCAAGGCGCAGCGCGAAGCCTTGGGAACACAGGCGACGGCCATCGTGGCCGTCGCCAACGCCGTTGCCGACGGGCGGCTCACGATCGTCCCCGAGGTGCTCGTCACGGGAGGGGGCGGCTCGGTCGAAGGCCTGGCCGCGACGCTGATGCGTTACTTCGGCAACGGGACCGGTGGCCCCCGTCCGCCGGCACCCGTCGTTGATCCGGTCCTCGATCCGGTCATCGATCCGGCAGCGGGAGCGACACCGCAACCTTCGCCTTCACCTGTTCGCGAGGCGGCGATGAGCCCCGCGTCGCCCTCACGTCCGGCCGACGGCCCCACCGCGGCACCCACCCCTGATCCCGACGGAACCCCGGCGACCTGAACGCCCGCGTCACCTCAGCCCTCAGCACCCGGCACTCAGCTCTCAGCTCTCAGCGTCAGGATCACCGAGCCCTGAGCGGCTCCTTGAGGTTGACGGTCGCAGCTGGAGCTGAGGCCGCGACAGCGCTTCACCGAGTCGCTCCAGATAGGCCGAACGGGCGATCTCGACGGCGCCCAGCTGGCACAGCATCGGCGTCGCCCACTGCACGTCGAGCACCGTGGCCCCGCCATCGCGCAGCATCTCGACCAGACAACCCACGCCCACCTTGCCGGCGTCGGTGGATGCCGGTCCCAGGTCGAGGTTGCGGAACATCGACTCGGCGGCGAAGAGTCCCCCGATCGCCAGGCCATAGGTGCCGCCCGCGAGGCGACCGTCGTCCGTCCACACCTCCACGGAATGCGCCCAACCCAGGGTGTGCATCTCCGTGTAGGCCTCCAGGAACGAGCGGTCGATCCAGCCGTGCTCCCGCCGACGATCGGCACAGCCCTCCATCACCGCGACGAACTCGGTGTCGACGGTGACCCGGTAACGCCGGGCCGACCTCCGTAGAGAGCGCGACCAGTGGAATCCGTCGAGCGGGATCAGGCCTCGGGGGTCGGGCGACCACCAGGCCAGCGGGCCTTTCCGCTTGGTACGCATGGGGAAGAGGCCACTGCGGTACGCCGCGAGCAGCGTCCCCGGGGCCAGGTCGGCTCCCACACCAACGACCTCGCCGTCGGTCGCGGCGATGGCGTCACCCGGCGGGAAGACCCAGGGAGTCGGGGACGGTTCGATCGGCGCCTCGCCGTGCCCGCTCACGTGCGCCCGACGCCCGCCCAACCGGCGTGCGTCATCAATCAAACGATCGTTTGAACTCGTCGAACTCGGCGCGCAGACGGGCGAGCTCGTCACGGGTCGCCGCCAGCTGGGCCTCCAGCTGCGAGATCCGCTCGTCGCGCGGGGCCGGGCGCGGCACGCTCGGCCCGCCGCTCCAGGCGTGTGCAGCGTCGGCCGCCGCGGCAGCCGACGCCGACAGGGCCTCGAGGTCGGGCATCCCCGAGAGGAGGTGCACCCAGCGCTCCTCCTTCTGGCCCACCTGACGGGGCAGACGCACCACCAAGGGGTCGCGGCGCTCAGCCAGATCGGCGAGGGTCGCCTCGACCGCGCCGAGCCCGCCGAAGCTGTGCATGCGCTCGGTTCGGCCCTTGAGCTCCCCCACGGTCTGCGGACCCCGCAGCAACAAGATGGCGAGGACGGCGACGCCCGCGGCATCGAGCGCCAGCGCCTCTTCGAGAACATGCTTCTGCTTGGGCCCACGGCTGCCGGGCGCGCTGACCGTTCGCGCCAACCCCTTCTCCCGTAAGGCCAACAGGGCGTTCTGCACCTCTCCTTCGGTGTAGGCCACCACGGGGTTGCGGTTCGACGCCTGGTTGCAGGCACTGGTACAGGCATTGAGCGTGAGCGGGTAGTACTCGGGCGTGGTGACCGCCTTCTCGGCCAGGCATCCCAGCACGCGGGCTTCCTCGTCGGTGAGCGGCGTGGTGATCGAGACGATCATGAGGGTTCCCGGTCGTCGGGTGCTGCGGGGAGATCGATGGCGTTGATGTCGATGGGCTCGGGAACGTCGGTTGCGGGACGGGCCGGGGCGGTCGCCGCACCGGGCATCTGGGCCTGGGCGGGCGGAACGGGCGAAATCTTGTAGTCGGTTGATGGCGGGTGGGCCGCCAGGATCGTTCCCGCGAAGTCGATGGCACCGTCGAACTCGGTGGCTACCGCCTCGCCTCCGGCGCACGGTGCGTCGCGCTCGATGAAGCGGGGCAGGCTCGTCGAGAAGTCGTTGCCGGCAAAGCAGTTCCCGGCGTCGGGGTTGGCCGCCATCGACAGGTCGGCGATGCCCGACTCCGAGATCACGTTGTCGCGCACGATGTTTCGCTGGGGCAGGTAGGTGTTCTCGTCGAGATAGGGCACGAGCGTGATCCCGAAGTACTCGTGCCCGATGACCCGGTTGCGGATGATCTGAATGTCGACGGCCCCGGCGACGAGGATCCCGTTGCCGTGGACCACCCCGGCGATCTCGATGGCCGGTGCCGTCGGATCGCCGTTGTCGTACACCAGGTTCCCCACGATGACGTTCTCGCGAGCCGGCGGGTTGGGCTCGTAGTCACCCGAGTTGGGAACGATCCCCGCCCGATTGTGGCGCCACACCGAGTTGGCGATGACCACCTTCCCACCAGCGTTGGTGCCGCTGTAGCCCAGGCCGTTGTACTCGGCGATCACGTCGGTGACCACGGCGTTGCAGGGATAGCAGCCGCCGATGTAGAAGCCGGCGTCGGGGCTGCCCGAGGCGTGCGAGTGCTCGAACTGCCCGTCATAGCTGTCGAACGCGTAGATCCCGTAGTCGCCGTTGCGGTACACGGTGACGTACGACGCCCGGTAGCCGGTGACCCCGTTCCAGAACACGCCGTTCTCGGTGAAGTTGCGAACGGTCAGGTTCTCGACGGCCACCCCGTCGGCCAGGATCTTGAAGCCGTTGTCGAGCGCGAAGTCGCCGTCGACCACCACCTCGTTGCGGTCGAGGCCCCTGATCGTGAGGTGAGGGGTCTCGACGGTGACGCTCTCGTGGTACTCCCCCGGCGCGATGAGGATGAGATCGCCCTCGGCGGCTTTCGAGACGGCGGCCTGGATCGTCTCGGCGTCCTCGGGAACCCGCACCACGCCCCCGGTGGTGGCGTCCGTCGTGTCGGTGGTGTCGGTGGCGTCCGTCGCGCTGGTGGTGGCTGCGATCGATTCGGCTCCGGCGTCGCCCACGATCACGGTGCCGGTCATCCCCGCCGTCGACGATCCGTGGATCGAGCAGTAGTAGGCGAACGTCCCCGCGCTGGCGAAGCGGTAGCTGTAGGTGCCGCCCTTGGGAGCAAAGGCCGTCCGATCGACGCCGAAGCCATCGACACCCTCCGCCGCGGCCGCGAGCACCACGTCGTGCTCGTTGCGGCCGTTGTTCGTGAACGTGACGGTGGCTCCGACGGCAACCGTGAGCACGGTCGGTCCGAACACGTCGTCGAGCGCCTCGACGGCGCCCGTGGCCCCGGCCACTGAGGCCGCTTCTCCCGTGGTCGTTGCGAGAGCAGCATCGTCGTCGTCACCGCACGCCGAGGCGATCATGGCGAGCACCACCGCGAGCGCAACGGCCACGAAGGAACGGGGGCGCGCGCGTTGGGTCACGTCGTGATTCTGGCGCGAACGGCGGGTTCGGGCGCGCCGGGGCTTGCGTCGACGTTTCGGGCGAGCCCGGCCGCCCCGGCAGCCAAGGCGATGCCGGCGAACACCATCGCCGCGAACCTCACTCCCGCAACCCCGCTGAGGATCCCCGCGCCCACGGTGGCGAGCATCTTCATCGCGGCGTCGACCGAGCGATCGAGCGCCATGATCCGACCATGGGACTCGGCCGGTGTGGCCCGCTGCAACAGGGTGGCCACGGGCGCTCCGATGAACGCCGTGACCACGCCCCAGCAGGCGACGCCCACGAACGCGACGACGGTCGAGCGCGAGCCGAGATACACGGCGGCGAATGCAGCCGAACCGATGACCGAGACGGCGACGTGTCGTACCCGAGCCAGGCGCTCGGCGTGTCGGACCACGAGCATCCCCGTACCCAGCAAGGTCACGCCGAAGACCGACTGCAACAACGCGAACGTGGACGCGGGCTGGTGCAGGATCGTGCGCACGTAGAGCGGTTCGAGGACGATCGCCGCGCCGTAGAGCACCCCGACCGCGGCGTTCAGCCCGATCAGGCGCCGCACCATGGCGTTGCCGCGCGCCAGACGCAGGCCATCGCCGGCCTCCCGCCACATCGATGGCCTGAGCCCCGAAGACCCCGAAGACCCCGAAGACGCGACCATCGGCCGCTCGCGCCGACCGAGCTGCACCACGCCGACGATACCCACGAGGTACGTGGCCGCGTCAACGAGAAACGCCCCGTCGACCCCCACGGTGGCGATGGCTGCGCCACCGAGCGCGGGGCCGACGACGATGGCCAGGCTGTGGGTGAGCCGCACCATGGCGTTGACCGACGCCAGGTCTCGGGGTTCGACGATCCGCGGCGGCAACGCGGCCATCGCCGGATGGGCGAACGCCGAGCAGCATCCGTTCACGAAGCCCAGCACCACCAAGGCGGCGAAGGTTCCCGCCAGGGTCATCGACAGCGACGTGACGAACGCCACGGCCTGGGCGACAACAAGCACCCGGCGCGGCCCGACCCGGTCGATCACCGCCCCCACGAGCGGGCCGAGCACGAACGCGGGGAGCGACCAGCCCAGCCCGATGAGCGTGACCCCGCCGGCTCCGGCGTCGAAGCGGTACCCGGCCGCGCCCCAGAGCGCGATGAGCGTCGCCCACGAGCCGATGGCCGAGATCGACTCGCACATGAGGTACCGCTGGAGACGCCGATCGCGACGCAGGACTCCCACGGGCTCACCCTACCGAGACGGGCCCGGCGGGTTCACCGGATTCAGGCGCGCCAGCCGCCGGCCCGGCGGCGAGCCGCATGGAGCACCGCGACCACCGTCATCGAGTCGAGGATCTCCCCCGCGTCGACCATCTTCACGACGTCGTCGAAGCTGAACAGCCGGCGCACGATGAACTCGGTGTCGTCGGGCGCCACCTCGACCGGGGTGAGGCCGGCGACGGCGTACACGTGGGCGATCTCCCACATCACGCTCTTGGACGTGTGGAACGATGCCAGCGAGTGCAGACGCTCGGCGTGGTAGCCCGCCTCCTCGGCCAGCTCTCGCTGGACCGCTGTCTCGCGGGTCTCGCCCGCATGCAGACCCCCCGTGGGCATCTCCCACGTGGGATGGCCGAACACGTAACGGTATTGGCGGACCAGGAGAACGTGATTGTCGTCGACGAACGGCAGCATCCCGACGCACTCTCCCGCGGTGACCACGCCGTAGATCGTGCTGCGTCCGTCGGGCAGCGCCACCGAGTCCTCGCGAACGCTGATCCACGAGTTCTCGTAGACGGGCCGCGAGGTCAGCGTCCGCCACGGCGTGACGGAGTCGTCGCGACCGGGAGCAGGTTCGGACGCAGGCTCGGGCTCGTCTCCTGCCGGGACAACGGTTTCCACGTCGGCGGACGCTACTCTGCGCCGCCGTGTCCTCTCCCCGAGTCCCCGTCACGATCCTGCTCCCGCCGTCGGAGGGCAAGGCCGATGGTGGGGACGGGCCGGGCTGGGACCCGGCTGACGGCCGCTTCGGCCCGGCCCTGGGCGAAGCCCGAGCGGTCGTGGCAACGGCGCTGGCCAAGGCGATGGCCGACACCGAGAGCGCGGCCCGGCTGCTCGGTGTGGGCGGACGTCACCTCGAGCGGGCCCGGGCCGCCAATCTCGGGCTCGTCGCCAGCGCGACGCTCCCGGCGGCGCAGCGATACACGGGCGTTGTCTGGGAGCACCTCGACCCGGCCTCCATCAAGCGCCCCAAGGGTTCCGTGCTCGTCGTCTCGGGCCTGCTCGGGCTCATCGAGATCAGCGACCCGGTGCCCCACTACCGGCTCAAGATGGGTGCCCGCCTCCCCGAGCTGGGCGCGCTGGCCCGTTGGTGGAAGCCGCTGCTGACGACCGTCCTCAACGAGGCATTGGCCCAGGCCAACGTGCTCGACCTGTTGCCGGGCGAGCACGCAGCGGCGTGGATTCCCGTCGCCCACCGATGGTGCGTGCGCTTCGAGTCCGGTGCCCGCGCCGGCCCAGCCATCGGTCACGACGCCAAGGCGGTGAAGGGCCTCCTGGCCCGGCACGTGCTCAGCTCCCCCGGCTCCCTGGCCATGCGGTTGCGGTCGTTCGAGACACCCGGCTGGCGCTACGACCGGACCGAGACCGCACGCTCGGGACCGGGCGGGGTGCCACGAACCGCGGTGGTGGTCCAGGTACCGTGACGGTGTGACCCGCTGGAAGCCTGGACACGACGTCCTCAACGAGCCCCGCCGGAAGAAGATCGAGTACCCCGACCTCGATGCTCAGCTCGGGCTGGTCGTCGAACATCGCGACTCGGGATTCTGCGGGGCCATCGTGAAGGTCGACCCCGCCGGGGTCACCCTCTCCGATCGCATGACCCGTGAGCGCACGTTCCCGTGGGAGCGGGGCTCCTTCGCCGTCGACGGTCGCCCGGTGTCGCTCGTTCTCCCGGTATCAGACCCTCATCACGACGACGATCCGCTGGCCCGGCGGACGGCGTCAGGCTCGATCGCCGTGGCCGGTCGGCCCGCAGCCCGGATCGCCCGCGCCAGCCGCATCCTCGTCGAGGGCATCCACGATGCCGAGCTCGTGGAGCGGGTCTGGGGAGACGACCTCCGGGTGGAAGGTGTGGTCGTCGAGCGGCTCGATGGCATCGATCACCTGGCCGACGTGGTCGCCGAGTTCGGTCCTGGACCCGATGCCCGCCTCGGCGTCCTCGTCGACCATCTCGTCCCCGGATCGAAGGAAGCCCGGCTCGCCGCCGCCGTGGCCCATCCGCACGTGCTCGTCACCGGGACGCCGTACGTCGACGTGTGGCAGGCCATCCGCCCCAAGGTGTTGGGCATCGACGCCTGGCCGCACATCCCACGTGACCGCTCGTGGAAGGAGGGCATGATCGAGGCCCTCGGGCTGCCCACCGAGCCCGGGCGGGCCTGGCGGGTGCTCCTGGCCCGGGTGCGCACCTATGCCGATCTCGAACCCGACCTCGTGGGGGCGGTCGAGCGTCTCGTCGACTTCGTCTGTGAGCCCGACTGATCCAGCCGTTTACGCCGAGCTCGTGAGATCGGGGGGTTGCTCCACCTCGAACTCCTCGACGGTGACGGTCCTGCGGCGCAACCATTGCCTCCGTCGGCGGCGGACCTCTTCGGTCAGTGGCGTCTCGACCACGTCGTGGCGACGGATGTAGGTGGAGATGAACGCCTGCAGCACCGCCGCGGTCGGCAGCGCCAACACCGCGCCGACCGGTCCGAGGATGCCAGCTCCGGCGATGGCCGAGCCGAACGCCACCGCCGGATGGATCTCGAGGGTGTGCGCCGTCACCCGGGGAGCGAAGAGGTAGTTCTCGACCTGTTGGTAGGCGAACACGAAGATCACGAGCCAGAGCGCGGTCACCGGCTCGTTCAGGAGCGCGATGAGGATGGGCAGCGCGCCGGCGATGTAGGTGCCGACCACCGGCACGAACTGCGAGATGACGGCCACCCACAGGGCCAGCGCCAGGGCGAACGGGACGTCGACGGCAGTCATGAAGATCCAGTGCGCGATTCCCGACAGCAGCGCCAGCAGGGCCCGGGAGTAGATGTACCCGCCGGTCTTGTCGATGGCCAGCTCCCAGGCCCGCAGCACCTCACGCTGGCGTGCCTCGGGCAGCATCGAGCAGATCGTGCGGCGCAACTGGGGGCCGTCGGCCACGAGATAGAACGTGAACAGGCCCACCGTGAACATCTGGAACAACAGGCTGACCACGGTGAAGCTGAGGCCCACGACGTCATCGGCCAGGCCCTCGGCGAAGCTCCGGAACGGGCCTTCGGGGTCGGTGAGCTGGGTTCGGAGCTCGTCGGCGTTGAGGTCGGTGTTGAAGCGGTCGTTGCTGAAGGTGACGATCTCATCGACGTAGCCCGGGGCCTCGTCGGCGAACTTGGCCACCTGGTCGGCGATCAACGAGCCGATGGCCCAGAAGAACAGCGCCATCAAGGCCAAGACGATGACGAACATCAAGCCGGTCGCGGCACCCCGTCGCCATCCTCGACGGGCCAGCGCGTTCACAGCAGGCTCGATGGCGAACGAGAGGAAGAGCGAGACCAGCACCATGATGATGAGGGTGCGCAGCTTGTCGAGCAGGATCCCGCCGGCGATCACCCCCACGTAGATGGCGAAGAACACCACGATGGCCTTGGGGACCCAGCGGGGCATGGGCTCGGGCGGACGCAGGCGGAGGCGCCCCGACAGCGGGGTGTCGTCGCGAGCTTTCTCGGGGACGGTGTCGTCGCTCGGGGCCATGGTGCCGAGATGGTAGGCGTCTCTCGACGGAGTTTCGTCGACGCTCATGCGCCAGCCTGTTGTCGACGGCGTTCGAGCGGGAGCGGTAGGTTCCCCGCCCATGCCCATCCCCGAGCAGCGCGATCCCGAGCAGACCCGAGTGGCCCTCGAGGGCTGGCTCCGAGCGAAACGCCCCGAAGCGGCCGACCTCACCGTCGGACCGCTGGGCGGCCCGGCGTCGTCGGGCTTCTCCAACGAGACCATCATCTTCGACGCTTCGTACACCGACGCCGATGGCGTGCCCCGCTCCGAGGGCCTCGTGGTCCGGGTCAAACCCACCGGCTACACGGTCTTCATGGAGTCGTGGTTCGACCGACAGTGGGCCGTCATGAGCACCCTGGGCACCCACACCGCTGTACCGCTTCCGCCGATGCTCTGGTTCGAGGACGACACGTCGGTGCTGGGCGCCCCGTTCTACGTGATGGGCAAGATGCCGGGCCGGGCCGCCGGCGACCAGCCCCCGTACATGAACGAGGGATGGCTCTTCGACGCCACTCCCGAGCAGCAGGCGTCGGTGGTCTGGTCGGGCATCGAGGCCATGGCCAAGATCCACACCACGCCCTGGCGTGAGCTCGGGCTGGGCCCGATCGTCGAGATGCCGTCACGGGGAGCGAGCGGGCTCGACCAGCAGATCGCGTACTACCAGGAGTACTACGACTGGGCCAAGGTCGAGTCGGGCCGGGCGTACCCCACGGTCGAAGCGGTGTGGAAGTGGCTGCTGGCCAACCGCCCCACCGAGGCGCGGGACGGTCTGTGTTGGGGCGACTCGCGTATCGGCAATCAGCTCTTCGACAACTGGCAGGTGACGGCCGTCCTCGACTGGGAGATGGTCTGTCACGGCGATCCCCAGATGGACCTGGGCTGGTGGCTGTTCCTCGACGAGTTCCACACCGCCGGCGCCGGCGGAAACCGGTTACCGGGACTCCCGTCGCACGAGGCGATCGTGGCCCGCTGGGAGGAGCTCACCGGGCTGCAGGCCGATCATCTCCACTGGTTCAAGGTGTTCGCGGGCTTCCGCTTCTCGGTGGTGATGATCCGCCTCGTCACCATGTTCGTGAAGTTCGGGATGGCCGAGCCCGACGTCGACACGTTCGAGAACAACATCGTCGTGCATCTCACGGCCGGTCTGCTCGGCCTCCCGGCCCCCGGCGTCCTCGCCCCGCCCGCCTGAAGGATCGCCATGAACTTCGACAACCCACTCTCGCCGCTCGACGACTACCCCGTCCACCAGATCGCTGAGCCCATCCGCTACGCCGGCACCAGCGATCGCAATTTCTACGACCGCTACTACTTCAACATGCACTCGTGCTCCGACGACGTGTTCTGCATCTTCGGACTGGGCCAGTACCCGAACCTCGGCACCACCGACGCCTTCTTCTGTGTCCGCCGCACGACGCCCGGGGTGACGGGTGTTGGGGCCGCTGCTGGTACAGACATGCAGCGCGTCGTACGGGCGTCACGCGAGCTCGGGCTCGATCGCATGGACACCAGCGTGGGGCCCATCCGCATCGAGGTGCTGGAGGGGCTCAAGCGGCTGCGGGTGATCGTGGAGCCCAACGACGCCGGCGTCGCCGCCGACATCACCTGGACGGGTTCGCATCATCCGACGCTCGAGCCCCGCCACTTCATCCGCAAGCACGGACGGGTCACCTTCGACACCCAGCGCCTGGCCCAGAACGGCGTGTGGGAAGGGACCCTGGAGGTCGCCGGCAAGACCCTGGCCGTCACCCCCGACAGATGGTGGGGTTCACGCGATCGATCATGGGGCGTGCGTCCCGTCGGCGAGCCCGAGGCCCCCGGTATCCACGGATCGCAGATGTCCACCTTCTATTGGAACTACGCGCCGGTGCGGTTCGACGAGTTTTCGTTCATCTACATCTGCCAGGAGGAGCGCGACGGCACCCGGGTGATGGAAACCGGCGAGCTCATGTGGCCCGACGCCACCGGCAAGCCCATGGAGCTGTTGGGTCGGCCCGAGCATGATCTGGTGTTCCGGCCCGGGACCCGCATCGCCGAGCGGGGCGTCATCCGGTTCCCGCACGCCATCGGCGGGCCCATCGAGGTCGACATCGAGATGCGCTACCCCGTGTACCTCGGCATCGGGACGGGCTACGGCGCCGAACCCGGCTGGCGCCACGGCATGTACCAGGGACCCCACAAGACCGAGGCCGTCGTCGTCGACCTGGCGACCCCCGAAGCCAAGGCCCAGATGTGGGGCATCATCGACAGCGTCGGCCGCTTCACCGTGCGGGCCCCCGGCCGCCCCGAGCTCGACGGCCGTGTCGGCCACGGCCTCTGGGAGTTCATGGTCATCGGCCCCCACGACCAGTACGGCTTCCAAGACCTCCTCGACGGCGCGAAGTAGGCCCCAGAAGGCCGTCGGGCGCCATCGCGCAGCGCACCCGACCGTCGGCCGCGAGCCTGCGACCGGATTCTCCGCGATTTCGCGCACCCCCGGTGAAAAAGCGCGAAGAAAGCGTCTGGGACTGGGTCCGTGTCGTCGCCCACTCCAGCAGGCACGATCTCGGTGACTCACGTGCCGATCAGGTCCACATGACGGCCGGACACCTCGGCCAGCTGCCTCAGGTCGTTGAGATCAGATGTGAAGATTTCGTCACCGTCGGCCGCGAGGAGTATCACCGCGGCGTCGATCACATCGGCCCGACCGCTCGCAGCGAGCAGCACCCCGGCCTGACGGCCGAGACCATCGTCGAGCGGCCGGACGTCGACGCCGATCAAGAGTCGAGCGAGTATCGCCTGGCGACCGCGCCCGCCTCGCCACACCTGGCCGAGCACCCCGCCGTGCGTCACTGGTGAACGGTTCGCCAGACGCTCCCGCTTGATGATCGCCACGATGTCACGATCTCCCCGCTCGACGGCTACGAACGCTCCGGCGTGGAGGACGACGGTCATGCGGACCTCTGGGCCCGTCTGCGAGCCGGCGGCGGGACGGAGGCGCCCGTGGGGGTAGCCGACCGAACGACGACTGCCCGCGATCTCGTGCGCCGCGTCGACTCGCGAATCTCGTCATCACTGATAACACCGTGCTCGGCTTCGTACGCCGCGATGAACTCGTCGAGCGCGCTCATCCGCCGCTCGTGCTCGACCTGGCGCCGGAGTGCGTCGTTCACCCACGCGCTCAGGCTTTCCGCCCGCCCTTCGGCAACCGCGGCCTGGCCCGCCGCCAGCAGATCGGCTTCCACGGTCGCCGACAGCCGGTCCCTGTTCGTCATACGTTCATGCTACTCAACGACCACCGGTGTGGTACTCGCCGCACGAACCCTGCTCAGTGGGCGGTGGCCAGGGCGTTGAGGATCTCGTTGGGGCCGAGGGGGTGGTCGAAGACCTCGATCCCGCGCAGCCACAGGGCGTCGGCCACGGCGTTGAACACACAGGGCGGGGCACCGATGGCACCGCCCTCGCCCATGCCCTTGTAACCGCCCGGCGTGTTCGACGGGGTCTCGATGTGACCGTGCTCGATGATCGGCACCTCGGCCGCGGTGGGTAGCAGGTAGTCCATGAACGTGGTCGTGAGCGGGTTGCCATCGGCGTCGTAGCGGAAGTCCTCGTACAACACGCCGGCGATGCCCTGCACCACTCCCCCGGCCACCTGACCCTCGACGACCATGGGGTTGATCATGAGCCCGCAGTCCTCACTCACGATGTAGCGAGCGAAGCTCACCGCGCCCGTGTTGGCGTTGACCTCGACGGTGCACACGTGGCAGGCGTTGGACCACGTCACGGCTTCCTGGCGGTGACGGGCCGTGGCCTCGAGGCCGGTCTCCATGCCCGGAGGCAGGCCCTCGGTGGCGTACAGGGCCGTGTGGGCCACCTGGGCCAGCGTCACCGTCTTGCCGGCCGGCGTTCCCTTCACCGAGACCACGCTCGAGTCGATCTCGAGGTCGTCGGGGTTCGCTTCGAGGAGGTGCGCCGCGATCTGGAACACCTTCTGGCGCACCTGGATGGCCGCGGCCCGGCCGGCGCCGCTCACGATGCTCGCGGTTCGCGAGCCACCGGTGCCCCCACCGAACGGCGTGTTGGAGTCGCCCTGGTGCACCTCGACATCGTCGACATGCACCCCGAGCTCCTCGGCAACGATCTGGGCCATGGTGGTCTCGATCGACTGGCCGTGCGAGCCGGTCCCCATGAACACGTCGACCTTGCCCGTACCGCTGATCTGGACGGTTGCGCCCTCGGTGGCGAGCGGGCCCATGTTCTGCGCCGACGGCTCGATGTACAGCGAGAAGCCGATGCCGAGCAGGCGGCCCTCTTCCTCGAACGCCCGCTTCTGCTCGGCCCGGAAGGCTTCGTAGCCGATCATCTCGACGGCCTGGTCGAGGGTCTCGGCCGGCGACATGTTGTCGTAGACCATTGCCTGCAACGGCGTCGTCCACGGGAGGTCTTCCCACTGGATCACGTTGCGGCGCCGGAGCTCGACCGGGTCCATCCCGATGCGCCGGGCCACGTGCTCGACCATCTGCTCGCGAATCACCGACTCGAACTGCCACGGTCCGCGGTACGCGGCCCGGCCGCAGGTGTTGGTGAACACCGCGTACGACTTGAACGCCGTGCGCTGGAGCTTGTACGGGCCCTGCAACAGCATCCCGGCCATGGCGCCGGTACCCGCACCGCCGAAGGGGTACGCGCCGGCATCCTCGTTGATGTCGACGTAGCCGGCGACGATGTTGGCGTCGGCGTCGAGCGCGAACGTGACCGTTCCCCGGTCGCGCCGAGCGTGGTTCGACGCCATCAGGTTCTCGCGCCGGTCCTCGATCCACTTGAGCGGACGGCCGACCTCGCGGGCCAGCAACACGATCACCGCTTCCTCGCGGGGCATGAACATCTTCTGCCCAAAGCCACCGCCCACGTCCTGTTGGGAGACGTGCACCTTCGACTCGTCGATGGCGAGCAGGTCGGCGGCGCGGCGGCGGATCTCGTGGGGGTTCTGATTCGACATGTGCACGACCAGCTCACCGCGGAAGCGGTCCCAGGAGGCCACGATGCCCTTGGTTTCCATGGGGGCGTTGGTCTGGCGGGCCTGATTGAACGTGGCCGTGATGACGTGGGCCGACTCGGTGAGCAGGCCCTCGATGTGCGGGTCGCGAGGGATGTCGACGGTACCGATGATGTTGGTACCCAGTTCCTTGTGGACGATGTGGGTGTCGGTGAGCGCATCCTCGATGTCGACGACCGGCGTCTCGGCCACGATCTCGAGGTCGATCAGCTCCAACGCGTCCTCGGCGATGTAGCGACTCTCGGCCACCACGACGGCGATGCAGTCGCCGACGAAACGCACGTCGTCCTTGGCCAGGAGGTTCTCGGGGCAGACCGGCCCGCCCATGGCCATCATCATCGTGGGGACGATGGCGTTGGCCGGGAAGTGCAGATCCTCGTGCGTGTAGACGGCGATCACCCCGTCGAGCCCGAGGGCTGCGCTCGTGTCGAGCTTGGTGATGCGGCCCTTGGCCACGTTCGAGCGCAGGAACGTCGCGTGCACCATCCCGGGCAGCACGACGTCGTCGACGTACTGACCGTGGCCGGTGACGAGGCGCGGGTCTTCCTTGCGGAGCACCTTCTGGCCGACGAAGCGGGCCGCGGTGCCCTCGAACATCGGGGCCCGCTCGCGGTGCTTGTCGCTCATGGAAACGTGCGGCTGCGCCATGTCAGTTGCCTTCCGTCGAGGTGACCGCGGTGCGGCCTGCAGCGGCGGCGTGCTGCACGGCCTTGATGATCCCC
This sequence comes from Actinomycetes bacterium, assembly GCA_031362415.1. Taxonomy (GTDB): domain Bacteria; phylum Actinomycetota; class Acidimicrobiia; order IMCC26256; family VFJJ01; genus VFJJ01. The sequence goes on along the minus strand of JANLSK010000149.1, from coordinate 4,975 downwards.
TGGTAACCGGTGCAGCGGCACAGGTTCCCCGAGATGCCCTCCCTGATCTCCTCCAACGAGGGATCGGGGTTCTCCTGCAGGAACGCCGTCACCGAGACCACGAATCCTGGCGTGCAGAAGCCGCACTGGAGCCCGTGGCACTGCCGGAACGCGTCTTGGACGATGCCGAGCGATCCGTCGGGATTGGCCAGGCCCTCGGCCGTGGTGATCGACGCCCCGTCGGCCTGCACGGCGAACATGAGGCACGAGCGGGAGGCCACACCGTCGACGATGACGGTGCACGCGCCGCACACGCCGTGCTCGCAGGCGAGGTGGACGCTCGTGGCCACGCAGTCCTCGCGGAGGAAGTCGGCCAGGGTCTTGCGAGGCTCGATGCGACCTCGGCGGGCCGTTCCGTTGACGTTCATGCGGATGGTGACTTCGCTCATGGTCGGCTCGACTCTCAGACGTTGGCCGCAGCAAGGGAGGCCGCTCGGGTGAGGGCCTGCTCGGCGAGATGGGTGGCGATCGTGGTGCGGTTGGCGGCCGAGGCGTGCACATCGCCGGTGGCGTCGGTGGCGGCCACGGCGATCCGGGCAACGGCGGCGGCGTCGAGCGAATCGAGGCTCACTCCGAGGAGCGCCTTCTCGGCGTCGGCGGCTCGCGCGGGCACGGGGCCCATGCCCATGAAGGCGATCGCCGCCCGGGTGATCGTGCCCCCGGAGGCTTCGAGCCCCACGCCGACGCCGGCGATGGCGAAGTCGCCGCTGCGGCGGGCGAACTCGGTGAACGCGAACCCCGACTCCTTGCCCCACACCGGGAATCGGATGGCCGTGAGCAACTCTCCGGTGTCGATGGCGGTCATGAACGTGCCCTGGAAGAAGTCGGCGGCCGCCAGCCGGCGCACCCCCGACTTCGAGGTGATCTCCATCTCGGCATCGAGTGCCGCGGCCACGGCGGGGAGCTCGGCCGCCGGATCGGCATGGGCGATGGAGCCGCCGATCGTGCCCCGGTTGCGGATCTGGAAGTGGCCGATCCACGGCACCGCCGCCGCGAGCAGGGGAACGGTCGAGCCGATCGACGGGTCGAGCTCGACGGCCCGATGCCGGGTCATGGCCCCGACCACCACGTGACCGTTCTCGCGGCGGATGCCCTGCAGGGCACCGATGCGATTGAGATCGACGAGATGGTCGAAGCGAGTGAGTCGCAGCGACAGCAGGGGAACGAGGCTCTGACCGCCAGCCAGGGGCTTGGCGTCGTCGCCGTGCTGAGCGAGGAGCCCGACGGCGTCGTCGACCGTCTCTGGGGCGTGGTACTCGAAGGGTGCCGGTTTCACGGTGTCTCCTGGCGGACGGCGGAGCGGGCAGCAGAACAGAATCGGTGGAGCGCAACAGTGGAGCGAAACAGCGCAACAGTGGAGCGGAGCGGGGGCTCAGATCCTCATCACCCAGCCGCCGTCGACGTTGAGGGTCTGGCCGGTGATCCACGAGCCGGCGTCGGTGACGAGCAGCATCAACGCGCCGATCAGGTCGCTGGTTTCCCCCAGGCCCTTGAGCGGCGCCAGCATGTCACGCATGCCAGCCATGTCGTCGGGAGTGGCCCGGAGCCCGGCGTCGGTGTTCACGAACCCGGGTGCGATTGCGTTCACGTTGATCTTGTGGGGCGCGAGCTCGTTGGCCAGCGTGACCGTGAGCGACACCAGTGCCAGCTTGGAGACGCCGTAGACCCCGCCGGCGATGAAGGCCCCGGCCGAAGCCTGGTTCACGATCTTGCCGCCGCCGCGCTCCTTCATGGAAGGGACGACGGCCTGGATGCACAACAGGGCGCCGGTGAGATTGACGTCGATGACCCGTCGCCACAGGTCGACGGGGATGTCGCTCACCGTTCCGTAGCCGATCTCGGCCATCAACGCCGCGTTGTTCACGAGGATGTCGACGCCGCCGAGCTTGGCCACGACCCGAGCCACGTTGGCCCGCACGCTGGCCTCGTCGCCGATGTCGATCTCGATGCCCATCGCCTGATGTCCGGCGGCGAGGAGCTCGTCGGTGCGGGTCTTGACCCCTTCCGCGTTCACGTCGGCCAGCACCACCGAGGCGCCCGCCTCGGCGAGCGCTCGCGAGTAGGCCGAGCCGATCCCCCCGGCTGCCCCGGTGACGATGGCCACCTTGCCTACGAGCGAACCAGCCACACCACACCTCCGAGTCGACGAGCCCGACTTCCAGCCACGCGGCGGACGCTATCTCGCGGTCACAGCCCCGTGCGTAGCGCCAGCTCTTTCGGGTGCGGTGCCAGATACTCCTGGCGACGGGCCCACTCGTGCACCCCATCATCGAGGAGGAGGTGCCTGAGCAGCGTGAGCGGGACGGCCAGGGACACGATCCCCGCCTGGTAGTCGTCGATGAGCCCGGCCAGCTCAGCCCGCGTGCGGGCGTTGATGGAGTCACTCACGAAGCCGGCGAGGTGCTGGAGCACGTTCACGTGCTTGCCGCGGGTGGCCCGCACCGCAAGCGCAGCGAAGAACCCGTGCTCGTACTCGCACAGCACCTCCGCCAGTTGACGGGTTCCGCCAACGGCAACGAGGGGTCCCAGCGCCTTGCCGCGGGCCGGGCTGTGAGCCAGCAGGAGGTACTTGTGCGAGCTGTGGAACGCGACGAGGTCGCGCATCGCGGGCCGACCGTCGAGGAACGTCCGCCACCGGTGGTGCGCGAAGACCCGCACGAAGAAGTGCTCGCGCAAGCCGGCGTCCTGGAGGCGGCCGTCGTCTTCGACCGGCAGGAGCGGCCACCGCTCGGTCAGAGCCTCGGCGAACCGGCCTCGGCCTGACGACGACGGCATCCCCGACTCGTCATAGACCTTCACCTTGAGACCACACGACGGCGAGCCCTTCTTGAGCAGGTATCCATCGAACGGGATCGCCGAGAGCTCGTCGAGACGACGATCGGTCCAGCGGGCCATCCGCTCGGTGTGATCGATTCCCGAGCGGCTCCCGACCAGCCGGATCTCACGTACTGGCGCCCGATCGACAGACTCTGATCTGCCGTCCTCACCGGGTGGCACGGGCTTTCCGGCCATTCCGGGGAGACGGGTGGACGCAAGGAGCCGTACCGCCTCGCGGGGCACGCCGAGACCCATCTCGACCTCGGGACAGACCGGGACGAGCTCCACCAGCCGAGCCACGGTATCGACGAGGAATCCGTCGCGCTTGTGGCCACCGTCGAACCGGACGGGCTCGCCCAGCAGGCACGAGCTGACACCCAGGCGGATCACCGGCGCAACCATCGCGGGGAGCGTAGAGCGGCGGATGACAGTCGAGCGCTTCGACGATGCCGGGTGCTCGCGGCGCCCATCGTCAACACGCACATCTGGAGGAGCGGCCATCCCGGGCAGCGGATGCGCCCGTTGACTTATGCCGATGCCGGGCGCCCTGAACGCCACTTCAAACGAGCGAAGCTATCTTGCGGGCACCCCCGGCGTCAGGGCGCCGTCGGCGAGAAGCTCGAGGCGTGCGAGATCGGCTCAACCGGAGCACCGACCCGCTCCAGCCAGCATTCGCGCCAGTACGGGAGGATGGCCCGGGCGCAGAACCATCGCCGCTGGCTCAGGTGACCGGAGCAGGCGGCATCGTCGAGCGTGATCGAGTCGGTTGTGAGCTCGATCATGAGGCCGTCCTGGTCGTTGACGAACCGGGTGACCCGCTGCCGGACCCGGAAGGTTCGTCCGCAGAATTGGAGCATCTCGCGGTCGAACCACAGACCCTTGTTGCGCCCCTTGTCGTTGAGCGTGCGCTGGATCTCTTCCCGGCGCTTCACACGGACGAGCTCCCCAGGCTGCAGGTGCAACGAATCGGCGGTGGGCGTCGGACCGGGCTCGCCCGCGATGAACAGCCGGGGATGGCGACGGATGACTCGCGCCGGCTCCTCGACGGCGGCCCGCGCCATCACCTTGGCCCAGGTGCCGGGAGCAACGTTGCCGCTCGTGAGCTCGTTGAGGTACGACCGGGCGTCCCACAGCTTGACGTGCGTCGTGCACCCGAGGAGATCGGTCGCCTGACACCGGAACCGCTCCTCGGGTCGGCCGTCGACCTCGACGGTCGTGCGCGAGCTCGCGGTGGCGCAGGCGATGAGCGTCTCGATGTCAATCGGTGACGACGGGGCGCTCGCCGGCGTAGAGGCGTCGACACTGCGCAGCCACACCTCCTTCCACAAGAGGCGGCACTCGGCCTGACATCCGCCGTGAGCCTTGCCGTCGCAGCGCTCGTCGCCGAGGTACAGGGAGTCGGTCAGGTGGCGGGTGCCCGTCCACTCGATCGTGTCGCAGACCCGATCGGCCCGGGCTTCGACGGTGAAGCGCTGGCCGCAGTATCCAACCATCTCCGGCATGAACGGCAACCCGTCGACGGTGCCGCGCTCGTCGAGGGTGGCCAGGACCTCGCCTGCGTTGCGCACCTCGACGGTATCTCCACGGCGCATCGATGTGTTGGTCATCGAGACCAACGCTAACGAATAATCCCCTGTGGTCAATCCCTCGAGTCACCGGATGCCGAGATTGGTCAGGCACCGGACCGTGATTCGTGTCACATCGAGAAGCGGTGTCGGCTCCGCCGGTATCAGCCCTCGCCCGAACCGGCTCGGTGAGGACGGTCTCGGTCGAGTACGGAGAAGCGAGCCGGCCTGTCAACGAGCACTCGATGCATCCCGGCATCCCGCCCGGCGATACAACGAGGAACACCCGAGCCCTGGGTACGATCCAACGGAGATCGGGATTCGTCAGCCCCGCGCCAAGTGCCGCGCGCCCCCCGCCGCAGCTCGTCGATGGCATCCGGCAGGCCGGTGACCGGATCCCGGCGTTGCCGATTGAGCGGGCGGTACCATCGAGCAGTAGCGGTGTCCCAGTCCCCGCGTCTGAAGAGTCATCACATGCTCCGGGCGGCCGGCCTCAACCTCGGCGGCGTTGGGTGACGTCCATCCACGGGAGCATGAGCACCATGTCGGCCGGG
>JANLSK010000134.1:0-3178 GCA_031362415.1 Actinomycetes bacterium | reverse complement strand
GGTCGTGGGATCAGGACACCTTGACGCACGAGCCAATGGTCGTAGGGCCTGCCGCGCACTTGTGGACCCGATCCGATCTCAGTACCGACGATGTCGATGTCGCGCTGCTTTACGACGGCTTCAGCTTCAACTGCCTGTCGTGGATCGAGCAGCTCGGCTTCTGCGGGATCGGTGAAGGAGGGCCGTTCGTCGAAGGAGGCACCCGGATCGCGCTCGATGGTGAGCTCCCGCTCAACACCCATGGCGGGCAGCTCTCAGCCGGACGCCTGCACGGGTACGGCTTCTTGCACGAGGCCTGTGTGCAACTCCGAGGCGATGGCGGAGCCCGCCAGGTACCGGGAAATCCCGAGGTGGCACTGGTGTCGGCCGGTGGCGGCACGCCCGGCGGGACGTTCATCCTCACGCCGCTTCGGTGAGTGCGACGGTGCGTGTGGCGGCGAGTTCGGTGGTGAGTTCGCCCCTCCGGCCGGGGGCCCCGGACGGCCATCCGGAGGGAATGTTCGCACGATGTCGCTCGCGGGGGGTCGAACGCGACTAGGATGTCAGACGCGGGTGCGGCACGTAAGCGAGCTTCGAGCAGTTCCCCGACTTGCCGGCGAGAGCCGGAGGGGCCGATCGGACCACGAGATGTCCGGAAGACGGCCAGGAGAGGAGGGATTGCTTGTGGCGACTGGCACCGTAAAATGGTTCAACGCCGAGAAGGGCTATGGGTTCATCACCCAGGACGGCGGAGCCGACGTGTTCGTGCACTTCTCAGCGATCGAGGGTTCCGGGTACCGGAGCTTGAACGAGAACGAGAAGGTCGAGTTCGAGGTCACCAACGGCCCGAAGGGCCCCAACGCCGCCAACGTTCGACGGATCGGCTGATTCTCGACATCATCGAGACCGGCTGAACCGACGAACCTAGGTTTGTCTTCGTGAGGGACCCGCTTCGGCGGGTCCCTCGACATTTCCCGGCCCTGCCCGTCGTGTTCCCGGCCCGTCGTGTTCCCGGGATTCCCGTCCCCGGCGAAGCGGGGCCCCTCCCGTACACTCGTTCTCCCATGACCTCCGATACCGAGCCCTCGATGCGCGTCAGATTCGCACCGGCGCCGACGGGCTTCCTCCACGTCGGCGGAACCCGTACGGCGCTGTTCAACTGGCTCTTCGCCCGCCACCACGGCGCCACGTTCGTGCTGCGCATCGAGGACACCGACCGCGACCGCAGCCGCGAGGAGTGGGTCGACGGTATCCAGGCCACGTTGCGTTGGCTGGGCCTCGACTGGGACGAAGGCCCGTACCGCCAGGGCGACCGCATCCCGCAGTACCTCGACGCCGCCGACCGGTTGATCGCCTCGGGCGACGCCTACGAGAGCTGGCTCACCGAGGCCGAGCTCGATGCCGAGCGCGAGGCGGCCAAGGCTCATGGGGGTGTTCCCCGGTTCTACGAGCGGTCGACGGCCGTCGGGCGGGGCGATGCGGGTGACGAACGCACGCGCTCGCTCTGGTTTCGCACGCCCACCACGGGCACGGCCGAGTTCGACGATGTCGTGCGTGGACGGGTGACCGTGCCCTGGGACACGATCGCCGACTTCATGATCGTGCGCTCGTCGGGCCAGCCGGTGTTCTACCTCGCCAATGCCGTCGACGATGCCGAGATGAACATCACCCACGTGATCAGGGGCGAGGACCTGCTCGACTCCACGCATCGGGTGCTGGCCCTGCGGGCCGCGCTCGGTCATCCCGGTGCACCGACGTACGCCCACCTGCCGCTCCTGGTCGGTCACGATCGGGCCAAGCTCTCGAAACGCCATGGGGCCGTGGCCGTCGAAGACTTCCGCGACGCCGGCTATCTCCCCGAGGCGCTCGTCAACTACTTGTCGTTGCTGGGTTTCCCGGCTCCGGCGGCGGGCTCGGAAGTGCGCCCGTTGGCCGAGATCATCGCCGACTTCGATCTGGCCCGGGTCAACCACAGCGCAGCGTTCTTCGACCACGACAAGCTCGACTGGATGAACGGCGAGTACCTGCGGGCGCTTCCCGTGCCCGAGCTCGTCGAGCGGGCCGGCGACTGGTGCCGGGCGGCCGCAGCTCGTGGAGACGGCGCAACTGCGGCCGTCGACCCGTCCAGCCCGGAGTTCGCGGCCCTGCTCGCGGTGGCCCAGAAACGCCTGGTGACCCTGGCCGAGGTGCCGGCGTTCCTGGCCCATCACTTCTGCGACGAGTCGTCGTTCGCCATCGCTGACGAATCGTGGGACGTGCTGGCCGCGACCGAGCGTGTCGACGAGGTCCTCGACACCGTGATCGCCCACCTCGAGACGTGCGAATGGACCGTTGAAGCCATATCGCTCCAGCCCGTGATCGTGGCCCTCGGGCTCAAACCCCGGGCCGTGATGGGCGCGTTGTACGCCGCAGTCGAGGGCCGCCACTCGGGCCTGCCGCTGTTCGACGCCATCCACGCGCTCGGCCGTGAACGCACGCTCGGGCGGCTGCGAGCGGCGCGAGCCCGGCTGGGTTGAGCGGCGCTCGAGTGAGCCCTGTCGCTCTCGTCCGGCGGTTTCGGCGGCTTCGATGGTGGTGGTCGCTGACTGCGCTGGTGGTGACGGTGGCTGGGATCTACATGGCGATCACGTTCGTCTCGGTCTGGCGGACGGCCACGGCCGATCGGGCCCGCCCGGCCCAGGCCATCGTGGTGCTCGGCGCAGCCCAGTACGACGGGCGGCCGTCACCCGTGCTCGAAGGCCGGCTCGATCACGCCGCCGACCTCTACCGCGAGGGCCTGGCGCCACTGGTCGTGGTGACCGGCGGCCGGGCCAGTGGCGATCGGTTCAGCGAGGCCACGGCCTCGGCAAACTACCTGATCGCCCGAGGCGTGCCCGACACGGCGATCCTCCGGGAAACCACCGGTCGTTCGACCTGGGAGTCGATCGTAGCCACGGCCCGCTTCCTCCGTGAACGCTCGATCGACGACGTCGTCTTGGTGTCCGACGGCTACCACCTGGCCCGGGCAGCCGGGATCGCCGGCGACGTGGGCCTCGACGCCACCACCTCGCCGGCCGAGCCGAGCGCCCGTCCCCCCGTGGGTCGGGTCGCGCAAGAGACGCTGGCCGTCGGGACGGGACGGATCATCGGCTTCGGCCGGATGAGCCGCCTGTTCGGCTGAGCCCACCCCGGAAACCATCCGAGCACCTGTCGATCAACG
>JANLSK010000131.1:0-7696 GCA_031362415.1 Actinomycetes bacterium | reverse complement strand
GGTCGTGGTCGAGGAGCGAGATCTGAGTGGACGGGGTCGCAGTGCGGCGTGGACGGCGGGCCGGTCGAGTGGAGGTGAGCACGGCGGGGGGAACGGAGGGGACGATCGAGAGCGGCGGCGGCGCGGCGTCGAGGAAACGCGCAAGCTGTCGCTTGGGAACCAGGAGCCGCCGGCCGAGCTGCACGACCGGGAGGCCTTCGCGGCCTCCTGTCGCGAGCCATCGGCGGGCCTGGTCGTAGGCCAAGCTCCGGCCGATCCTCAAGAACTCTGCCGCCTCCGACACGGTCAACAGGTCGGGTAGCTCGTCAATGCTCATCGTCCACCGTCCGCTCGCCCACCACAGGAGTCCCGGCCGAACCGACCTTCAGCTCACCCGGGTTCGGCGAACGGTACACCGTCTACAGACTCAATAATTAGCGGGCTCGGTTGTTAGCAGTGTTAGTCGGTAGGTAGTGGTGCTGTACGGATGGCAGCGGACACTGGCGGACAGGAAGAGATTCGAAGAAATGAGATGGACCGAGATCACTCCGCGCCAGCGGAGCGCATCCAGTGCACCCGAGGAGCGGAGTCGATCGCAGGGTCAGCGGGGCATCGGGCGGACGCGAACGGGTTACTCCGCAACACGCGAGGGCACGACCCGAGCTCGTCAGATACGAACACCGACTCGCCGACCGCGCAGGTGGCAGAGTCAGCTCGACGACGGCTCGTTGACCCAGCTCGTGGTCACGGCGGTGCCGCGCTCAATCGGGCGTGATCGGGGGATCCTGTACGAGCGCGATCATCGAGGTGGCGGTGGCCGCCGGGTTCTCGTTTCCCCCTGCGGCCCGAACGAGCGCAGGGATCAGGCCACCGATCTCGGTGGTCAGAGCGCCCGGTGTGTCCCCGCCATGGAACGGTTGGCCAGGGCGTACGATGGCGGGCGTGCGCCGCGCTGCCCAGAACCACGATGACGCCCCGCACGGGACATCACAGCTGCCGGGGAACCTGACTCAGGAGCAGCTCGTCGCGGCCCCCGTACTGGTGTCGATCGACTCGCTCGTGATCGACGAGCTCTCCCAGGACGAGGACGTCGCGTTCGCCGCAGCGCTCGGTTCGTGAGAATCGAATCGTCGGTAGACACCGGCATCTTCCACACATCGCTCAGCCGGCGTCGCCGTCTCCAGTTCGATGCCCAGGTGCAGCGGATGGCCAGGAACGAGATCCTCCTCGCTGCTTTCACGATCAGCGAGCTCCGCTACGGCGCGCTTGCGGCCGAATGGGGACTCTGCGACGTCAACGTCTCGAGGATGCGATCGCGTTCACGACCGTCATTCCCCTCGCCGACACTCTGCCGACCAGGGCTCCAGAACTGCGCTTCGCCAGCCGACGAGCGGGTCACTCGCTCGCTGACCGCGCCCACGCCAACGACCTGTGGATCGCGGTGTCAGCGATCCGCATCGGGGCACCGCTCCTCACCGCCGACAGGGTCATCGCCGACACTCCAGGGCTCGCACTGCTCACAGAGCCCGTCGACCTGAACGCCATCGATGGCTCCGTTGCTCATCCTGCCGGGAAGGGGACAGTCTCCGGTGGATCGGTGTCGGGCGGGGCGTTCTGAGCTGATGCGGCCTCATCGAGGAGGGTGCCGAGGAGGCGGGCGGCGTCGTGGTCAGTTGCCTCGACGAAGTGCGCGTACACCGAGAGCGTCGTGGCGGCACTGGCGTGGCCCAGACGACCCGAGACGGTACGCACCGGCACGCCTCCAGCGATCAGCCTGGTGGCCACGTAGTGGCGAAGATCGTGCAGTCGTACCTCGTCGAGGCCGAGCCGATCGCAGAGTCGTCGGAACCGGCGCGAGACCGCATGTGGGTTCAGCGGTACCAAGCCGTCGACCGCCTCCGAGAACACGTAGGCATTGGCCGAGTAGCCGACCCCCGCGAGCTCGGCCCGAGCGATGCACCGGTCGTGGTGCTCGGCGAGCAGCTGGAGCGAGGTGGGGTCGATGGCCACCCGCCGGGCCTGATGGGTCTTGGTGTCCTTCTCGACCAGCCCGGCGTCGCCCTCGACGACGCTCCGATCGACGAGCATTGAGCGCGCCGCCGCGTCGATCCGCGACCACCGCAGCCCACAGAGCTCACCCCGGCGCGCGCCCGTCGTGGCCGCTAGGCGCACGAACAGGGCGAACTCCTCGTCGGTCGCGGCGGCCGCACTCAGCAGCCGGGTCACATCGACCGGCGCCGGGGGCTGCAGGTCCGGGCGTCCGAGCTTCGGTGGCGTCGAGTTCGTCGCAGGGTTCACTCCCAGCCAACTCCAGCGCACGGCCTGCTCGAGGGCTCGGTGGACGATGTTGTGGACCCGCCTGACGGTCCGCGGTGCGAGGGGCCGGCCCGTCGTCCCGCCGCGCTCGCGCAACTCGGCGTAGAACCGGTCGAGCGCGGCCGTGGTGAGCTTGTTCAAGGGCCGCGACGCCAGCGCGGGTCGGATGTACATCCGGGCGAAGTTCTCGTTCACCTTCCGGGTCGATGGCGACCAGTCGGGCGCCGACAGCTCCAGCCAGCGCTCGAGAAGGTGGCCGAAGGTGGCGTCGTGAGCGACCGCCACACCGTGGCCCACGTCGACGAGCAACTGGGCCAGCGCCCGGTCGGCGTCGCGCTTGGAGCCGTGGATCGTGCGAGACACCGTACGGCGCCGACCGTCGAGGGCATCACGCGGCGCCTCGACGATGATCTGCCAGGACGAGCCGCGCTTACGCACATGACCACGCATGGTTGACAACCGTAGCCGGTTGACAGATCCGTTGACAACGGACACTCAACCACCCGCTGCGGCTCGCCGGCCGGGCCCTCAGACCCAATCTGACCTGCGGTGGTTCCGGTGGAGGTGAACGGACTCGAACCGTCGACCCCTACGTTGCGAACGTAGTGCTCTACCGACTGAGCTACACCCCCGGAAGGGCCCGCACATTACCACCGGCTCGATCGGGCTCCGGTACGAAACCGGCCTCGAGACGCCGCTGAGCTACGGCGGCGGTGTCAACGCGAGGCGGATCGCACGAGCTCGAGACGGCGATCGGCATCGTCGGCCATCGCGTCGAAGCGCCCGGCCGTGTCGAGGACCCGGGGCGGCGTCAGCGTCAAGGTACGGATGGCCGCCGCGGTCCGGCGACGGATCAGGGCGACGAGGAAAACGGCCAGCATGGCATCGGCCGCCACGTGGACGGTCCAGAGCCGGAGGTCGCTCGTGGCCACGGCAGCCACGAAGCTCACCCCGACGACGACCAACAACCCGATGAGGACGTCGCGACGACGGCGTGCGGCCGGAGACATCGAAGGCGATGACGACGGCGAGGGCGACGGCGGGGGGGCTATGCGGGGCAGTCGTGCGGCGGGGGCGAGACGGCCCGGGAACGGCGAACCAATGGGGCTCAGCGATCGAGGCTTGCGCAACATCGCTGGTGAGGCTGGGCGCAGGGTTCGGGTGCCGCTCACGGTGCGGGTGCGCCGGAGAATGTCGAGATGACGGTTGAAGTCGCTGATCGAGTCACCGGGACGGCCTTGGGCCCGGCTCTTCAAGGCGGGGGGCAACAACACGGCCGCCCACACTCCAACGAGGATCAGAAGGATCAACTTCTGCACGCTCCGCGTCTACTCCTCAACTCGGCAATAGTACGGGTGCACGGGCCACCTGTGGTGGATAGCCGGCGATCTCAGACCCAGGTTTAACGCTCGACCACGCCGAGTGTCAAATCAGACGTTCTTGAGCCAAAGATATCACGTTGCGTGGTCACGGGGTCACTCACGCTCCGGGGTCGCCTTCACCGCAGGCCGTCGACCGCTTTCCGACGGAACACGCCACTGCGCCCGCCGGCCTTCTCCCACAACGCGAGCTCGCCGATGGTCATCTCGCGATCGACCGATTTGCACATGTCGTAGATGGTCAACGCCGCGATCGAACAGGCCGTGAGGGCTTCCATCTCGACGCCGGTTCGATCGATCGTCTCCACCGACGCCTCGATCTCGATGTAGGTCTCCTCGAGCGCGAAGTTGACCGACACCGCGCCGACGAGCAGCGGATGGCACAACGGCAGGAGGTTCGGGGTGAGCTTCGCCGCCTGGATGCCGGCGACCCTCGACACCGCCAGCACGTCGCCCTTGCTGATCGCTCCCGAAGCGATCCGCTGGGCCGTGTCGGGCTGCATGAAGACCTTGCACCGAGCGACCGCCCGGCGGTGGGTGGGCTCCTTGGGCGTCACGTCGACCATGCGGGCACGCCCGAGCGGATCGAGATGCGTGAACTCAGCAGGCATCTGAGCAGTCTACCCGCCCCGCAGGCGCGCTTCGGACGCCACGACCCGATGTGCTCCCGGCGGCCGATCACTCCCCTGTCAGCGTGATGCCGACGTGGTGCCGGCGGACCCCAGGGCGTACCCTCCTCACCATGAACCCGCCCGTCCCCACCCCGCTGATCGATCCGTTCCAGCGCCGGGTGAAGGACCTCCGCCTTTCGGTCACCGACCGGTGCAACTTCCGGTGCGTGTACTGCATGCCCGAGGAGGGGATGCAGTGGCTGCCCCGCGAGGAGCTGCTCAGCTTCGAGGAGCTGACCCGGATCGCCCGGGTGTGCGTGGCGCACTTCGGCTTCGAGGGCATCCGCATCACCGGCGGGGAGCCGACGGTGCGAGCCCACCTACCCGTGCTCGTGGGGATGCTCGGTCAACTCGGCGTCGACCTGGCCATGACGTCCAACGGCGTCAAGCTCCCCGAGATGGTCGACGATCTGGCCCGGGCCGGGCTGCGCCGCATCAACATCTCGCTCGACACGCTTCGGCCCGACACGTTCTTGGCCCTCACCCGTCGCGCCGAGCTCCCCCGGGTGATCGCCGGGATCGACGCCTCCCTGGCGGCCGGGCTGGCTCCGGTGAAGATCAACGCCGTCGTGATGCGCGGCATCAACGACGAGGAGGTCGTCGACCTGGCCGCGTTCGGGCGCGACCGCGGCGTCGAGCTCCGGTTCATCGAATTCATGCCCCTCGACGCCAGCGGCGAATGGACCCGCGAGCAGGTGGTGTCCCAGCAGGAGATCGTCGACCGGATCTCGGCCGTGTTCTCGCTCGTTCCCCGCCACCGGCCCGGCGCCGGGCATCAGGAGCCGGCCGAGCTCTTCGACTACGTCGACGGGCGAGGCTCCATCGGCGTCATCCCGAGCGTCACCAAGCCCTTCTGCGGCAACTGCGACCGCGTCCGGGTGACCGCCGAGGGGCAATTCCGAACGTGCCTGTTCTCGATCGACGAATTCGACCTCCGGGCCGTGATGCGCTCGGGCGGCACCGACGATGACCTCGCGGCCGAGATCAGCCGGGCCGTCGGCACCAAGTGGGCCGGGCACTCCATCGGGCAGGTGAACTTCATCCGCCCCAAGCGCTCGATGAGCCAGATCGGCGGCTGAGGTCCTCTCGGGCCGAGAAGCACGCAGGTTCCTGCTGCGACGCGAGCTGGCGACCTCAGCAGTCGTCGTGGGGCGCGCCATGGTCGACGGTCGCCGGCGAGCCGTAACGCAGAGGGCCGGCCAGACCCTCGGGCAGATCGAGGAGCATCACCATCACCTCGTCGCCCTCGGCCACACCGGAACCGTCGGGGAGCAGGGCCAGACCGTTGGCCAGGGCCATGGCCGAGAGCACGTTCGAGACCTGCTCGCCGCTGCGCCGGGCCACGAGCCCCCCGTCGGCCGACAAGCACTCCACGTGGACCCGGTCGAGATGCAGCTTCCCGTCGGGCCGGCGACCCATGGCCGACCCGGCCACGGCAGCCACCACCGGGCGCCCCGGACGATCGTCGCCCAGCATCCACCGCAGCGCGGGACGGGCGAAGAGCTCGAAGCTCACGTGCGACGACACAGGGTTGCCGGGCAGGCCGAACACCGGCACCCGCAGGTCCCCGCACAGGCCGAACGCGAAGGGCTTCGACGGCTTGATCGCCACCTGGAACCACGACATCTCGCCCAGTCGGTCGAGCACCGCCTTCATGTAGTCGAAATCACCGACCGACACGCCGCCCGTCGACACCACGGCGTCACACTCGGCCAGACCCCGCTCGACGACGGCAGCGATGGCGTCCTCGGTGTCGGGGGCCCAGCCCAGATCGACGGGTTCACACCCGGCCAACGCCACCAGCCCCAGGAGCATGGGGCGATTGGAGTCGCGGATACGCCCGGGAGCCAGCGGCCCCGAGTCGACCGGGACGAGCTCGTCGCCCGTCGAGAGCACACCCACCCGCGGTCGGGGCCGGACCACGACCGTGGCCTGACCGAGCGACGCGATCACCCCGAGATGGGCGCCGCCGAGCACGGTTCCGATCTCGAAGACGGTGTGCCCCGTGGCCACGTCGCCACCGGCTCGGCGCACGTGGTCGCCCGCCCGGGCCGGGCGCGACACCCGCACCGAGCGATCGCCGTCCCGGACCGTGTGCTCGACCATCACGATGGCGTCGGCGCCATCGGGAAAGGGCGCTCCGGTCATGATCCGGATGGCTTCACCCACACCGACCGCAACCGTTGGCGCCCGACCGGCGGGCAGCTCGTCGACCACGGTGAGGGTGACGGGAGCCTCGGCCGAGGCCCCTGTGGTGTCGAGCGCTCGCAGCGCGTACCCGTCCATGGCCGAATTTGCGAACGGGGGAACCGCCTCGGTCGCCACCACCGGCGCCGCGAGCACCAGGCCCACTGCCCCGGCGAGCGGTACGGCAACCGGCTCACGTCGGCGGATCCGGTCGAAGACGAACTGCTGCACCTCGGGCAACGGCATCATCGCGGCGATGCTACGCGGGGGCGGGCGCGCCTCGGTCTCAGCGTGTCAGGGTCTCAGGGTCTCCGGCGAGGCCGACGGTGGCGGGGGGCGGGTCAGGTCGGGGGGAGGAGCGCGCGGGCCCGGAGGATCTCGATGAGGATCTCGGCGAACTCGTCCTTGAGATCGGGACGGTCGAGCGCGATGTCGACGGTGGCGCGGAGGTAGTCGATCTTCTTGCCGATGTCGTAGCGGCCCTCGGTGAACACCAGGCCGTACACCGTCTGGGACGTGAGGAGCAGACCGATGGCGTCGGTGAGCTGCAGCTCGCCGTTGGCCCCCGGGGTGATGCGGTCGAGGGCCTCGAAGATCTGCGGCGTGAACAGGTAGCGCCCGATCACGGCGAGGTTCGACGGGGCGTCCTCCTTCGTGGGCTTCTCGACGATCGACTTCACCTGCACGAGATCGCCCTCGACCCACTCGGGCTCGACGCACCCGTACGACGAGATGTCGTCGGGCGACACCTCCATGAGGGCCACGACCGACCGACCGTAGCGATCGTGCACGTCGAGCATCCGCCGCAACAGCGCGGCGTCGTCGACCATGATGTCGTCGCCCAGCATCACGGCGAAGGGCTCGTCGCCCACGTGCTCACGGGCGATGCCCACTGCGTGGCCCAGACCCAACGGATCGCCCTGCCGGCGATAGTGGATCTCGGCGATCTCGGTCGACATGCGGACCTCGCGCAGCAGGTCGTGCTTGCCGTCCTTCTCGAGGTAGTGCTCGAGCTCGAAGTTGCGGTCGAAGTGGTCTTCGATGGCCCGCTTGCCCCGGCCCGTCACGATCAGGATGTCGGAAAGCCCGGCTGTCACGGCCTCCTCCACCACGTACTGGATGGTGGGCTTGTCGACCAGCGGCAGCATCTCTTTAGGTGACGCC
>JANLSK010000094.1:0-5127 GCA_031362415.1 Actinomycetes bacterium | reverse complement strand
AATGGCGGACAAACAGTCTATAGCGTTCACAAAATATGTGGGCCATTCTGTGGGCCTCCAAACACGCAGACGTACGTGCTATAGCTCGATTCTTTTCGCACACGAGCGACGGATCCGAGGCTGACCCCAACGTCGTCGTCTCTGCCGTGTCGGTGACCAGCACGATCCGATCGAGCGCGAGTGTCCTGTATGACGCGTGTGCTAAACTAGACTACATGTCAGCAGATGGTGTCGTACGGTCCGTCCGTCTCGAGCGGGTCTTCGATCAGCAGATCGAGGCGCTGGCTGCGGAGCGCGGGCTCACCGTCTCCGCCTACATCCGCGATGTCCTCGCCAAGGCCGCTGAGCGTGACGACCGACGGCGAAAGCTCGAGCAGGCGCTCGAGCTCGCATCCAGCCTCCCCGAAGCGCCGCGGGCGCGTGACGAGATGTGGGCGACGGAGCGTCGTGTACCTGGTTGACACGTCGGTGTTGACGAGGCTGCGCCACCGCTCGGTCGTCTCCACGATTCTGGCGCTCGAGGATGTCCGGTATTCCCCGATCTCGGGGCTGGAGTATCGGTACTCGGCATCGAACCCCGACGAGTGGGACCGGCTCTCTGCGGTGCTCGAGGGCTTCGAGCGCGAGCCGTTCGACAGCGCAGCGATCGATCGCGCCGACCAGGTACAGCGGCTTCTGGCCGGGGCCAGCCTGAAGGGTCGGAAGCTGCCCGACCTGCTCATCGCCGCGCAGGCTGAGTTGGCGGGGCTCGTGGTCGTGCACTACGACCACGACTTCGATCACATCGCTGGCGTCACCGGCCAACGAACGTTGTGGATCGCCCCTCCCGGCGCCCTCGACTGACTGAGCCGCAGTCGGCGGTCACCCCTGCCATCCGCCCGTGACCGCGCGATCACGAGGTCGGGGCGGACGCGGCATCGTGATCGCGATGCCGGAGGAGCGACACGACCGCGACGACGGCGAATCCGATGATGAGGCCCACGGCTGCGGAGGCTGCGGTGTTGACCAGCCAGGCCAGCGCGCCGCCGATGCCGGCGATGTCGTGCACGGGCTTCTCCAAGGAGTGGACGAGGTCGTAGGGGCCATGCCAGCCGAGCTCGTCCGTGCCCACGATCAATATGTGGCCCCCGACCCAGACCATCGCCGCCGTGCCGACGGTGGAGAGCACGGCCAGCACTTTCGGCATGCCGGTGACCATCGCCCGCCCGATCCGCTGGGCTCGCGGTCGGCCCGACTCCACCATGTGCAGGCCGACGTCGTCCATCTTCACGATCAACGCCACCACGCCATAGACGACGGCGGTGATCAAGACGGCAACGACCAGGAGGATGACCGCTCGCGAGACGAAGCCTTCGTCGATGACCTCCTTCAGGGAGATCACCATGATCTCACCCGACAAGATGAAATCGGTCCGGATGGCCCCGGCGATCGTCTTCTCCTCGTGATCGGCATCGATGGCCACGGCCGGGAGGTGGGGCTCCTCCTCGTCCTTGTGGTGGGAAAAGCGGTGATGGATCTTCTCCGCGCCCTCGAAGCAGAGGTACGTACCACCGAGCATCAGGATGATCTCGACGAGCTTCGGCACGAACTCGCTGAGCACCAGCGCCGCCGGAAGGATGAACAGGATCTTGTTCTTGAGCGATCCCTTGGCGATGCGCTTGATGATGGGGAGCTCGCGTTCCGCGGCGAGACCATGCACGTACGCCGGGGTGACGGCGGTGTCGTCGACGACGACACCGGCAGCCTTGGCGCTGGCTCGACCGGCGGCAGCGCCCACGTCATCGATCGAGGCCGCAGCCAACTTCGCCAACGCCGCCACATCGTCCAACAGCCCGACGAGACCACCAGCCATCTCTTCTCCTTCACACCAGAAACGCGATCCGCAGGCTAACCACGATCCCGCGGGCTCCATCAACACCGCCACTGCCAATGCACAGCTCGTGCGGCCGGGAAGCCTGCGACCTCGTACACCTCGAGCCCTCTGACGAGCCACGCGGGTCGAGCGCGGTGATCGGGTCGAAGCGAGGTCGTGCTCGGGCGCTGCTCTGGGGCATGTGCCGGGAGCCGTACGATGACAGGGCTGCGGGGCCAGGGCAGGTTGTCGGTTGCTCTGCGGCTTAGGTTTCGTCGAGTTCCGTCGACCATGTCGGACGAGGTCCCGGCGACATCGCACGACAGGAAGGTCTGAGATCGCATGTGTGGAATTGTTGGCTACACGGGCCCCGATGAGGTCCTTCCCATCCTGATCGAGGGGCTGTCGCGCCTCGAGTACCGGGGGTACGACTCCTCGGGGGTCGCGCTGCTCGACCCGGGCGCGAGCGGCGACGGGGGGCTGTGGATCCGGCGCCGTCCGGGCAAGCTCAGCGAGCTCAAGCACGTGATCGACGACGTGCCCGTCAACGCACGCCTGGGCATCGGGCACACCCGCTGGGCCACCCATGGCGGTCCGACCGAGGCCAACGCCCATCCCCACACCGACGAGACGGGCCGGCTGGCCTTGGTGCACAACGGGATCGTGGAGACGTTCGCCGAGATCCGCCGCGAGCTCATCGGTGCTGGCGTCACCCTGAAGTCAGAGACCGACACCGAGCTCGTGGCGCACCTCATCGGCCGTCACCTCGTGGCGCACGGTGGGAGCTTGGTCGAGGCCGTGCGACTCGTCATGCGAGACATCGAAGGCGCGCTGGCGATCGTGGTGATGCACGCCGACTTCCCCGACTCGATCGTGGCCGCCCGCAAGGGCCCGCCGCTGGTGGCCGGCCTCACCGCCGACGCCGGGCTCGTGGGCTCCGACATCCCGGCGCTCCTGGCGCACACACGCGACATCTACGTGGTCGAGGACGAGCGGGTCGTCGAGATCAGGCCGGGCCGCCTCACCGCGTGGGACCTCGAAGGTAACGAGGTGGTCCTGACGCCCAAGACCGTCACCTGGTCGGTCGAGGCCGCCCAGAAGGACGGCTACGACGACTTCATGCTCAAGGAGATCCACGAGCAGCCGGCCACCATTCGCGACACGCTTGTCGGACGCACCGAGCCGGGCAGCCACCGGCTGAAGCTCGATGACATGCGCCTGACGGAGGACGCGCTCCGCAACGTCGACCGGGTCTCGATCCTGGGTTGCGGCACCTCGTTTCACTCAGGGATGGTTGCCAAGTACGCCATCGAGCACTGGACCCGCCTGCCGTGTGAGGTCGACCTGTCGTCGGAGTACCGCTACCGCGACCCCGTCCTCGACGCCCGCACCCTCGTGATCGGCGTGAGCCAGAGCGGCGAGACGGCCGACACCATCGAGGCCTGCAAGCACGCCGGGCACTGGGATGCCAAGGTCGTCGCCGTCACCAACGTCGTCGACTCGTCGCTCGCTCGCGATGCCGACGCCGTGCTCTACACCCACGCCGGGCCCGAGATCGGCGTGGCAGCCACCAAGACCTTCCTGGCCCAGGTCGTGGCGCTGGAGACCCTGGCCCTGTACCTGGCCCAGGTGCGGGGGACCATGAAGCCCGAGGTCACCGGCGAGCTCCTGGCCGAGCTGCACATGCTTCCCGACAAGATCCAGCAGGTCGTCGATCTCTCACCGGAGATCAGGAAAATCGCCGAGCGCTTCGCCGACCGCCGCGACTTCTTCTTCATCGGCCGAGGCGTCGGGTATCCGACCGCGCTCGAGGGAGCCTTGAAGCTCAAGGAGATCAGCTACGTGCGGGCCGAGGGCTTCGCCGCCGGCGAGCTCAAGCACGGGCCCATCGCGCTCATCGAGCCTGGCGTCGTGGCCGTCGGGGTGTGCACCAAGTCGTTCGTGCGTCTCAAGACGCTCTCGAACGTCCAGGAGGTCAAGGCCCGGGGCGCGACCACGATCCTCATCGCCAACGAGGGCGATCGTGAGGCGGCCGAGGCGGCCGACGTGCTCATCACCGTGCCCACGACCGAGGAGCTGTTCGCCCCGGCGATCGACGTGGTCGCGCTGCAACTGTTCAGCTACTGGCTGGCCAAGGCCCGCGGCACCGACGTCGACATGCCCCGGAACCTGGCCAAGACCGTCACCGTCGAGTAACACGGGTTCGTGGAACCCGGGGAGCCGCCGACGATCGCACTCGACACCGCCGATCTGGCCCGGTTGGTCCGTGAGCTCGCCGGCGATGCCCACAGCGACATCGGCGGACCTGTCGACACCGGGGGTGCTCGCCGGGTGCTCGGGATCGGTGTCGACGTGTGCTCGATCGAGCGCATGCGCACCGCACTGGCCCGGACCCCGCGCTTTTCCACTCGGCTCTTCACCGAGGCGGAGCGCACGTACGCCGAGGGATTCGCCGATCCGGCCGGGGTGTACGCCGCTCGCTTCGCCGCCAAGGAAGCGGCAATGAAGGCCATGGGCGTCGGGATCGAGGACGTGCCGTTCATCGCCATCGAGCTGGTACGGGCGGCGTCGGGAGCGCCGTCGCTGGTGCTGCACGGCCGAGCTGCGGTCCTGGCCGACGAGCGGGGGATCGCCACCATCCACGTCTCGGTCTCGCACGACGCCGGGGTCGCGGTCGCGTTCGCCGTTGCCGTCGGCTAGACCTTCTCCATGCTGGCCTTGGTGAGTCCCGACGAGATGGCCGCGGCCGACCGGGCCGCGATCGACGCCGGCACGCCCATCGACGTGCTCATCGACCGCGCGGCACGCGCCGTGTCGCGTATGGCCCTGCGGATGCTCGGCGGTGGCTACGGACGCCGAGTGGTGGTGGTTGCCGGCAAGGGTCACAACGGAGCCGACGGGATCGTGGCTGCGGCCCACCTGACGCGCCGGGGCGTGGCGGCCGAGATCTTCCGCCTCGGCGATGGCGATGGCGATGGCGACACCGCGCTCGACCGGGCGGGCTTGGTGCGAGCGCTCGATCGGGCCCACCTGGTCATCGATGCCATGTACGGCACGGGTTTTCGCAGTGAGCTCCAGGGCGACGCGGCATTCGCGGCACACACCATCGGAGCCCGTGCCGTTCCCGTGCTCGCCGTCGACATCCCGAGCGGGGTCGACGGGCCCACCGGGGCCGGGGTCGGGATCGCGGGCCGGGGCCGCGCGGCGGGGGGGGTGGGCGCGCTCGAGCCCGGGGGGGTGGTCGAGGCGGGGGGGGGGGGTGCCGGGGGGGGGGG
>JANLSK010000069.1:0-6064 GCA_031362415.1 Actinomycetes bacterium | reverse complement strand
CCACCAGGCTCTTGCCCGACCCGGTGGGGGTCGCCAGGACGACGTGGGAGTCGGCCGCCAATGCCAGCGCGGCGTCCTCCTGGTGCGGGTACAAGGGACGGCCGGTCGTTGCCGCCCAAGCCGCGAACGCGTCGAGCACCTCAGCCGGGTCGGAGCCAGACGGTGGCAGGGCGTCCACGAGGCGCGATGCGTTCACCGCGATAGTTCTACCAGGGGGTGCGCGGGCCCCAGCGCCGGGGTGTGTCCACGTCCGGTGTGGGCCCGTGCCCACCCTCCCGCCCGCATGCCGCCACCACTGCTCAGGCCTTGACCGCCTCGATGTCGAGCTGGATCTTGACCTTCTCGCCCACGAGCACCCCTCCGGTGTCGAGCGCCACGTTCCATTCGAGCCCCCAGTCCCGGCGATTCACCTCGGTCTCGGCATTGAAGCCAACCCGGGTGCCACCCCACGGATCGGTTGTGACGCCGTTGAACTCGAGCTCGAACGCAACCTGGCGGGTGACATCCTTGATCGTCAGGTCGCCGAAGAGCACGAGCTCACCGCGTTCATCCTTGATCCCTGTGCTGGTGAAGGTCATCGTCGGGAACTGCTCGACGTCGAAGAAGTCGGCGCCGCGCAGATGCGCGTCACGGCTGTCGTCACCGGTGCTCACCGACGCCAGGTCGACGATCGCCGACACCGACGACGAGAGCGGATCATCGGTGATCGTGAGCGACCCCGAGAACGAGGCGAACCGGCCCCGAACCTTGGAGATCATGAGATGGCGGGCCGTGAACCCAACCACGGAATGGGACGGGTCGACGGTCCAGGTACCAGGTGAAAGTTCGGTGATTGCTGACATGGGAGCTCCTTTGGCTTCCGAGGCGAACGCGTTCCACTGTGAGAAGATAATTGCGCTCACAACTATTCCCGATTGCAATATTTTTTCTTGTGGACGCAAGATCTCTGGGAGAGCGGGGACCAGCAACGGGTACCATCGATCCATGACCAGATGGCTCGACCACGAGGAGATGCGGGCCTGGCGCACGCTGGTCGAGGTCTACGCCGACCTCGACGCCTCGCTCGAGGCTGAGCTCCAACAGCACCACGGGATCGGCAACGGTGAGTACGCCGTGCTCGTCAACCTCTCGGAAGCCCCCGAGCAGAAGCTCCGCATGTGCGACCTCGCCCAGCGCCTGCACCTCTCGCCCAGCGGCCTCACCCGCCGCCTCGACGCGATGGTGCGCCATGACCTCGTCGCCCGGGAGCCGTCACCCGACGATCGACGGGTGATCCTCGCCGCGCTCACCCCGGTGGGTGCGGCCACGCTCGAGCGTGCGGCTCCCGACCATGTCGAGGGGGTGAGGCGCCACTTCCTCGACCATCTCAGTCGGACGCAGATTCGCCAGCTCGGCGCCGCGCTCACGGCGGTGCACCGGGCTCGTCACAGCGGGGCTTCGAAGCAGACCGGCGGATAGCGTGCCGAAGTTCGCTGCACAAGCGTTCGCGTCAACTCGACCTTCGGAGGCCCCATGGCCCGGTCCGCACTCGATCTCGTCCAGGCCACAGCGGCGCCGATCAACGCTGCGGGCGCCCCGTGGTTCTTCGCTCCCGCGACGATCGAACGCGGTACAGCGGTGGGGTTCCCCAATGTGGTCGTGCTCTACGGACGAGGGCGGGGTGGGGTGCTCGGTGAGGTCGACGCCGACGTCGTGGCGGCCGCCTTCGGGTACTTCAACCCGACGAGGGTACGCGACCTCTGGGATCAGGGCCGTGCGGTCATGGAGGCTCGAGCAGCGGGCGACCACTACGCAGCGTCCTGCGCGGCGTTCTACCGCGACAAGCTGGCGTCGTTCGCCGGCGCGGCCCGCCTGGCCGAGCTGTCCGAGACCGTCGTCACGGCCGTCGAGCCCTGCGGGCTTCCACTGTTCGCCGCCTGGCGGGCCCAGCCCCTCTCCGACGATGCACCCGCTCGGGCCGGCCAGCTGCTTCAGGTGATGCGCGAGCTCCGAGGCAGCGTCCACATCGTGGCCACGACCTCGGTAGGTCTCTCGCCGATGCAGGCGATCCTGGCCAACCCCAAAGCGGGGCCGGCCCGAGCCGCCTTCTTCGGCTGGCCCGAGCCCTACCCCGATCCCGTGCCGAACGCCGACCGGTTCCCCAGGGCCGAGGCCATCACCGACGAGCTTCTCGTCCCCTCACATCAGGTGTTGGTCGACGCCGGCAGTGGTGACGAGTTCGCCGACCTGGTGCTCGCCGCCCACGGTGTCATCACCGGCTGAGGGACCCGGCCGCGCTGACGGCCGGGGCTGCCCTCACGGGCGACCGGCCTCGGCCGCGCTCAGGCCGAGCCCGAAGTCCTCGATCGGGGCATCGGGCTCGGGGGCGCGGAGGAACAACGTCTCGACCCCGAAGGTGGGGCTGGCGAAGAGGGTCTCGTAGGTCGCCGCGATCTGGGCAGCGACGTCGTCGGCCGCCATCAACCCCGTCCGAAATCCCTGGCGTTGCCAATGGGGAATGAGCGCCGCCATGACTTCCGGCTGGAACTGGTCGCCGAATTCCGTGGGCCAGGTGGGCCCGATCACGACCTTGAGGAAGCGGCGCCCGCCGATCTCCTCGGTGCGCCAGCACCGCAGCGAGCTCTCGAGCGCGGCCTTGGCTGCGGCGTAGGCCCCGAGCGAGTGACGGGGCTCCTCGACCGAGTCGGACGACACGAAGGCCACCACCGAGTCGGCACTGAGGTGGGGGAGCGCTGCGGCAGTTACGAGGTTGGGGCCGAAGGTGTTCACGGCGAAGATCCTGTGCCATTGCTCGGCTGTGAGGTCACGCAGGCGCGACAAGGGCGACATCCCGGCGGTGTAGAGCACCCCGTCAAGACCACCGAGTCGATCTGCGGCCTCATCGACGGCTCGCGTGATGTCGGCAGCGTCGAACACGTCGATCGTGACCGCGGTGCCCGAGCCCGCCTCGGCCACGGCCTCGTCAAGACGTTCCTGACGGCGGGCCGCGAAGGCCACGGAGGCACCGGCGCGGGCGAACGCCAATGCGCTGGCCCGACCCATTCCTGACGACGCGCCGACGACCAGCAGGCGACGACCGGCGAGAGCTCCCATTGCTGTGCCTCCAAGGCTGGAACGAGAGGGTCCGAACCGCGCCCAGACGGCGGCCCGTGACCACGATGTGACCGGTGAACGTAGCGCCTTGCTACCAGATCTCGTCGATGTAGGCGTCGGTGCCGATCTTGGTGGCGATGAACGGGGCGGCGAACACGATACGGGCCAGACCGCTCGCGGCCAGAGCGTCGGCCAGGCGGTGCTGCTGGTCCCACGAGTCGAGGGGATCGCCCTCGACGTACTGGAGAACGAAGGTGCGTCGGGCCCCTTCCGGATCGTCCGGCACGAACTCGGCCTTGGTCGCCAGCAACGGGATGTACGACCAGCACGACACGTTGGCGACCGGCGTCTCGGCGATCCACGACGGCAGGAACGCGTCGAACCAGTCGTCGATCCGTGCCTGCTCGACGCCGTGGGCAGCCTCGACCCACATGGCGATCATGCCCGGGTATCGGTAGTCGGGGGCCATCTCGAGCAGGACCGGGTCGGGGTCGCGGTAGGCCCGCCACTCATGGCGGTAGGTCCCGGTGTTGTAGTGGGTGCGCGAGTTGAAACCACGGTCGAGCTCGTAGAGCTGCAGCGCCTGGGGCGTCGACCATTCGAGCCAACTCTCGTGGGCCCCGTCGAGCACGTAGTACACGCAGGCGTAGGAGCCGGCATCACGCGCGAACGGCATGTCGGGCTGGTCGGGAAAGCGTGCGTCCTTGTGGCGACGGGTGGCGACCCAGCGGCTCCCGGCGAAGTTGTTGGCCCCGATCATGCAGCCGGCGTAGTAGTGGTCGCGCTCGTACCACCGGTTGTACGCGAACTCGTGACCCCGATGCGGGTCGGTGAAGACCCACAACAAGCTTCCCACCTTGATGGGCTCGGCGTGCTCGCGCAGCACCCGTCCCGGGGGGAAGGCGTTGGGCTTGGCGTAGCGCTCTTCGGTGGTCACACGTCTCTCCTCGGGCCGGACCGCCCCAGGAGGCCGGACCGCCCGGGGGCCGGCGGGGACGATCAGAGGTCGGTCGCTGCGAACGTATCGCAGCTCTGCGGGTCGCCGGACTGGAAGCCGGTGTCGAACCACCGCTTGCGTTGTTCGGCCGAGCCGTGGGTGAAGCTCTCGGGGTTGATGTCGAGGCCGGCCTGGCCCTGCAGGGTGTCGTCGCCCACGGCCGACGCCGCTTGCAGCGCCTCGTCGATGTCGCCCGGCTCGAGCAGGGCCTGCTCGTACGCGGCGTAGGCCCAGATCCCGGCGAAGCAGTCGGCCTGCAGCTCCTGTCGCACCGACAAGTCGTTGGCCCGACTGGCATCACTCGCCGACTGGGCTCGAACCTCGTCATCGACGCCGAGGAGGTTCTGCACGTGATGGCCGACCTCGTGGGCGAGGACGTACGCCTGGGCGAAGTCACCGGGCGCGCCCAGTTCCACCGACAGTTGCTGCATGAACGTGGGGTCGATGTACACCTGGTTGTCGTTCGGCGCGGGGCAGTAGAAGGGCCCCGCTTGGGCCTGACCCAGGCCGCAGCCCGTCTCCACGGCCTCGGTGTACACCTGCAGCCTCGTTCGGGTGTACGTCTGGCCGGCTTCGTCGAAGTGCTGCTGCCACACACCTTCCACGTTGTCGAGCACGAAGCCCATGAAGGCCTCGAACTCATCGACGTCGGCGCCCACTCCCGGCGAGTCGGGTGGGGGGCTCCCGCTCACGGCTTGTCCGCCACCCGTCAGGACCTGATTCAGGATGTCGTCCAAGGCTCCTGCACCCGAGCCACCGCCTTCGCCGCCACCGCAACTGCGGGTGAGCAGGACGATGACGAGGATCACGAGGGCGCCGGGTCCGCCGATCTTGCCGCCCAGCGGAATCCCACCCGCTCGGCCTCGAGGCCGGGCCTCGCCTCGGCGATCATCGACGTTGCCACTGCGATGCGACCGGTCCCATTTCATGGCGTGATCCTCGCTTCTGGCGGTGAACCCTGACGAGTCCCTACCCCTCGAGGTGCTCTCGCATGCGGTCTCGATAGCCTCTGGCGATGCCTGATCCCCGGGGTCTCGTCGACCTGCGCTCCGACACCGTGACCCGCCCGACGGCAGCCATGCGGGCCGCCATGGCCGCGGCCGAGGTGGGCGACGACTGCTACGGCGAGGATCCCACCGTCAACCGGCTCCAGGAGAAGGCCGCCGCCCTCCTCGGCAAGGAATCCGGCCTGTTCGTCCCCAGCGGCCGGATGGCGAATCTGCTCGCGCTGAAGGTGCTCGCTCGGCCCGGCACCGAGGTGCTGTGCCCGGCCCGCTGTCACATCCGCTCCTTCGAGGACGCCGCCGCGCCCGTCATCGCCGGCGTGCAGCCCCACCCGCTGCCCGACCTCGCCGGCAGATTCGTCCCCGAGTCGATCGATGCCGCGATGGCTGACACGCGCGAGCACTTCCCGGCCATCTCCCTCGTCACCATCGAGAACAGCCACATGGCCTCGGGAGGACGGGTGTCGAGCCCTGCGCAGGTGCAGGCGGTTGCCGACGCCGCGGCGCGCCACGGGTTGGCGCTGTACTGCGACGGCGCCCGGATCTTCAACGCCGCAGTGGCGTCGGGGGTCGAGCCGGCCGCGCTCGTCGCTCCGGTCACGGCGGCGATGTTCTGCTTCTCGAAGGGCCTCGGCGCCCCGGTCGGGTCGATGCTCGTCGGTCCGGCCGACATGATCGCCGCGGCGCGCTACGAGCGAGCCCGCCTGGGTGGCACGATGCGCCAGGCCGGGGTGATCGCGGCTGCGGCGGAGGTTGCGCTCGACACGATGGTGGATCGTCTCACCGATGACCATGCGCGGGCCCGACGCCTGGCGCAGGCCCTGCACGAGCGGTTCCGACGCTCGGTCGATCCGGTGACGGTCGTCACGAACATCGTGTGCGTCGACAGCACCGGGATGCCCGCCGATTTCCTTGCCCGCCTGTCGGAGCACGGCATCCTGGGGGGGATGCTCGGCGCAGGGACGATCCG
>JANLSK010000135.1:0-23822 GCA_031362415.1 Actinomycetes bacterium | reverse complement strand
CCACCCCCGTCGAGCCCGGTGACGTCAATGTCGGCGACCGCCCATCCCGGCGGGACCGTGACATCGTCGTGGAGGTCGAGCAGCTTCAACACACGACCATCGTACCGAACACATGTTCGCACTGGAACCATCATTTTGAGTCCAGCAACAGATTTGCCAGGAACGCCCAGGAACGCCCAGGAACGCGCAGGACATCCTGATTGACCGATATCGGCCGTACCACCACGAGGTCTGAGCACCACGGCACTCCGGTGCACGAGCCAGCACCCCGAACCCAGCCGAGCGTCAGCTCACGTGCCGCGCGACACGGGAACGATCGAGGCCTGACCGGGGATGCCCAAGAACTCGACGAGTCGGGTATCGCCGAACGCGATCAGAGGCTGGGGTTGTAGTCGGGGTTCTCCCGGGCGTAGTCGGCCATGGCCTGGCCGATCGCCTGGCGGGTCTGGCCGCTCCAGTCGTCGCCACCGTGGACCACCCAGTCGTGCGAGCGCACCGGCGCCTCGGCCTGGCCGTTGAACACGGGCATCACCTGCTCGGCGAAGATCTCGAACGACCGTTTGGTAGAAGCTGGATCGCCCCACGATCCGCCGTTGAGGAGCAGCGTGCCGAAGCCGCCCGACTGCTCGATCAGACGGTGGATCTGGGCGATGGCCCGGTCGGCCGTCCCGATCACCGCGGCGCCGGAGGCGTTCATGGCGTCGATGCGCTCGTCGAGGCTCATCGGCGGCGTGTGGGCGATGGGCAGCACGTGGCCGAGGTAATCGCTCACCTGCTCGAAACCGAAGCGCAGGGCGGCCCGGGCCTCGGCCTCGGTGTCGGCGAGGAACATCGGGGCCACGAGTCGCCAATGTCGCCGGTCGACGGTCTGGCCGTGCCGTTCGGCCTCTGCTGTGGCCACCGACCAGTGCGACGCCAACAACGCGAAACCCTGGGGCGACGTGGCCCCGATCGACAGGAGCCCGATCCCGTGCGTGCCGGCGAGGCGCGGTCCGGTGGGCGAAAAGGAGCCGGCGACCGCCATCTCCATGTGGGGCTGGCTGAACGGGAGGAGCTGGAGACGGGCGTCGCGCAGCTGGAACCACCCGGCGTCGACGGTCACCGGCTCGGATGACCGCTGGAGCGCCATGATGGCGTCGAGGCTCTGTTCCATCATGGTGCGCTGGGCGTCGGGGTCGATCCCCATCATGTGGGCGTCGGAGGTGAGCTGGCCCGGCCCGCATCCGAACATCACCCGGCCGCGGGTGAGATGGTCCAGCAGGATCATCCGGTCGAGGAGCATCAACGGCTGGTGGTACGGCAGGGAGCTCACCCCCGTGCCCAGGCGGATGTGGCGGGTTCGCTGCGCGGCGACGGCGATGAACACCTCGGGCGAGGCGATGATCTCGAGTCCGCCCGAGTGGTGCTCGCCGATCCAGGCCTCGTCGAACCCCAACCGGTCGAGGTGCTCGATCAGCTCGAGGTCGCGCTCGAGCCACAGCGTCGGATTGTGGGGCACGGGATGGAAAGGGGCCAGGAACACCCCGAAGCGCATCGCCTGCATGCCCCGCACGGTACCGTCGAGTTGGCCCGCGAGCCACCGTCCCCAAGGTTGTGCAGAATCGCTCACGTGGTGAGCATTCCTGCACACAGAACGAGATATGTGATGGAGTGGTGGTCATGACGACGATCTCCGACCCCAACGTGCTCTGGCTTCCCGAGCCCGAGCCCCGCGACATCACCTACACGGTGATCTCCGTCGACGATCACGTGGTCGAGCCCGCGCACCTGTTCGAGGGACGGATGCCGGCGCATCTCGCCGACCGGGCGCCCAAGGTCATCGAGAACGAGCACGGCCATCAGGTGTGGGCGTTCGACGGCCAGATCTTCAGCCAGGTGGGCATGAACGCCATAGCCGGGCGCAACCCGGCCAGCGTGAAGCTCGAGCCGTTCCGCTTCGAGCACATGCGCCCCGGCTGCTACGACGTGCACGCCCGGGTGCGCGACATGGACGTCAACGGCGTGTGGGGCTCGCTCAACTTCCCGTCGATGATCACCGGATTCGCCGGACGGGTGTTCTCGGCGTGCTCCGACCGTGAGCTCGGCATCGCGGCCATGCGCGCCTGGAACGACTGGATCTTCGAGGAGTGGTACTCGGCCTATCCCGAGCGCATCATCCCGCTCGGCATCACCTACCTCGCCGACCCCGAGGTGGGGGCCGCCGAGATCCGTCGCAACGCGGCCCGGGGCTTTCGCTCGGTCACTCTTCCGGAGCGGCCGCAGCTCATCGGGTTCCCGTCGATGTTCGAGCCCGGCTACTGGGATCCGATCGTCGAAGCCTGCGTCGAGACTGACACGGTGATCTCGATCCACGTCGCGTCCTCGGGCGGCTACCCCCTTCCGCCGCACGCACCGAGCCTCGCTCTGGGCGCGACCATGTTCGGCCAGCTCTCGCTGGCGGCCTGCGCCGAATGGCTGTGGTCGGGTTATCCGGTCCGCAACCCGTCGCTGAAGATCGCCATGTCGGAAGGGGGCATCGGCTGGGTCGCCATGCTCCTCGATCGGCTCGACAACATCATCGACCGCTCGGGCTACGGCCTGGGCTGGGAGCTTCGACCAGCCGAGGTGCTCAAGCGCAACTTCTGGTTCTGCACCATCGACGATCCGTCGACGATCGACACCCGGCACCGGATCGGTGTCGAGAACATCATGGTCGAGGTCGATTACCCCCATGGCGACGGGACCTGGCCCGATACCCAGTCGGAGATCACCCGGGTGTGGGGTCACATCCCCACCGACGAGCTGCGGGCCATGTGTTGCGAGAACGCGTCGAAGCTGTACCGCCATGCGCTCCCCGACGTCGTGCTCCCCGCCTGAGCCGGGCCGCCGAGAACGTCAGCTCCCCGCCTCGCCTCCGGAGGATCGATCGATGACCGCCACCGTGACGTCACTTGTCGTCTCGCCCGTCACCAGCACGATCGGCGCCGAGATCAGCGGCGTCGACCTCGCCTCGCCGTTGACCGCCACGGAGGTCGACCAGATCGCCGCCGCGCTGCACACCTACGGCGTCGTGTTCTTTCGCGATCAGCCCATCACCGACGAACAGCATCGCGACCGGGCTCGCCAGTTCGGAACTCCCGAGATCTTCGCGTTCTCGGCCGGCGTGCACCCCGACATCCCCGAGGTCCACCCCGTGGCCTTCGAGGACGGGTCATTGGCCAAGGGCCGCAATGCCGACGCCTGGCACAGCGACGCCACGTGGATGACCGAGCCTCCGTACGCCTCGATCCTGCGGGCCATCGAGCTCCCCGCGGTGGGTGGCGACACGTGCTGGGCCGACACCGCCGGCGCGTACGACGATCTCTCGTCGGCCATGCAGCGCCTGCTCAACGGGATGACCGCGACGCACGACTTCGCCAAGACGTTCGGCCCGTTCTTCGAGGGCCCCGACGGACCGGCCCGGTACCAGGCGATCAGGGCCAATCACCCTCCCGTGAGCCACCCCGTCGTACGGGTCCATCCCGTGACCGGACGCAAGGCCCTGTACGTGAATCGCAACTTCACCATGCGCATCGACGGGCTGAGCGACCGAGAGAACGAGGTGCTTCTGCCGTTCCTGTGCGACCACGTGCGCACCCCCGACTTCCAGTGCCGCTTTCGCTGGGCGTCGGGCTCGATCGCCTTCTGGGACAACCGGGCCACCCAGCACTACGCCGTCCCCGACTACGCCGGCAGCCGCATCATGCACCGCGTGATCCTCGCCGGCGACCGTCCCGTGGGCCCGCCCGCATAGCGAAAGGCGAACGGCGTCAGAGCCATGAGCGCCACGCCGGCAACACGGTCTCAATGGCCGCGCCGTCTCGAGCTCAGGACGGGCGGGACGCGCTCGGCCCGTTTCCGGCGCGCAGCTCGCGCAGGATGGTCTCGATGACCCAGGCCACCACGGGCCCCGACTCGGTACCCGGGATCCCGAATTCCTCGCGCATCCGTAGCCACGCCTGCGACGAGATGAGGCAACGGATCACCGCGGCGATGCGCAGCTGCTCGCGCTCGTCGAGGTCGGCCAGCCCCTGCGCCACGATCTCGCGGAACTGGCGGGTGTTGGCTTGGGTCTCGGCCGCGAAGCGACGGGGGTCGGCGTTGAAGACCGCTTCGGCGCGCGCGCTCGGGTAGTGCTCTTCGAGCGCAGCCATGAGTCGGGTGGCGGTGGTGCCGAGGTCGTCGAGGCTCTGCATCCCGGCCGCGGGGTTGGCGTCGCCCAAGCTCAACAACCGGCGCGACAACCCGTCGAGCAGGGCATCGCGGTCGGGGAAGTGGCGGTACACCGTCCGCTCGGCCACGTCGGCGAGCGTCGCGATGTCGCGGGTGGTGACCTCGTCGACCCGCCGCTCACCGAGCAACTCGGTGAGCGCGTCGAGGATGAGCTCGCGCGTCTGCGCGGCCTGACGGTCGCGCAGCGAAGATGTGTAGGTCCGCACGGGCGGATCGTCCGGGGGGGTGCGGTCGATCGAGGTCTCGGTCATGGCTGCCCCTTAGTCCTCCCCATCCTGTCATTCGGGAAACTTCACGTCAATCTTAACTATTGACAGCATACTACTGACACCATTAGGGTCGACAGTGAGCCAGGGAGGCCCCATGACGACAACCGGCAACGGCGGGCGCGCCGAGATGATCGCCCGACCGATTCCAACGACGAGAACGCTGACGTTCGAGCCGCCGGCGCCGGGCCAGTGGGAGCTCGAGACCACCCACCACGGTCTGCGTCCGCTCTCCCCCATCATCCGCGATGCGTACCGGCGGGCGTTCGAAGCGGGCATCGTCGAGTGCGTCGAGCGCTACGGCCTGCCCCTCACGGGCGTGCAGGCAAAGCTCGTCCACGGCTGCTTCTACGTGCGGCCCCTGGGTGTGGGCGAGCGCGACGGCGCCACGCCGAAGGCGCCACCGCCCGTCCTGGTCATGAAGGTGATCGCTCGGCTGCACCCGGAGCTGCGCCGGCGGGCCAAGACCGCCGCGCTGGCGTGGGAGCAACGCCGGTGGCGCCAGGAGGTCGACCAGTGGTTCGACCGGGACCGGGCGGCCCAGCTGGCGAGGAACCGTGTGCTGCAGGCCGTCGAGCTCACCGACCTCGACGACGTCCAGCTCGCCGCGCACGTCGCCGAGGCGCTGTCGCACTTCGAGAGCTCGGCGCGCCGGAACTTGGCGACGCACGGCGGCGATCTCATGCCCGTTGGCGATCTGCTCGTCCACTGCGAAGCGTGGGGGATCAGCGCGAACGAGGCCGCCGGGCTCTTGACCGGTAGCTCGCCGGCCACCGTGGAGACGGCCGAGCTCCTGCGTCCGGTGGCCCGCGCCATCCGGGGGTGGAGGGCGACGGTCGGCTCAAGCGGGGCGTCGCTCGGCTCGGTCGACGATGTCCGCGCGCTCGGAGCCGAGGCCCGTGAGGCCGTCGACTCGTGGCTCGAGCTGCACGGCTGGCGCACCGTCACCAGCGACGACGTCGATCGGCCGACCCTGGCCGAGATGCCCGCGCTTGTGCTGGCGGCCCTCCTCAGCGCCACCGACGGGCTTCACGGGCCCGCGCCCGACGATGCCGCGGTGCGCGATCGTGTGCCCGTCGACCAGCGGGCGCTGTTCGACGAGCTGCTCGTCGAGGCCCGCTACGGGCACCGCCAGCGAGACGACATCCGTGGCCTGTGCTGGAACTGGCCCGGGGGGTTGGTGCGCCGCGCTCTGCTGGCCGCCGGCCGCCGACTGGTCGACACCGGGCGCGCCCACGAGGTCGGGCACGTGGTCGAGCTGTTCCCCGAGGAGCTCGACCATGTGTTGCGAGGCGGCCCGGGGCCGTCGGCCGACGAGCTGGCCGAGCGCGCTGCGCAGCGCGATCTCGTGGAGGCCTTCCCGCCCCCGCGCCTGCTCGGTGAACCCGAAGCTCCGCCCCCGTTGGCGGCACTACCCCGGGCCATGGCCCGGGCAACCGCCGCTCTGATGGCGAACCTCGGCGCCGACGTCACCCCCGTCGGGCCTGAGACACCCGGCCACGCTGCCGGCCATGCTGCCGGTACGGCATCTGCCGTCGATGGCTCAGCCGCGGTCGGGATCGGGATCGGCACGGGTATCTACCAGGGCCGAGCGTGCGTGGTGCACGACCTGATGGACGCCTTCGACCAGCTCCAACCCGGTGACGTGCTCGTTGCCCCGTTCACCGGGCCGTCGATGAACTCGTTGCTGCCGATACTCGGCGCGCTGGTGGTGGAAGAGGGCGGGGCGTTGTGCCACGCGGCGATCGTCTCGCGAGAGTTCGGCCTCCCTGCGGTGATCGGCGCGCGTGGCGCCACCACCCGGATCCCCCACGGAGCCCTGGTCGAGGTCGACGCCCGCCTCGGCGTGGTCCGCCTGGTCTGAGCGCGGCGGCAGGCCCGGCCGGCGTTACGGGATCAGCTCGCCGGCGGCCCGGGCCGACATTCGGGCCGGGCGAGCCAGATGGGGCCACTTGGGATCGTCGCCCTGGGGAAGATCGCCGAGGATGGTCACCCGGTTGATCGTGCGGGTGCCCTCGAAGTCGTTCACGACGAAGTGCTGCGTGCAACGGTTGTCCCACATGGCGATCGTGCCCTGGGTCCACTGGTAGCGGACGGTGAAGCGGGCGTCGGACGCCAGGCGCATCAGGAACGTGCGCAGCATCTCGCTCTCGTCGAAGCTGAGCTGCGGGTACCGCACGAGGAACTGGCCGCTGAAGTACAAGCAGCGCTTGCCGGTCTCGGGGTGCACCCGTACCGCCGGATGTTCGGCCTTCTGGTCGGGACTCCCGTAGATGGCCGCCGTGTGGATGGCGGTGAGCCCGTCGAGAAGGTCCTTCATGGGTTGGGTGAGGGCGTCGTACACGGCGTACTGGTTCGACCACATGGTGTCGCCGCCCACGTCGGGGGTCTCGACCATGTTGAGGATCGACATGATCGGCGGACGGGCCTCGAACGTGCAGTCGGTGTGCCAGGTGTCGGCGACGCCCCCGGTCTCCGACCGCAGCTCGACCACCTCGGGATGGTTGTCGTCGACCTTCTTGATGAACCGGTGCACCTCCATCTCGCCCCAGATCGACGCGTAGGCCCGGTGCTGGTCGGGGTTCAGGTGCTGATCGGGGAAGAACAACACCAGGTGCTCGTTGAGCAAGGCTCGGATGGCTTCCTGAAGGGCCGGGGTGACGTGTTGGCTGAGGTCGACGCCGCGAACCTCGGCGCCCAGGGTGCCGGCCACCCGGCGGACGTCGAGCGCGATCGCAGGTTCGGTGATGGTCATCGCTGCCTCCGGATCATCTGGCCACACGCTGCGCTGCGCGCACGAGGGCCTCGGTGAGGGCCAGCGTACTGGTCCGGGCGTCCGCTCATCGCGGGCCGCGCCGGCCCCGAGCGGAGGGCGCAGGACCAGGGGACCGGTTGGGACCCCGACGAGGAGCGGGGCACGAGGTCCGACGGCCGCAGTTGAGGTCCTGCTCAAGGCACCACCACACGGTGTCGAAACAGGCGCGGTGAGCGACCACCACCGAGTACTCGACGCGGCCCCCATCCGAACTCTCGACGACTACATCGCCGAAGGTGGCGGCCGGGGCCTGCACGCAGCACGTGACCTCGACCCCGGGACGATCATCCGCGTGATCGAGGCCTCGGGCCTCAGAGGTCGAGGCGGCGCCGGTTTCCCCACCGGCAAGAAGTGGCGGACCGTCTCGTCGCACCGCTCGGGCTCCATCCCCACCAGCGTCGTGGTCAACGCCGCCGAGGGCGAACCGGGCACGTTCAAGGACCGGACGATCATCCGGCGCAACCCCTACAAGCTCTTGGAGGGCGCCCTCATCGCCTGCCAGGCCGTGGGCGCCAACCGGATCTTCGTGGGCACGAAGGAGCACTTCCACATCGAGGTCGCCCGTCTGCTCAACGCCGTCGACGAGGTTGTGGCCGCGGGGTGGGCTCCGGGGATCACCATCGAGGTCGTGCGCGGACCGAGTTCGTACCTGCTCGGCGAAGAGACCGCGCTGCTCGAGGTCATCGACGAGCGCGCCCCCTTCCCCCGTATAGCACCGCCCTACCGGCACGGCGTGCAGGAGGTCGGCCTGGCAACGGGTTACAGCGGTCAGATCGTGATGGCGTCACGAGGCAGCGCCACCGAGGCCCCGCCGACGCTGGTGAACAACGTCGAGACCATGTCGAACATCGCGGCGATCCTGGCCCACGGCCCCGATTGGTTCCGCGAGGTCGGCACGGCCGACTCGCCGGGCACGATCGTGTGCACGGTCAGTGGGCACACGGCCAAGCAGGGTGTGGGTGAGGTGCCCATGGGCCTGCCGCTGCGCAAGGTGCTCGAGCGCATCGGCGGCGGTCCCAACGCCGGTCGCGAGTGGACCGTGATGATGCCCGGCGTCTCGAACCCGTTGCTCCTGGCCGAGAAGTTCGACACCCCCGTGTCATACGAGGCGCTGAGCGCAGCGGGCAGTGGGTTGGGATCGGGCTCGTTCATCGTGTTCGACGACACCGTCGACCCGGTCGCTCTCGCCTATGGCGTGTCCCGGTTCTTGTCGATCGAGTCGTGCGGTCAGTGCACGCCATGCAAGAAGACCGGGATGAAGATCACCGAGCACCTCGATGCGCTCCGGCAGTCGAAGGCCAAGCCGTGGGACGTGAACGAGGTCAAGCGCCGGATCCCGCTCGTGAACGAGAGCGCCCGGTGCTACATCGGCCATCAGCAGCGCACGGTGCTCGAGAGCATCTTCGACCTGTTCCCCGAGGCGTTCGACGCCCACGCCGATGGACGGCTGCCCGCCGTCGAGCCCGAAGCGATCATCCCCATCCTCGACATCGTCGACGGGACCGCGGTGTACGACGTCGACCATTGGGAGAAGCAGCCCGATTGGACGTTCGGCATCTGGTCGGGCGCCACCCCCGCCGAGCTCCTCGGCCACAAGATCCCCGAGCAGCTCTACCACTGAGCGGCGCCGGGGCGGGCCTGGGGTGACGTGGGGCGGGCCAGGGCTGGGACTCCAACGGCCTACCTGTCTATTGAACCGACCTACTGAACGGGCATGGCCATCGAATCGGGCCACAACATTTCCCAAGCTATTTTCGTCGCCACCGGGGGTTACTGTCATACCCCTCTGGTACCATGAAGGTTGATGGAACCGGCCCGCTATCGCGAGTATGAACTGGATGACCTGGCCGACACGATCGGTCAGCTCGAGGCAGTCCAGAATGCGGTGCGCGCTGAGCAGCTCGAGGTGATCGCCGCGTTCATCGAACGGCACGGCCATCTCGTCGACGGGATGCGCGACCCGGCATCGTGGCTCGCCGCCCGGGCCAACCTCTCGCTCGCGACCGCGCGACGCGTCGTCGAGGTCGCCGTCAAGGCCCCGGAGCTCCCGGCGCTCATCGAGACGTTCGCCGAGGGCCGGATCTCGTGGGATCAGCTCGTGGTCCTCGCCGCGGTTGCGACATCCGAGACCGACGCTGACCTGGCTGCCGAAGCGCCGGGTTGGACGTATCACGCGACGATGATCAACGCCCGGGCCCTCAGACCGGTCCCGGCGAAGGACGAGGTCGAACAGCACCGGCAACGCTTCCTGCACCTGATCCGCAAACCCGACTCGAGCGTGCGGATCCGTGGTCGGCTTTCGGGTGAGCAGGCGGAGATCGTCCACGGTGCGTTGAACCGGCTGGCCGACCAGCTCCCCAAGGAAGGTGCCCTGCCCGACGCCGAACCGGTCCGCCGGGGGGCCCGGCTCGCCGATGCGCTGGTGAACCTCTGTGGCGGCGAACCGCAACTCCTCGCCCAGCAACCGGCCCGGCCGCTCGTGGTCGTGCATGTCCCGGCCGAACGGCTCGCCGACCAGCCGAGCGACAGCTGCAGCTCCGATGCGGATCCGACCGTGCGCTCGCGTACTGGGGGAGTATCGGTCGAGCCGGCGACAATCGGCAATGGGTGGGCGATCGCCGACGAGACAGCACGCCGGCTGGCGTGTGACTGCCGTTGGCAGGTGATCGCCGACGACCCGTCCGGCCGGACCGTGGGGATCGGGCGGGAATCACGGCGGGTCCCGCCATGGATGGCCCGGGTGGTGAACCGTCGGGACCGGTTCCGGTGCCGTTGGCCCCGCTGTGACCGGACCGTCTGGCTGGAGCACCACCACGTCGGCCATTGGGCGAACGGTGGCCTCACCGAACCCGAGAATCTCGTGAGTCTCTGCTGGCATCATCATCATCTTGTCCACGAGGGCCAATGGCAGCTCACCTACGATGTCGACACCGATATGATCACGCTCATACGACCAGATGGCCAGGTCCACGCTCCCCGACCAGAACCCGACATGCTCACCGAACACACTCGACAATGGCTCGCCCAGCTCACCGGCTCACCACCGACACGACCATCCTCGCACCGCCGATCACCCATCCGCGACACCGCCGCCTGAGCAGGCTCGGCGAAGCGGGTCCGGGCGGCGCAGGTCGGCTCCTTCAACTGTCAGCGTGGCGCCCCGGATACGGGGGCTGACGCTGACAGTTGGGTTTCGATCGA
This sequence comes from Actinomycetes bacterium, assembly GCA_031362415.1. Lineage (GTDB taxonomy): Bacteria > Actinomycetota > Acidimicrobiia > IMCC26256 > VFJJ01 > VFJJ01. The sequence continues at coordinate 13,289 of JANLSK010000135.1, read as the reverse complement.
GCCGTTGCCGCCGAGGGCCGAGGAGGCGACCAAAGGGACGGGGGGCGGCGCAGGTCGGCCCGGGGGTGTGGCAGGATTCCGGGTGCCGGCGGCGGGCCGGGCCGGATGGCGGGGAAAGGCGGGACAGGGAGGGCGTGGCCGAGACCGACGGGTGGCCGGCGATACGGGTCGAGGTGCCCGGCTTCGTCGTGCACGAAGAGCTCGGACGGGGCGGTACGCTGTCGTGTTCCGGGCCACCGAGACGGCGTTCCGCCGCGACGTCGCCCTCAAGGTCCTCATGCGTTTCGACCTCGACGACGAGCTCCGTCGACGCTTCCGCCGCGAATGCGAGACCGCCGGTGCCCTCTCGTGGCATCCAGGCGTCGTCACCGTCTTCGGCCAGGGGCTCACCGGCAACGGCTTCCCGTACCTGGCCATGGAATACCTCCCCGGCGGGAACCTCGCCGACATGGTCACCCGCACCGGGCCGCTCCCCTGGCCGGTCGCGCTCGGCTATGGCGCGCAGCTCGCCGACGCGCTCGCAGCGGCGCACGATGTCGGGTTCCTCCACCGTGACGTGAAACCCGAGAACAGCCTCATCGACCGGTTCGGCCACGCCAAGCTGGCCGACTTCGGCATCGCAGCCATCACCACCGGCACCCGCACCGCCACCGGGATCGTCACCGCCACGGTGATCCACGCCGCCCCCGAAGTCCTCGCCGGCCAACGAGCCACCCCAGCCAGCGACCTCTACAGCCTCGGCTCCACCCTCCACACCCTCCTCGCCGGCACCCCACCCTTCACCTCCACCGACGACGAGAACATCTTCGCCCTCCTCATGCGCATCGCCAACACCCCACCACCCGACCTCGCCTTGATCGGCGTCCCCGCCCCTGTGGCGGCACTGGTCTCGGGCCTGCTGGCGAAGGAACCGACCGACCCGCCGACGCCCATTCGCTGGCCCGGACACTGCGCGATCTCGCCACTACCGGTGACCACCAGCGCGGCGACGACGGTGGCGAAGGTCCTGTGCACGTTCTCTCCCGCGACGCCGCTGTGCCGAGTGGCAACGAGCTCAGCGACGGCATCCCAGCGGTCAAGGACAGCGTCCCAGCCCTCAGCGACGGTGCCGACGATGAGCCAGGCGAGCCCGCCCAAGTGCCGGTCACCGTCGCCGCGGCAGATCCCGGCATCCCGGTCGCGGCACTACCCGCCCTCCCCGAGATCTTGATCGTCGCCCACGACGAGACCGTCGTCGACCCCGACGAGCTTGCGAAGAACGACGTGGCGGCGGTCGAGCTCATCGAACCTCGAACCGACCCGGTTCTCGGCGTTCCGCCACCGAACGCGAGTCCGCCACGGAGGCGGCGCTCCTGCCTCTCATCGACGCTCGCCGCGACCCAAGTCTGGGGACCGCCGCAGCCGACGCGTTCGCTCAACCCGTCACCGCATCCCTGGTCGAAACCGTCGTTGACGACCAGGGATCACCCCCGGTCGCCTCGACCCCCCAGCCCGAGCCCGAGCCCAAACGAGCCCGCACCTCGGTCGACCCCATCGACGCCGGCCCGGCATCCACCAGCGCCGACACCGTCGTCGCAGTCCGATCCGGCTTCGAGGCCGCAGCCACCATCGCGCTCAACGACCCGAGCTCACATCTCGACCCACCCTCACTCGAACCCCGCCCTCGGGCACCGGCTCGGAGCCGGCTCGTCATCGCCGCCGCAGTTCTCAACCGTGGGTGTCGCCCTCGGCGTGGCCGTGTTCGCAATCTCAGGCGGCGACGGCAGCTCACGGGAACCCGCCGCCAGCGCTGCATCGGAGACCACCGACCCCAGCCAGGATACGTCCACGGCAAGTTCCTCATCGGACACGACCGAGTCCGGACTCCGAGAGTTCGCGGTCGACACCATCCCCGTCGGCGATAGCCCGTTCATCCCCGTCCACGCCGACGGCGCCATCTGGGTCCCCAACAGAGGCGACGGGACCATCTCGCGCATCGACACCACCACCAGGCAGGTCACCGACACCATCCCCGTCGGCACCAGCCCAGTCACGCCCGTCCACGCCGACGGCGCCATCTGGGTCCCCAACCTCACGGACGGGACGATCACGCGCATCGAGCTGGGCTGACGCGGCTACCCGTGCCGGCCGGCGCCGAGCTGGTGGATGTACGAGATGGCGATGTCTCGGCTCGGTCGGATAACGCCGGACCCCTCGATCGGGCATGGTCAGCCGACGATCCGCGGCGTCCGTTACCCGTCGAACACTTCGTGGAGCTCCTCGCCTCGGGAATGACGATCGGGGACCATCCTCGCCGACGTACCCCGGTCTCGAACGCGAGCGACCTCCTGGCCGCACTCGAGCTCGGTGCGCTGGCTACGGGAACGCGCCCGATGCGGCCCCCTCAGCGCAGGGTGAAGTTCCTCGTCGATACCGGGTTGCCCGTCCGCTCGGCCCGCCAACTGCCGGCTGGCCCCCTGTTCCCCGTTGGCTCAGCCGGTCGGGACCTCGGCCAGCTCGATGCGGGAGATCGTCCCACCAGCGTTGTTGGTGATCCATCGGGCGCCGTCAGCGTCGATGCGCGTGACCGGGTGGGCCGAGCGGGTACGACGAGGGGTCAGCACACCGGACTCGAGCGGACGTGATCAAGCTTGTGACAGGCCCAGCCGTTGGTCAGCGCTTCGATCTTGGTCGGGTCGCCATACACGTCACCGCACGAGCGCGCGGGCGTGGAGGCAGGCCGGCCTGGGGGTCGCGGGCTGGATGTGAGCCGGATCCACTCTGGTGAGGCACTGCGGACCAGTACTGTGCGGCGACGATGTGGGAGGACGGCTGGGGTGTCATGACGCTCACGAAGACCTGGACGAGAATCGGTTACCGCGCAGGCCTGCTGTCCCGGAAGTCGAGGGCTCGGATGCGCGATCTGGAACGGGCGACCCGTCCAACCGACCCCGTCGTCGTGGCCGCGCTCGATCGACGGTGGGACGGGCTGCCGGAGCACGTGAAGACCCCGGCCCAGCTCGTGGGTCGGCGCGGCACCGGTTGTGAGGGCACGCATGGCGTGTTTCCCCAGTGCGACTTCACCTGCAAGCCCTGCTACCACTCGAAGGACGCCAACCGGGTGGCCATCGACGGGCCCCACACGCTGCGTGAGGTCGAGCGCCAGATGGCGTTCCTGGAAGCGGAACGGGGGCCGTCGGCCTTCGCTCAGCTCATCGGCGGCGAGGTGTCGCTCCTCGATCCCGACGACCATGCCGCGACCATCGAGACCATGCGGAGCCACGGGCGCGTGCCGATGAGCTTCACCCACGGCGACATCGACGCGGAGTATCTCGAACACCTGGCCCTGCGCCCCGATGGCAGCAGGCGCTTCGACTTCCTGTCGTTCGCCGGCCACTTCGACATGACCATGTTCGGTCGTCGAGGCGTCGAGAAGCCGACCTCGGAGCGCGAGCTCAACCCCGCCCGCCAACGGTTCGCCGAGATGTTCGACCGACTGCGGCGCACGCATGGCGTGCGCTCGTACCTGGCCCACAACATGACCGTCACCCCGACGAACCTCGACCAGGTCGCCGATGTCGTCCGCGACTGCCACACCATGGGCTTTCGGATGTTCTCGTTCCAACCGGCGGCGTTCGTTGGTAACGAGACCCGGTGGACGGCTGACTACCGGGCGATGACCGACGACGACGTGTGGACCGAGATCGAACGAGGCGTCGGGACCCGTCTGCCCTACAAGGCCATCCAGTTCGGCGATTTCCGCTGCAACCGCGTCGTGTGGGGCGTGTGGGTCGGCGAGCGCTTCGTTCCCATCCTCGACGACGAGGACCCGGCCGATCTCCGGGCTCGCGACCTGTTCCTGCATGCCTTCCGGGGCAGTTTCCTGTTCGTGCGCCGGCCGGTCATGGTGGCACGGGTGCTTCGTACGATCGCCCGGAACCCTCGAGTCGTCCCGGTCGGCGTGGCCTGGCTGGCCCGCTTCGTGCGGCGCGCCGGCGGACCACTCGCGTTCCGCAAGCCCTTGCGCCCCATGACATTCGTGATGCACAGCTTCATCGACGCCGCCGACGTTGCCCCGGCATGGGAGGCCCTCCAGCGGGGTGAGACGCTGACCGACGAGCGACTGCGGGCCACGCAGGAGCGGCTGGCCGCGTGCGTGTACTCCATGGCCCACCCCGACACCGGGCTGCTCGTCCCCGCCTGCGTGCAGCACAGCGTCCTCGATCCGGCCGAGAACCTCCAGCTCGTGGAGCTGCTCCCCCGCTCCCCCCGATCGCGGGGACAGCTCGCCGACGCCGCTCGTCGCTGATGTTCGACCGAGCCCTGCGCACGGCCAAGGATCGTGCGCTCGAACCCGCCGCTCGGGTCGCCACCCGCGTCGTCGGACCGCTTCCCTTGACGCTGGCGTCGGCCGTCTGCTGCGTGGGTGCCGGGCTGGCGGCTGCCGACGGCCGCCGATGGTGGGCTCTGGCCCTCTGGTTGACCGGGAGGACCCTCGACGGGCTCGACGGGACGGTCGCCCGCCTGCGCAGCGCGACCACCGATCTCGGCGGCTACCTCGACATCCTGCTCGACACGGTGGGATATGCGGCCGTCCCGCTCGGCGTGGCCTGGAACGTCGACTCCCGCACGACGTGGATGGCCGTGGCCGTACTGCTCGGCTCGTTCTACGTGAACGCCATCTCGTGGGCGTACCTGTCGGCCGTGCTCGAAAAGCGCAGCCGGGGCGCGGCCACGACCGGCGAGTCCACCGCGGTCACCATGCCGAGCGGGCTGGTCGAGGGTGCCGAGACCGTCGTGGTGTTCTCGGGTTTCCTCGTGTGGCCCGAGCACGCAGCAACGTGGTTCGTCGTCATGGCGGCCGCGGTGGGGGCGACCATCGTGCAACGAGTTGTCTTCGCCGTGCGGGAGCTCGAGTGACTCCCGAGCACACCCCGGCTGCCCGGGCGGCGAGAACAGCCGTGAGGCGCCAGGTCGTGCAGCGAGGCGTGACGGCGCTGGTGTGGATCGGCGCTGTCGTCGCCTGGCGCGTGTACCAGCACCGCGCCGGAATGGGCACCACCGACACGCTGCAGCGCTTCGTCGATCGCGTCGGGTCGGCCTGGTGGGGCGTGCTGGCCTATCTCGGCGTGTACCTCGCTCGACCCCTGGTGCTGTTCCCGGCGACGCTGCTCACCGTGGCTGGCGGGCTCATCTTCGGACCGGCCGTTGGCATCCTCGTCGTCGTGCTGGGCGCCAACGCCTCGGCCATGGTCGCCTACGCCGTCGGTCGACTGGTCACCAAGCGGCCAGCGATCGACCCGTCGGCCGGGGCGATGGCGACGCCCGTCGGCGCCTCGCGACTCGCCTCCCGTTGGGCGGAACGCATGCGCACCAACAGCTTCGAGTCGATCCTGGTGATGCGCCTGCTGTTCTTGCCCTACGACCTCGTGAACTACTCGGCCGGCCTGCTCCGCATCGCCTGGATGCCGTTCCTCGCGGCCACCGCCATCGGCTCACTCCCGGGCACGGTGTCGTTCGTGTTGCTCGGCGCCTCGCTCGAGCGCGTCGATCAGGGCATCGACGGGCTCGACCCCGTTGCGCTCGTGATCTCGGTCGTGCTCGTGGCGGGCAGCATCGTGGCCTCACGATGGCTGCGTCGACGTCAAGCACCCGATGTCGAGCCGACGTCCGAGGGGCGAGCGATCATCGAGGCCACCCCGTGACCTCGCCCTTGGCCGTCCGACACCGACGCGGAACGACCCAACCCTGCGACCCCGTCGACCCCGTCGATGCCGTCGTCGTCGGGGCTGGTTCCGCCGGGCTCACCGTCGCGATCGGCCTGGCCGGGCTGGGCCGGCGTGTCGCCCTGGTCGAGTCCGGCGCCATCGGGGGCGACTGCACGAACACCGGGTGCATCCCCTCCAAAGCCCTGATCCACGAGGCGACGAACGGTTCAGGCTCCGCCGATGGGGCGGCTGCGCTTGCGCAGACCCGACGGCGGCGAGATGAGCTGGCCGAGCGCGAGAGCCACGACGTCCCGGCCACCCCCGGCGTCGAGCTCGTCGAGGGACGAGCGACGGTGCTCGCTGGCGGACGCGTGGAGGTCGTCGACCGCGACGGCTCGTCACGAACCATCACGGGCCGCCACGTGGTGATCGCCACCGGGGCCCGCCCGCGGCCACTGCCGATCGACGGGCTGCCCGGCGAGATCATGCTCACCAACGAGACGCTGTTCGAACAAACCGCGATGCCCGGCAACCTCGTGGTGATCGGCGGTGGGGCCATCGGCGTCGAGATGGCCTGCGCCATACGCCGCTTGGGTTCGCGGGTCACGATCGTCACGAGGGGTCCCGGCGTGCTCACCGGAGAGGACCCCGCGGCGGCCGCGGTGCTCCTGAGCGCGCTCCGACACCAGGGCATCGCGGTGCGCACCGGCACCGTCCCCATGTGCTTCGACGCCCGGTCGAACGAGCTGACACTGGCCGACGGGTCGACGGTCGACGGCGTCGATCGGGTGCTCATCGCCGTCGGGCGTGCGCCCCGTGTCGAGGGTCTCGAGCTGAAGCAGCTCGGCGTCGAGGTCACCCACGCGGGGATCGTCACCGACCATCGCGGCCGCACCGGGGTCGACGGGCTGTGGGCCGTCGGTGACGTCACCACCATCTCGCACACCACGCACGGCGCCAACGCGTACGGACGCCGCGTGGTCCAGGCGATCGCCTTCCCGTACCTGCCCGTCCGCGATCGGCCGATCGTGGTGCCCACGGCGGTCTTCTCCGATCCCGAGCTGGCCTCGGTGGGGTTGGTGATCTCCGACATCGAGCGGCGGTGGCCACCAGCGGCCCGCTGTCGCATCGAGATCGACCTGGCGACGCTCGACCGGGCCCACACCGACGAGGTGCTCCACGGAATCGTCGTCGTCGACGCCGAACGTCTCACCGGGCGGGTGCTGCGGGCGACGATCGTCGGCCCCCACGCCTCGGAGTCGATCGGCGTCATGACCCTGGCCGTGCACCACCGCGTCTCGTTGCACCGCCTGTACCGGCTCGTGCACCCCTATCCCACCTTCGCTGCGGCATGGGGCAAGGTTGCCGACGAGTTCGCCCGCATCACGCTCCCCCGCTTGCCCCGGGAGGGCGCCGCCTGGGGCCGCGCCCGGATGCTCCACACTCTCAGGAGGAATCGGTGAAACGTGTTCCCTTGCGCCACAGGCTGGCTGCCATCGTGGCGTCGATCGTGGCGTCGCTCCTCGCGACCGTGGCACTCGGGGCATGCGGCGACGACGACACCACCAACGCCGGCGACTCCGCCCGTTCGCTGGGAGCGACACTCGACCCGTCCGATTGGAACGCCGTCGTCGAGGCGGCGCGAGGCCAGACGGTCAACTGGTACCTGTGGGGCGGCTCCGAGAGCATCAACACCTTCGTCGACGAGACCTACGGGCCCGTGTTGCGCGACCGGTACGGGATCACCCTCAACCGGGTTCCCGTGGCCGACACGGTCGACGCGGTCAACCAGGTGCTGGCCGAGCGCGAAGCCGGCACCGTCGAGGGCTCGGTCGATCTCATCTGGATCAACGGCGAGAACTTCAGCACGCTCAAGGAGGCGGGTCTCTTGCTGCCGGCGTGGGCGCAGTCGATTCCCAACGCCGCCTTGGTCGATTGGGAGAACCCGGCCGTGAACCTCGACTTCGGCGTACCCGTCGACGAGACGGAGAGCCCGTGGTCGTCGGCGCAGTTCCAGCTGGTGTACGACACGGCCCGCATGAGTGCTGACGAGCTTCCCCGCTCGTATGCCGCCCTGAAGGACTGGGCCTGTGCGCATCGCGGTCGGTTCACCTACATCGCGCCCGGGCCCGGGGCGTTCCAGGGCACCCGGTTCGTGAAGGGAGCGCTGTACGAGCTGTCGGGCGATCCCGCGCTGTGGAAGGTGTTCGACCAGGAAACGTGGGACACCTGGGCGCCGGCGCTGTGGGCGTATCTCAACGAGCTGGCGCCGTGCCTGTGGCGCAGCGGCGAGACCTACCCCAGCACCGAGAACGAGCTCCACGCCCTGTTCGCCAACGAGGAGGTCGACTTCACGATCACCCAGGCGGCCGTGGGGCCGGGGGCGCTGATCGCCGAGGGTCTCGTTCCTGAGACGGCCCAGGCCTTCGTCTTCGACGCCAACTCCATCGGCGATTTCAACTACGTGGCCATCCCGGCCAATGCTACCAACGCCCCCGCCGCGCTCGTGTTGGCCAACCTGCTCCTCGATCCGGCGCTCCAAGCCGAGCAGATCGTGCCCGAGAACGGCTTCGGCCTCGGGTTCGCCATCGACGTCGACCGAGTGAGCGATCCGGTCCAACGCCAAGCGCTCGCCACCGCAGCCGCATCGCTGGGCGACGCCGCTGCGCCGGCCGCCCATCTGGCCCGGGCGCTCGTGGGCGATGCCGCCGCCGAGTATCAGGACCTCGTCGAGCAGGGTTGGCGCGACAACGTCGCGGGGGGCCTGTGACCACGAAGCGCAGCGCCAGCCCGAGCCCTGGCGCATGGCCTTGCCGTCGCGCGCGTCGCCCACGTCGCCCGTGAGCGCTCGTTTCGACGTCGACCGGCCATGGGGACGTGTCGCCCGGCTGGGCCCGGCGCTGATCGTGGTGGGCGGGCTCACCGGGTACGCGCTGACGATCGTCGTCCGCCAGAGCCTGGGCGTGGGCCTGGGGCTGGGCCTCGGAGCGGGCGACGAGACCGGCGCCGGTGCGGGAGCGGGTTTCGGCAGTGGGTTCTCGCTCGACGCCTATCGACGGCTCTTCGGTGCCAACGGGTTCTGGCGCTCGTTCGCCTTCACCCTCTGGGTCGCCGGCGCGGCAACCACCCTGTCGGTGGTCGGTGCCGTGGCCGTCCTCTGGCACTGGACCCGTCACCCGGGACGGGCCCGCCGCGTCGACCTGTGGCTCATGCAGCTGAACCTGACCATCCCCCACGTCGTGTGGACGGTCGCTCTGCTGGCCACCTTCTCGCAGAGCGGTTGGGCGTCACGCCTCGGGGCTGCGCTCGGCCTGTTCGACCGTCCAGCCGAGTTCCCCGTGCTGGTTCGCGACCGCTTCGGGATCGGGATCGTCCTGCATGTCGTCACCAAGGAGCTGCCCTTCCTGGTGCTGGCCGTGGCCCCGCTGTCGGGACGGCGAGTCGCCCCCCTGGTACGCACGGCCGCCACCCTGGGCGCCGCGCCCTTCCAGGCGCTGCGGCGGATCTTTCTCCCGGCGGTCGCGCCCGCCCTGGTTCCCGCGGCCCTGGTGGCGTTCGCGTTCGCGCTGGGGGCGTTCGAGCCGGCCCGCGTGCTGGGCGTCACCGATCCCCGAACACTCGCCGTCGTCGCCCTCGACCGCTACCGCGATCCCGATCTCGCCGTCCGGGCCGACGCTCAGGCGATCAGCGTCGTGCTCGGGCTCGTGGTCGTGGTGGTCGGGGTCGTGGTGTTCACGGCCACCCGCCGTTGGTACCGGAGGGGGCCGGACCGATGACCGGACGGCTGGCGTGGCGGACGGCGACGCTCATCGTTCTCGTCGCGCCGCTCGTCACCTTGGTGTTGCAGGCGTTCTCGACTCGCTGGTTCTATCCCGATGCCTGGCCCGACACGCTCACGACATCCGGGGTACGCCAGATCGGCTTCGACTCGGCGACCCTGGCTGCGCTGCGGACCGGGCTCGTGGTGAGTGGCGCGTGCACCATCGTGAGCTGCGCCGTGGCCTGGCCGGCAGCCCGGGTGCTCTCGCGTCCCACGTTCGCCTGGCGGGGCCTGGTATTGCTGGTGCTGTTCGTTCCCACGATCGTGCCTGCGGTGGGCCTGGCGATCGGCCTCGACGTCGCGCTCTTGCAGCTCGACCTGGCGGGAGGCCGGCCGGGCGTCGTGCTCGCCCACCTCGTACCGACGCTCCCCTACACCGTGGCCGTGCTGAGCGCCGTCTTCGTCCGCCACGACGACCGGTCGCGCGAGCAGGCGGCCGTGCTCGGCGCGACGCCGTGGCAGGCGTTTCGGATGGTGACCCTGCGGCTCGTGGGCCCGGGGCTGGCGGTGGCTGCGCTGTTCACGTTCCTCGTGTCGTGGAGCCAGTATCTCGTGACGCTGCTGGTCGGTGGCGGACAGGTGATCACGATCACCGTGCTGGTGTTCAGTGCCGTGGCCGGGGGCAACCCCACGAGCATCGGCGTCCTCGCGGTCATCGCGGCCCTCCCGCCCGTGCTGGTGTTGACGATCGCCGGTCGGACAGTCGCACGGGAGTTGGCGGAGCCGGCATGAACGACATCGGCGAGCAGGCCCCGAGGGACGGCCGAGACAGCCACCACGGCAGCCACGGCAGGGAGCGCGCTGTCGGCGGGGTCGAGGTGGTCGGGCTCGTGAAACGCTACGGACGGCGGGAGAGCCGGCCCGTCCTCGACGATGTCACCTTCAACGTGGTCGCCGGGTCGTTCACGTGCTTGCTCGGCCCGTCGGGCAGCGGGAAGTCGACGCTCCTGGGTTGCGTCGCCGGCCTGATCGAGCCCGACGCCGGGACGGTCGCGATCGGCGGCCGGTCGATGGATCGGGTGCCGCCGCACCGGCGTCCCACCACGCTGCTGATGCAGAGCGCCCAGCTGTTCCCGTTCCTCTCGGTCGCCGAGAACGTCGCCTTCGGGCTGCGCGTGCGAGGCTGGGCCGCGCCGAAGCAGCGCCGACGAGTCGAGGAGCTGCTTGCACTCGTCGACCTCGAGGGTTTCGGCGATCGTTCCCCGGCCGGGCTCTCCGGCGGCGAGGAGCAGCGCGTGGCTCTGGCTCGGGCCCTGGCCGTCGAGCCCGAGGTGATGCTGCTCGACGAGCCCCTGGCCAGCCTCGACCCTCCCGTACGCCGAGCGCTCCAGCGGGCGCTCATGGAGCTGCACCAGCGACTGGGCACGACCATGGTGCTGGTGACCCACGACGTCGACGAGGCCCTGGCCCTGGCCGAGCAACTCCTGGTACTCGATGGCGGGAGGATCGTCGCCGCCGATCGCCCCGAGCTGCTCTACCAACGGCCTCCAACCCGGGCGGTTGCCCGAATGCTCGGCATCGAGACCGCCCTCGAAGGCACGCTACGAAACGGCGTCCTCGAAGGGCGCTGGGGCTCGCTCCCCGTTCTCGCCGAGAACGCCCGCGGCCCGCTCATGGGAGGACGCACGTCCATCTGGGTGATCCGACCCGAGCACGTCGACATCTCGCTGGCCGAGACGGCCACGGAGGCTGCCAGCGCACCCGGCTGCCTCAGCGCCGTCCTCGATGCCGTGCGCTACGGCGGGGCGACGATCGAGCTCAGCCTGCTGACGGCCGACGGAACCCGACTGGCCGCAACGGTCGCCGCCGGTTCCGCGGCTCCCCTGTGGTCCCCCGGCCGACCCGTCATCGCCCGTCTCCCCGCCGACGCGCTCATCGAGGTCACCGGTGCATGAGAACAGCACGACAACTGTCAGCGTGGTGGGCCGTATCCGGCCCGTCACGCTGACAGTTGGAGGTGACTCAGTCGACGAGGACGTTGGGGCGGGGTAGGCCCTGGGCCTCGCACAGGGCGTAGTAGGCCGCGAGCGATGAAGTTCCGTCGGTGATCGAGTCGACGTTGCCGTCAGCGTCGAGGTTGAGGTTCACGCCGTACATGTGGAACCACACCTTTGTGTCGTCCTCGATGCAGGTGAGCGTGTGGATGGATCCAGCCGGCTCGTAGAGGAACGATCCGGCCCGGTTCACATACTCGGACTCCTTGTACTTCCAGGCTCCGGAGGTCGTGTAACCCCACACCGGGCCGGTGTGGCGGTGGGTCTGGACGGCGAAGCCGGCCTGGAAGACGTTCTCGACGATCCAGAGGCCCTCGCCCTCTTTCACCTGCAGCACCTTGAGCATGTTGGCGCCGCCGATGTCGACGAAGGGCATCTCGTCGGCGCCTCGATGGATGGCCGACGGGGCCGACTCGATCATGGTCATGGCAGTTCTCCTCAGAGCCGGGGGGGCGGTAACGGGTCAGCGAGCCAGGCGGACGGGCAGGACCTTCAAGGCGTTGTTGAGGTTCGACCGGATCCGCATGGGCTCGCCGGTCAGCTCGATCGTCGGGAAGGTCGCGAGAAGCTCTTCGAAGAAGATCCGTCCCTCGAGGCGGGCCAGATGCACGCCGAGACAGAAGTGCGTGGCGATCCCGAACGACAGGTGAGGATTCGGATCGCGGTGGATGTCGAAGCGGTGCGGGTCGGAGAAGACCTCTTCGTCGCGGTTGGCCGAGGTGTAATACATGGCCACCTTGTCGCCGGCCTTGATGGCCACGCCGCGCAGCTCGGTGTCGACGAGGGCCGTGCGGCGGAAGTAGTGCAGCGGGTTGGCCCAGCGCAGGATCTCCTCGACCGCGCCGTCGATGAGCGTCCGGTCGGCCCGCAGCTCGGCCATCTGCTCGGGATGCTGCAGCAGCGCCAGCAGACCGCCGGCGAGCATGGTCTTGGTGGTGTCGTTGCCTGCGGTGACGAGCTGCACGAAGAACGAGCCGAACTCGAGGTCGGTCATCTGCCGGCCGTTGAACTCGCCGTCGAGCAGCAGCGTCGAGAGGTCTTCGCGGGGAGGCTCCGAGCGCCGACGAGCCGCGAACGCCATGCCGTACATGGCCATCTGCATCGAGCCGTCGCCGCTCGTGTAGCTGTCGCCCTCGGGGTTGATGTCGGCGTCCTGGCTCGACGTGTTCAGCTCGGCCATGCGGTGGATCGCCGCCCAGTCCTCCGTAGGCAGGCCCATGAGCTCGCCGATCACCTGGGACGGCAAGCTCGACGTGACGTCGTGCACGAACTCGACATCGCCCTTCTCGGCCGCCCGAGCGAAGATCTCGCGACAGATCGTGCGGATGCGGCCCTCCATCTGGCCGATCACACGCACCTTGAAGCTCGGAGCGAGCGGGCGCCGGAACCCCGTGTGGCGGGGCGGATCCATGGCCAGGAGCATGTTGCGCATGCCCTCGAGCCGCTCGGGGTCGAGGTTCTCGAGCACCACTCCGGCCTCGTTGGCCGAGTAGATCTCGGAGTGCTTGGCCACGTGCACCACGTCGGCGTGCTTGAGCACCGCCCAGTACCCGGGCTCGTCGGGCATGTCCTGCCAGAAGACGGGCTGCTCACGCCGCAGGCGCTCGAACAGCTCGTGAGGTGGCGCAGCGATGTAGTTGTCGGGCTCGTAGATGCCCGTCGGGACTGCTGTCGTGCTCATGCCGACCTCCTGTACCACCTTGCTATCACGCGAGCCTTCCAACTGTCAGCGTGGGGGGGCGGCGTCGGCCCCCCCCCCAGGCCGTTTGGGGGGTGAGGGGGAAAAAC
>JANLSK010000058.1:0-1589 GCA_031362415.1 Actinomycetes bacterium | reverse complement strand
ACGCAACCAGCACCAGCACCAGCACCAGCACCAGCACCAGCACCAGACTGCCGCAGCGTGATCGCTTCGTACGCCGACCGTCCGGCGGCTGCCCTGAGTGCCACCCAAGCCGCAGCGGCGATCCTGTGCCTCACCAACGAGGCCCGGGCTGCGAACGGTGCCGGAGCGCTCGTGCTCAACTCGCTGCTGTCGAACGCAGCCGGCTCGCACGGCCGTGACGCGGTGGCCCAGCAGTGGTGGCTCCCCGGGGCCGACTGGCACACGTCGCCGCAGGGAAGCACGCCCCGAGATCGGGTTCTCGCCACCGGCTATTGCCCCGGACAGCGAGCCCGGGTCATCGGCGAGAACCTCTACTGGGCGTGGGGCCAACCCGTCCCGACGGCGAGAGCGGCAGTGAACGGCTGGCTGAACAGCCCTCCCCACCGGGCAAACCTGCTCGACTCCCGGTTCCTCGAGCTCGGTGTCGCCGTGGTCGCCGGCGCTCCCCAACCGGGTACGTTCGCCAACGCCGCCGTGTTCGTCCAAGACCTCGGCATGTGCGGCTGAGCGACGCCGCCACGCGTCGTAGCGCTCCACACGTGCCTGCGGGCAGCTGACGACCTCGTGCGGGCCCGGCCCGATGCGCTTCCTCGGAGACGTGCGTCGAACCCGGAAACCCCTTCCACCATTGGAGCTCAGGCATGTCGACATTCGAGATCAATGAGCTCGTCGACCGTCAGCACATCGCCGATGTTCTCGCCCTGTATTGCGAACGACTCGACGAGTACGACATTTCCGCGATGGCCGCCGTGTTCACCGAGGATGTCGTCACCGACTACGGCGCCGGCCGCGGCGGCACGGTCGTCGGCCGCGAAGCGGTGCGCCAACGCATCGGCGATGCCCAGGCCGAGTTCCGTCGTACCAGCCACCAGTTGGGACAGAGCCGGGTGATCATCACCGGCGAGAGCGCCGAGGCCGTCACCTACGTGACCGCATGGCACGAGTGGCCCGACGGCCGTCAGGCGGCATTGCGTCTCCGCTACCTCGACCGGTTGCGCCGTCAGACCGACGGCCGCTGGCTCATCGCGCAGCGCCGGGTGGAAGCCTTGGGCGTCGAGGGCTTCGATGGCGTTACGTGGAACTGGGTCGAACGGCGTGCGCCCCAAGGGTGAGCGGCCGCGCCGCGCTCATGTCAGCATCGAGGTGGCGGCTCGGTACAGGGCCACGGCTCGTTCCCTCGGCCCCAAGGAGCGGGCGAGCAGATCCGACTGCACCTCGACGCTGAGCGCCGTTTCCGCGGGAACGGCGGCGAGCATCTCGCGGATCGGCAGCGCACCCTGGCCCGGAAGGAGTCGCCCGTGGCGAGCCTCGGCGATGAGCGCGTCGAGACCGGTCTCGAAGGCCCCGGCCCCGGAAGGCGGAGAGGCCGGCTGGGCTGGGGAAGCCGAGACGACACCGGCCGTTGGCGCGCTCGCTGCGGCGTCGCAGAGCTGGACCCATCCGAGCCGGCCCGAGGCCACGACTGCCTCGAGGTCGGCGACCCCGGCACCCACCCGGGTGTGGTGGAGCATGTCGACGACGATCGACGCCCCGGTTGCCAACGCCATCTC
>JANLSK010000013.1:0-6130 GCA_031362415.1 Actinomycetes bacterium | reverse complement strand
TGTTGAACGCCTTCTTCGTCGCCGCCGAGTTCGGGCTGATCGCCACTCGACGAACCGAGTTCGAGGAACGGACCGGGGGTGCCGGCCGCCTCGGGGCGCGGGCCCGGGCGGGGTTGTACTGCATCGACCACCTCTCGGTGATGCTGGCGGCGACCCAGCTCGGTATCACAGTGGTGTCGCTGCTGCTCGGATTCGTGGCCGAGCCCACGGTGGAGGTGCTTTTCGAGCGGCTCTTCGACAGCATCGGCGGCCTGCCCCACGGGGTGGTCACCACGGCCTCGTTCGTGACCACGCTGATGCTTGTCACGTTCGTGCACACGACCTTCGCCGAGATGGTGCCCAAGAACCTGGCGCTCACGTTTCCCTCGGCGACACTCCTCGCCACGGCCATCCCGCTCCGCGGCTTCACCGCCGGCTTCCAACCCGTCATCTGGACGTTGGAGAAGATCGGGAACCTCGGCGTCCGCATGTTCGGCGTCACACCCCGGGGCGATCTGGCGGCCGCAGCGTCGGTCGACGACATCGCGGCGATGGTCGCCGAGTCGGCCCGGGAAGGCGTGATCGAGGAGTTCGAGCACCGGCTCTTGACGGGGGCGTTGGGCTTCGGCCAGCTCGACGCGGCCGCGGTCATGATCCCCCGTCCCGATGTGGTGGCCATGTCGATCGCGTCGACGGCCGGCGAGATCGCCGCCACCGTCGCCCGGTCGGGACGATCGCGGATCCCGGTCTTCGAGGGCGACGTCGACCATGTCGTGGGTTTCGTGCACGCCAAGGACCTGCTCGACCTCGACCAGGACGGCCTCGACGCGCCGCTCGACCGGGAACTGGTGCGGCACATGCTGTTCGTGCCGGAAACCCGTCGACTTTCCGACCTCCTCCTCGACATGCGCCGACGCCGTCTGCACTTCGCGCTCGTCGTTGACGAGCACGGGGGGACGGCCGGCGTGGCGTCGCTCGAGGACGTGCTGGAGGAGCTCGTCGGCGAGATCCGCGACGAGCACGATCGTCGTGAGCGTCATGTGTGGCGGGTTGCCGGAGGACGGTACCGGGCTGCGGGCTCGGTCCGTCCCGACCAGCTCCTGGCCGACTGCGGCCTCGAGCTTCCCGAGGGCGACTACGACACGCTCGGCGGGTACGTGCTGACGCGGCTGGGGCGCATTCCGGTGGCCGGCGACACCGTGGAGGTGGCGCGAGCCGCGGGCTCCGCAGCCCGGTGGCGGCTCCGGGTCGTCACGATGGACGGCCTGAGGGTGGCGCTCGTCGCCATCGAGATCGACGGTGCCGACGCCGCCACACCCGAAGCCGAATAGCCGCCGGGGCCCGAGGAGCCGCCGGCAGTGGCTTCAGCGGGACGGGCTGGTCACCAGTTGGGCTCGCGGACCCGCTCGCCGAGCACGGCGTCGACCTCGATCTCCACCTTCCACTCGGGAGCGAGCAGCGCGGCGACGACCACGGTGGTGTTGGCTGGTCTGATCGTCGAGAAGAGCTCGCCGTGGACCTTGGAGACGGCGTCGAAGTCGGCGGCGTCGGTGAGGAAGATCCGGGTACGCACCACGTCGGCCAGCGAACCTCCGGCCTGGGCCAGAGCGACGTCGATGATCTCGAAGCAGCGTCGAGCCTGGACCGCAGGGTCGGGGTCGACACGACCGTCGGGCCAGGCCGGCGCGGTACCGGCCACCCAGACCCGATTGTCGACCCGCACGGCCCGGCTGTAGCCGACGACGAGCTCCCATGGCGTGTGCGACGAGATGTTGAGTCGTTCCATCGGTTGTGGTCTCCCTGGTCGATCTCGGGCGGCGCCCAAGGTACAACACCCGCCGTGGGTCCCCTGACCGTCGGCGGTCGAGCGCCGGCCGTCGCGGGTGCGGGCCCGAGCGGGTCGGGCGCCTTCCCCGGCCGTTCACCACCACACGAGCATCGGCAGTCCCCGGGCATCGGTGGGGACCGGCCCTTCGGGGACGCACAGCGCTGTCGCCGCGGCGATTCGGGCAGCGGTCAGGCACAGCACGAGCGCGTCGCACACGTCGTCGGGGGCGACACCCCGGGGTCGAGGCCCGGAGAGGTGGGGTTCGGCGCCCGGGAGGTGCTCGGCCAGCAGGGCTGTGCGCTCGGCGCGCCCGAGAGCCGTGCGCTTCGGAGCCAGTGGCACACCGCCCGAGAGGTGTAGGAACGCCAGCTCGGGATGCGCCTCGTGCACCGGGTGATCAGGGGTGACGAGTCGGTCGAGCTCGGCGATGCGGGCCACGATGTTCCAGGTCTGGATCGTCATCCCGCCGTTGCGCACCTTGGCCTCGGCGTAGTTCGCAGCGGTGAGCGCCCGCCGGATCGGCGGGGAGAAGACCGACGAGCGTCTCGGGCCCAGGAGTCTGCGAGCGGCGCGGTCGCAGTCGCGACCCCCGGGCGTCGCCGTGTCGAGGAGTCCGATCGGCATGTCGATCGCCGCCAACCACGCCCCGTCGCCGGCACGGCAGTCCGTCTCGTCGGTCTCGCAACGAGGCTCGGTGCCGAAGGTCAGCCCGTCACGAAGTCGGCCGACGACCTCGAGGCCGGTCACGGTCACCGTGACGCCGAAGCTCGGGGTCCGCGTCCGCGTCCGCTCGCTCGCAGCCGCGCCGGAGGCGACGCCCGTGGAGGCGGCAGTGGCCGTGGCGATGAGCCAGCCGCCACGGCACCCGTCGATCCCCAGGAGGCGCATCGAGGCGACGGTAGGCCATGGGTACGGCTGCGGGCGGGACGGCGCCTACGATGCCCGGCGGCCGGCGTCGGGCGCCGGGATCGGGGAGAACGAACACGATGGACGTAGCTGGCGCAGTCGCCCTGGTCACCGGGGGAGCATCGGGGCTGGGCGAGGCCACCGTACGGCGCCTCGTCGCCGACGGGGCCCGCGTGGTCGTCATCGACCGCGATACGACCAGAGGCCCCGCGCTGGCTGCTGAGCTCGGAGCGTCCTCGGTGGCGTTCGCCGAAGCCGATGTCACCAGCGAGGACGACGTGCTGACCGCCGTGGCGTTGGCCCGCGAGCTCGGCCCGGTTCGGATCGTCGTCAACTGCGCCGGGATCGGCATCGCCGCCAAGATGCTGGGCAAGGACGGCCCGATGCCGCTGGCCCTGTTCCGTCGGGTCATCGAGATCAACCTGATCGGCACGTTCAACGTGTGCCGATTGGGAGCGGCGGCCATCGCCGACGCCGAGCAGCTGGCCGACGGTGAACGCGGCGTGATCGTGAACACGGCCTCGGTGGCCGCGTTCGACGGGCAGATCGGCCAGCCGGCGTACTCGGCGTCCAAGGGCGGCATCGTGGGCATGACCCTGCCCATCGCCCGGGAGCTGGCCCGGACGGGCATCCGGATCATGACGATCGCCCCCGGCACCTTCGACACGCCGCTGTTCGACACCCTCCCGCCTGGCGCTCGCGAGGCCCTGGCCGCCGATGTCCCCTTCCCGCAGCGTCTCGGTCTGGCGTCGGAGTACGCCGATCTCGTCGCCCACATCGTGGCCAACCCCTACCTGAACGGCGAGACAATTCGCCTCGACGGCGCAATTCGCATGGCCCCCAAGTGACGTATCGCCCCTGACCGCTCATCGGCCTCTCAAGCTCGCGTGACTTCCCCGCCAGCGTCGGGTTACACAAGCGTCCCATTCGGACTCGATCCGAGGAGCGCCATGGAGCAACGCCGGCTTCGAGTTCGTGCCGCCCTCCTCGCCGCCGTCTCCCTGTGCTCCGCGTTGGCCATCACCGGCGGCATCGGAACCCTGAGCCCAGCCAGCGCCGCCGACGGCGACCTCGACCCCACCTTCGGCACCGGTGGTGTGACTACCATCGCCTTCCCGGCCCCGAACTCGGCGCCCGTCGATGTCGGGTTCGCCCTGGCGGCACTTGCGCCCGACGGCCGTGTCGTCGTCGCTGCCCAGGTTTCGGGCGATGGCGACTCGGCCGGCCAGTACATCGGAATGCAACGGCTGACCTCGGCGGGGGTGGTCGATCCCACCTTCTCCGGTGCTCCCATCAAGGGCATCGCAGGGCTCTCGACGCCGCGGGGAGTGGAGGTGCTCCCCGACGGCCGGATCGTCGTGCTCGGGATGCGTCCCGGCATGGAAGGCCCCGACTGCGTCGTCGCCCGGCTGTTGCCGACGGGAGCGCTCGACACCACGTTCTCCAGCGACGGGCTCTCGCCGTTCAACATCTACGGGAACGACTGGTGCGAGACGATGGCCGTCATGCCCAACGGCTCGGTGATCGTCGCCGGTGATGCAAACGGCTTCACGACGAGTGGTCACATGCTCGTGAAGCTCACACCGGCAGGTGGTCTCGATTCCGCCTTCGGCGGCGACGGCCGCGTCGAGTACCTGCAGGGCACCGTCGACACGACCCGTGTGACCGTCGATCTCGCCATTGATGCATCCGGCCGGATCTCCGTCATGATGCAGAAGAACGTCGAAGGTACCTTCGAGATCCGCCGATTCCTGTCGCCGGGGTCCGTTGACACCACATGGAATGGCGGCGCCGAGCTGTTGGTTGCCGACCTCGGGACGGGCAGGGGAGCGAGTGCGATCGACGCAGCCGGTCGACTCGTCGTCGCGGTCGGTGCGAGCTCTGGCGGGCCGAACATCCGACGGTTCGCCCCGTCAGGGGCCATCGACACGTCGTTTAACGGGGGTTCGTCCGTCGTACTCGCCAATGGCTCCAACGGTGTCGTTGCGCTCGTCGTGCAAACCGACAACCGTATTGTGGTTGCCGGCGGCGAGGGTGGCGTCAATGGGGTCGGCGCCCGGATGCAGCTCGCTCGACTGACCTCGACCGGGCACCTCGATGCATCCTTCGGCGGTGGGGGCGTCGTGATCGAGCCAGTTGGCGGTCACGACCTCGTCTTCAGCCTGGCCCGGGCATCCGACGGAACGATCCTTGCCGGTGGGACCACCACCGCCGGGGCACCGGCTGTCGATCGTGCCTTCGTGGCTCGCTTCTCGGCGGGTACGGGCGTACCGACCCCGGCGACGACCACCACGACGGTGCCCGTCACGACCACGACGACACCGCCTCCGTCCCCGCCGCCCTCGACGGCACCGCCCCCAGCGCCTCCGTCGACGAGTGGGCCGTGCTTCTCGCAGTCGTTCGTCGATCCCGCGGTGGGCGGGCATCCCGACATCTCCGACACGTCGATGCACTTCGACTGCGGGAGCCAGCAAGGGACGTTCGGCCTCACGACGTATCTCGAGTTCGACGATTCGCAGCTCGACGAGCTCGATCTCCTCATCGACGCCGATCGCTCGGTGTTCACCGGGTGTGGCGGGTACGACGCGGTCATCGCCAGCGGCTACGACCCGGCTGGCGGGACGCTGTCGGCGGTCGCGCTGCGCACACCGAGCTGTGACCCCTTCAGCTGGACCGAGTCGGGTGTGGTCCAGATCGCTCGTACCAACGGCTCCCGCAGGATCGAGCTCCGGTTCCCGCACAGCGCCATCGGGAGTCCGTCCTCGTTCTCGTGGGCTTCGGTGCTGTTCATGAACGGGGTCGAGGAGCCCGACTTCGAGCCCGACGGGGCCGACCACGTCGTCACCGTTCCGGTGACCAACGTTCCACCGCTCAACCCTCCCGGGAACCCCGGGCCGGGCGTCTCGCGGGCCACGGGCACCGGCTACTGGATGCTCGATGCGCTGGGGTCGGTGTACGGCTTCGGGCCGGGGGCGCAGTTCTACGGCTCCGCGATGGGTCAGCTCGGTGAGGCGTTGGCCATCGACATCGAGCCGACGCCGACGGGTCGGGGGTACTGGATCCTCGACGACTTCGGCTCGGTCTACGACTTCGGGGACGCCCCATGGTTCGGCGACATCCTCGACGTTTCCTTCGCCGACGAGGAGTACGCGTCGAGCATTTCTCGTACGCCATCGGGCAACGGCTACTGGATCTTCACCAATCTGGGACGGGCGTTTGCGTTCGGCGATGCCCTGCGCCTCGGCGACCTGAGCCAGACCCGCCTGAACGGCGAGATCCTCGGATCGGTGGCCACCCCATCGGGACGCGGCTATTACATGGTCGGCTCCGACGGGGGGATCTTCGCCTTCGGTGACGCCCGGTTCTTCGGCTCGATGGGCTCTGCCCGCCTCAACGCCCCCGTGATGAGCATGGTGC
>JANLSK010000004.1:0-17862 GCA_031362415.1 Actinomycetes bacterium | reverse complement strand
GGGCCCAACGGATCGGGCAAGACCACGCTGGCCAAGGTGCTGGCGCAGCTCTTCGAGGCCGAGCGCGGCAGCGTCACCTGGAACGGGATCGACGTGTCCAGCCTCGACAACGCCGGGCTGCGCGACCGGGTCGCGGTGATCTTCCAGGACTTCGAGCAGTACCTCTTCAGCGCCGCAGACAACATCGGGCTCGGGCGCGTCGCCCGTCTCGACGACCGCGACGCCATCGTCGCCGCGGCACAACGAGCCGGAGCCGACACGGCGCTCGCCCACCTCCCCGACGGCTACGACACGCTCCTGGGGCCCGAGTACTGGGGCGGCTCCGACCTCTCGATCGGCCAGTGGCAACGGGTGGCCATCGCCCGGGCGTTCTTCCGCGACGCCGAGCTGCTCATCTTCGACGAGCCCAGCAGCGCCCTCGACGCCGAGGCCGAGGCCGCGCTCTTCGCCCGTCTGCGGGAGCTGGCAACGGGACGGGCCGTGGTGGTGATCTCGCACCGCTTCTCGACGGTCACCACCGCCGACCGCATCTACGTGATGGAAGACGGCCGCGTCACCGAATCGGGCTCACACGAGTCCCTCATCGCCGAAGCCGGCACCTACGCCCGCCTCTTCGCCATCCAAGCCGCCCAGTACCTCCCCGGGATCGCACCGGAGTCACCTGAGCCACCGGGGCCACCAGGACGGGCGAAGTAAAGCGCGTTCGAAACCAGGTTCAGGTCTGGCGGCAGCCCCTTGTAGGCGTGCTCGCAGGCCCGTCAGCGACCAGCGACGAGAGCTGCTCGGCCGCTTCGAGGATGTCGGCGATGCGCAGCTCTTCGGAGCGGCTCACATCGGTACTGCTTCTCGACGGATGTGGTCGTCGCGCTCCTTGAGACCGCCGGCGGAGACACGGTCGACGGGCACCCCGAGCAGCTCCTGAAGTGCCTCCTGCAGGTCCATCAGATCGAACAGCGAGCTGCCCCTGTCGAACTCCACCAAGAAGTCGACATCGCTCTCGGGCGTGTCGTCGCCTCTGGCGACGGAGCCGAAGAGCGCCACCGCGCGTCCGCGATGACGCCGGACGAGATCGTTGATCTGATCCCGCATCGCTTCGACCAGTTGTCGGTGCGCACCCACGTTCCAACGCTACCGCCCGATCTTCCAGCAGGCCGGGCCATGTCCCCGACGGCTACGACATCCGGCTCGGGCCCGAAATGCCGGGGCGGCTTCGACCTCTCGACGAGCCCCGCAGCGCCTCGACGCCGAAGCCGACGCCGAAGCCGAAGCGGCGGCGTCTCGAGCGCGGTCTGGGCGGCGCCGGCAGCCAAGCACAAGCTGGCTGCCGTGCGTAGTACATCGGAACACGATGGCTGAGGGGCTTGCGTGGCTGCCGGACGACGGCGTGGTCCTGTCCCGCGCTGATCTGGAGCGGGTGTTTTGAGTCTCTGCGTGCACTCATCCGAGGCACGGATTCCATGGACCCGAACCGCGCCTACGCGGTTGACATCGCCATCACCATCACGCACGCACTCGAGCGCAACCCGGAGACCGATGAGGCCGAAGCCCATGGCCATTCAATGGCTCGAGGATCAGACCGGTCAGAACATCGACTACACCCCCGAGACGCCCGTAGCACACGACCACCATCTGTCGGTGCGACTGAGCCGGGAGTTGGCCATCGCCCTCGACACCATGGCCACCGAGCACGGTCGAACCGTGTCGCAGCTCGTTCGGGACCTCCTGACGCAGGCGGTCGAACAGCGGAGCGAGATGGCCGCGCTCGATGCACGAGCTCTTTCGGAGCGCCTCGCTGCCGTTGTCGCCGAAGTGAGGCGCCGTCTCGCCGGTTGAACATCGGCCGCTCGGTCCCAGCCTCATCCTTTGCGGCACTGCCCGGTTGTGAGCTCGGCCGCCACCCCGAGCGGGGAGCCGGTCCGTAGACTCGGAGGCGTCATGGGCGGCGATGCCCGGCGCCCGGCCCCGGAGGACCGTTCTGGAACTGCTCGGCCTCATCGCCGCTCCTGGCGCCTTCGTCGTCGCCTACCGCAGGCTCGGGGCCCATCGCCAGGGCCAGCGCCTGCCGGAGCTTCCCCGGGGCAGCCTGTGGATCGTCGCGCTGGCCGGGGGCGTCGCCGGGCTGGCGCCGAGGGGTGAGCCCACCGGGCGCATCGTGGTCGACGTGCTGTGGACGGCCGGCGCGCCGGCAGCCCTCGCCGTGCTGGCCGCCGGCGCTCGCCGGTGGGCACTGGTCACCACCGCCGTGCTCACCGTGGCCGTTGTGGCGATCGGAGCCAACCCCACGTGGGCCGGCTCCATCGGCAGCGGTGTCGCGCTCGGCGTGGCCCTGGCGCTGGCTCGACGGCCCGCCGAGGCCACGGTCGTGCGGGCCATCGTGGGCATCGGTCTGGCCGTGGCGCTCACCCATCTCACCTGGCCTCGCGTCACCGGCGCCTCGACCGCTGTCGCAACGCTCGTGGCCCTCCCCGTGATCGGCTCGGGGCTCATTGCCATCGGCCGGCCGTGGCGGGCCCGCGTCGTCTGGGCGGCGGTGGCGGCCACGCTGGGGTTGGGCCTGGCGGTCTCGGGGGCGGCCTACGCCGCGTTCAAGGCCCGAACCGGGCTCGAGGACGGGCGAGACGCCGCCAACGCTGCGGTCGACGCCGTCTCGGCGGGCGACGAGAAGCTCGCAGCCGAGCGCTTTGAGGAAGCCGGACGGGCGTTCGACGACGCCGCCCGGTACCTCGACGCCTGGTGGGCTCGCGCTGCGGGCGCGGTCCCGGTCGTGGCACCCAACCTCGACGCCGTGCGGACCGTCAACGGTCAGCTCGTGCGACTGGCGCTCGACGGGGCGGCCGTGGCCCGGGCCGTCGACCCCTCGTCGATCTCGCTGCGATCGGGACGAGTCGATCTCGCGGCCCTGACCGCCGTCGAGGAGCCACTGGCCACGGCGGCCGCGAGCATCGAGGACGCCCTCGTCGCCTTGCGCGGTCTCGACTCGCCGTGGATCGTGCCCCCGCTTGCCGACGAGCTCGCCGAAGCCATCGACGACCTCGACGAGGCGCGCGTCGATGCCGGCGACGCGGTCTCGGCCGCGCAGGCCGTCCCCGGGATCCTGGGCGCCTACGAGCATCGCAGCTACTTCATCGCGCTCGTCACGCCGTCGGAGATGCGTGCCACCGTGGGGATCATCGGCGGCTACGCCATCCTCGACGCCGACGACGGCCGCCTCCAGCTCGTGCGCGCCGGCACGAACGCCGAGCTCAACGCGGGAACCGTGGGGACCGTGGGGACCGTGGGGAGCGGAGGCAGCGCCGGGACGCCCGGCGGCGCCGAACCGGCCCCCGTTGCCGGGCCGGAGCGCACCCTGGAGGCGCCCGAGGACTACCTCGCCCGCTACGGCACGTTCTCGCCCGAGACCTTGTGGCAGAACGTGACGGCGTCGCCCGACTTCCCCACCGTGGCCGGGGTGATCGCCAACCTGTACCCCCAGAGCGGCGGCGATCCAATCGACGGGGTGATCGCCATCGACCCCATCGGGCTGTCACAGCTCCTGCGCATCACCGGGCCCGTCACCGTGGCCGACTGGGACGTGCCGATCACCGCCGACAACGCGCAGTCAGTGTTGCTCTTCGACCAGTACGTGCGCTTCGCCGACCAGGCCGATCGCAAGGGCTTCCTGGGCCAGGTGCTCGCCGGCGTATGGCAGAAGCTGCTTGTCACCGACGTGGCCCCCGAGGACTTCTTCCGCATCCTCAAGGAGTCGGTGCGGGCCAAGCACCTCATGATGACCACGTTCGAGCCCGACGAGGCGGCGTTGTTCGGGCGCATCCGGGCCGACGGCGCCGTGCCTACGCGTAGCGGCGACACGTTGGGGGTGTTCGGCTTCAACGACGCCGGCAACAAGATCGACTGGTTCCTCAGCCGATCGATCGCCTACGAGCTCACGTTCGACCCCGTCACCGGCGACGCCGTCGGGCGCATCACCGTGGCGCTCACCAACCAGGCGCCGGCGACCGGGCTGCCCGAGTACATCATCGGCGAGCTCGAGCGCGACCCGAGCACGTGGGGCACGAACATCGTCTGGCTCTCGGTGTACACCGAGCTCCCCGTCGTCGCGACGTCGATCACCGATCCGGTCACCGGGACGGCCGGAGTGTGGGAGATCACCGAGGAGGTCGAGCTCGACCGTCTCGTGGCCAGCGGCTTCCTCTCGATACCACCGGGCCAGACGGTGACCGTCACGCTCGATATGGAGGGGGCGTTGCCCACCGGGGCGTATCACCTCGACGTGCTCGGCCAGGCCACGATCACGCCCGACCGGCTCCGTGTGAACGTGGTGGTGCCGCCGGCGCTCGAGCCGGGCTCGCCGTCGGGGGGCCTTGTCGTCAGCGGCAGCTCGGCGTTGTACGAGGGCGACGTGGGCGGCGATCTGTCGCTCGGGTTCGAGCCGACTCCTCGTGGGTCAGACGACAACGAGTCGTGGTGGGACTCGTTGCGCAGCGGCGGGTGACCGCCCTCGCGCTGGGGTGAGCGCTGGGGTGAGGTTGGAGCCGAGGACGAGCCGCCGGGGCCGCAAGCAGCCGGGGGCCGAGCCGCGTGAGAGGCTCAGGATCGCAGGACGGCGATGTCGAACGAATCGGCGATGGAGTCGAGCAGCTCGAGGCCGGCCGGTAACGCGAAGGGCTGGGCGGGCCCGACCGCCACCAGCTCGCCGGCCGAACTCCCCCACTCCGGCCCCGCACTCGCCCGGCGAGCATCACCGCCTGGCGTGAAGGGTCCTGGCGCGAGCTCCACACCAGGCCGTCGGTCTCACGGCAGGCCCGCAGGAGTCCTGCGGCCCAACGCCGGGTCTGGGGATGGCTCGGCCGCCCGCCGTCGATGACATGGGCCCGATCGAAACCGAGAGCGGCGAGGCCGGCGTCGCGGAGGTCGACGAGCACGAGATCGCGCGTGGGCGCGATGCGCGTCCGCTGCCACGACAGGAACGTGGCGAGCAGGACCTGGCGAGGCCGGCGTGCTCCGGTCGGCGTGTCGACGGTGTGGAAGATCGTCTCCGACGCCGCCGCCTGCTCGTCCTGACCGCCGTAGAGGACGGGGACGATCGGGCCGTCAGCCCGGGCACCAGCCCGGGCACCAGCCCCGGGCACCAGCCCGGGCACCAGAACTGGCACCGGCTCCCAGCCGGAGCGGCGAGAAGCGGTGGTCGACATCGGAGCGGGCATCGAGCTGCACCGATCCGAACGCATGACTGTGCGCTCGGGTGATCTCGTGCCCGGCAGGCCATGTCGAGCGCACCGCCCCGGCGCGCAGCTCGCTCCTCGACCCCGGCTCGGGGAGCGGCCCGGCGCCACCCCCGCTCACCCCGAGACGTGGGGATGCTCGATCGCCCCCGACCCGGCGGCATCGTCCCAGTCGCGGTGCTCGGCCCGCGGCATCGATCACGGCGTCGGGGTCGGCATCGAGTACATCGACCGGCCGGCATCCGTGGAGCATGTCGGCCGGAGTCGTGAACCAGAACGCGAGCTGCCAGCCGGCTTCCACGAGCGCGGGAGGGAGCTCGGCGAGGATCGACCGGATGACCGGCTTCGGGCGCCCGGTGCCGACGTCGAACTCGAAGCTGGGATACAACGACCGTTGCTGGTGCTCGACGGCGAAGATCGCCCCCTGCTCGCGCCACCGGTGCGCGGTGGCCCGACGGTTGCCGGCGACAGAACCGGCCAGCTCGGCCACCTGCTCGGCCGCGGGCCCGCCCCGCCGATCCGTGTCCCCGCGCGCATCCGGGGCATCGAAACGACCATCCATGGTCGTTCGGATGCCCCGGAGACGTCTCCACCTCCCCCAAGGGAGGGAACGGTTTCGAGCCGTCGGCTCAGCTCATGTGGTGACTCGGCTCATGTGGTGACGACGGTCGCCGTGGTCGGCTTCGTGGTCGAGCTGGTGGAGCTGCTCGAGTGCTCGCCGTCCTTGTCCTCGTCCTCGTGCTTGTCGGACTCCTCGGACTCCTCGGACTCGGTGGCGTCGTGCTTGTCGCCGTCGGTGGAGCTCGCCGGGCTGGCCTGAGCCCTCGGGTCGGCGCAGAAGACCAAGGGGGTCTCGCCGTCGCGGGCCGCTGCGATGAGGAGGTCGGACTCGAGGATGGCCCGCTTCTCGGGGTTGAGGTCGCTGCGCAGGAGCTCGGTGCAGATCTTGCGACGGGCGAAGCCGCCGTAGTCGCCCTGGGTCTGAGGCCCGGTCGATTGAGGACCGCTCACGCTCGTGGTCTGCGAGAGCGCGCGCCCGTCGCCATCGCCAGCGTCGTGATCGTCGTCCTTGGTCGTGGGCGTCGAGGCGCTGCCACCCGCTTCCATCGGCTTCGTGGTCGACGTGGTCGCCACCGTCGTCGTGGTCGCCACCGTCGTGGCCGTCGTGGCGGTCGTGTCCGTGATGGCCACCGTCACCGACGTGGACGTCGTCGCCGAGGTGGTCGAGGTCGACTCCTCGGACTCCTGCGACTCCTCGCCGCCGTCGGCGACGAGCTCGACACCGTCCTCGGGATCGGGCAGCGACACGCCCACGTGCGAGAATGCGCTCGCCATCACGCCCTGCACCGGATCGGGCAGGGTTCCTGCGGCGGCGGCGACGGTTGACAGGGCGATGACCCCGACCGTGGACGCAATGGCGATCTTTCCGACGATCAACGATTTCAGCATGGACATCCTCCGTGACGATGGCTGGAACACTGGCTCGTGTCGCACCTGGTCGGCGGCCTCGGCCCCACCGTCCCCAACGACGACCCCGACCCCGGCGAGCGCTCCCGAGTCCTGACCGACGCCGTGGGCGATGGCCTGGGTGACCGAGTCGACGATCGAGCGCTCGTGGCGCAGCTCGTCGAAGGCAGCCGGCCCCACGGCACTGCGCACCAGCTCGGCCACGAGGGCCAGCTCCGGCGGAGCGTCGTCGGGATGGATAGCGCCCGACAACACACGGTTGACGGTGTCTTCATCGGGCGGGAATGGGCGCAACACATGCCCTCCATCGTCGCCAGCGTCCATCGCGTTACAACGATCTCCGCGTCACGAGGTTCTCCGCGTCACGAGCTCCTCCGCGTCACGAGGTTCTCGATGCGGCGCCGGCGGTTTCAGGGGCCCACCGGTCGGCGAGGCGCTCGAGCGCCCGGTGCTGGGTGACCCGTACCCAGCCCGATGGCCGCCCCATCACCTCGGCCACCTCGGCCACCTCGAGCCCGGCGATCACCCGCAGCATCACGACCTCGGCCTGGTCGTCGGTGAGCCAGCGGGTGAGCAGCTCGATCGACTCCTGGGCCGAGAGGTTGGCGACCACCACGTCGGCCGGATCGCCGTGACGGGCGTCGCCCCCCCCGAACACCGAACGCTCGAGCAGCGCGATCGTCGCCGGATCGTGGGGGGCCGAATGGCGTCGCCCGGTTCGACGGCGGTGATCGACCAGCCGTCGCCGGGCGATGGTGAACAGCCAGGCCCGCAGACCGCTCTCGTCGCCCTCGAACGCGCCGAGCTTCGGCGCGGCGGCCAACCAGACCTCCGACGCGAGATCCTCGGCCACCGAGGGGGCTCGGGCGCGCAGGTACCTCACAAGGAGCGGGTTCACATCGCGGTAGATGACCGCGACCGCCCAGTCGGCGCCGGACTGGGCCGCTGCCAACACCTCGGGGAACTCAGGACCGAGCGCCATGGTCAGCACTCCTCGCGAGACATGGTCACGAAGCGAAGGTACGGGGGGGCAGCTCGCGGGCGTGTTGCGCTGCCCATAAATCTTCGCTATGTCAGAGCCCCCCGATACCCTGGGGGGTAACACCCAGTCAGGGCGTGGACCGGCGCCGCGACCCCTCGTCGATTCGCCGGACATCAGGTGCGAATGGGACGGTCGTGTCGTTCGGAGCACACTCGCGCTGCCGCTGACTGGACGAGCCTGCGATCATGGTGATCGACCTCCCGACACTGGAGACGGTGCGGCGTCTCCAGACCCGCTCCCGAACGAACCCCCGAGGCTCGACGTGACCCTGCAGCACGAACCCCACGAGACGACCTCCGCTCCCGGGATGCCGTCGTCGCTGCCTCCGCTCCCTCCGGTGCACCACACGCTCCCCGAGTCCTCGACCGAGCCCGCTCCCGCACCCGAGCCGTCGGAGCCCGGGCTGGCGCCCGTCAGCGATCCCTCGGCCCTGCTGACCGTCCGCCGCCCCGCCACGGCGCTGGCCATGGCCTTGCGGGCCGCGGCGATGCCCGCATCCGACGACCCCGCTACCCCACGAGGGCTCGTCCGACTGCCGCTCCCGCCGCTGCCCGGCCCCCGCCTTGCGGGATGCTCCGATCTCGTGGAGATCGACCGGGCCCCGGGAACCGTCATCTACCGCGCCTGGCACACCGAGCTGCAGCGGCTCGTCCAGCTCACGATCCTCACCGCGCCGGCGCTCGACGATCGCCGCTTCGTCGAGTTCCTCGACCACCGGGCCACCATCTCGGCGCTGTCATGGCATCCGCACATCCAACCGCTGCACGACGCCGGCCTTCTCGAGGGAGGCGGCGGTTATCTCGTCAGCGAGTACCTCCCGTTCGGCTCGCTGGGCGGACGGATCGCCGCTGCTGGAGCGTTGCCGTGGTCGGAGGTCGTCCACTACGGCGTGCAGATCGCCGACGCGCTCCACGCCGCCCATCGGGCCGAGGTGAACCATGGTGGCCTTCACCCTCATCTCCTCCGCCTCGATCGGACGGGCAATGTCAAGCTTGCCGGGCTCGGCCTCGGAGCTGCCGTGGTCGGCCGCCGGATGGGCCTCGACGGGCGCCCATCGTGTCCGGGCGATCTCGCCGACCTCGGCGCCACGCTGTGGACGCTGCTCGGTGGGAGCACCTCGGCCATGGTCGCGGCCCCGGCCGGCGACGGTGGGGCTGGCGGCGGGCTGCTCTCGCTTGACATTCCGACGAGGCTCCTCGATCTCATCGAGCGTCTGATCGCGGTCCGACCCGCCGACGAGACCGGCGCTGCTCCCGTGGAGGCGGCCTGGCTTTGGGGTGTCGCCGGACCCACGGCGGCGTCCGCAGCCAAGGAACTGCAGCGCATCGAGTTCGAGCTCGACCTCGACGTGACCCCCACCTACACCGGGGGTCACGGCTCGACGACCGCACCCGATGAGATCGACCGTGGGAGTTGGACGGCGAGCGTCGACACCGCCCCGGGGCTCCAGGACTGGGGCGGATGGACGCCAACGAACGAGTTGATCTGGACGTCCGAGCCGTCCGAGCCGTCAGAGCCGTCCGAGCCGTCAGAGACAACCGAGACGGGGACCGCCGAGACCGCCGAGACGGCCGAAGCCCGGACGTCCGAGACAGAGACCACCGAGACGGCCGAGACCGAGGCGGGCCAACTCGGGACCGACCAGTCCCCGGAGCGCCCCGGCGACGGCCCCGCTACGGCAGCCTCGGTCGCCCCCTTCGAAGCGCCCGCCCCGCAACCAACGGCCGAAACCCCCGCGGCCGCCGAAGCCCCTGCGACCCCTGAAACAACAACGTCCTTCGAAACCGCAACGACCGCCGAAGCCGCAGCGCCGCCTGCTGAGGCCCCAGCGCCCGCCGAAGCACGGGCGACACCGCCGGTCACCCCGGCATTCGGTGCCGTGCCCGCAGCGGCCAGCACCACGCCCGCCCCGTCCGAAGCGCCGCCCGCCCCGGCCCGCGATCCCTTCGGCGACAACGGGATCACCGGCTACGGGCCGATCGTCGTCGGGCCCGAGACCGAGCGCGGCCTCGCCGCCCCCGAGCCGCTGCCGATCGAGGCGCTCCCCGCCGCATGGACATCGCCCCGTGCCGCCCAGGCCACGGCCGAGGCTCTCGAGGTTCAGCCCCAGGCTGTTCCCGAGACCCACCGGCGACGGATGATGCGCAACGTGGTTGCAGTCGCCTTGGCGGTGGCGGCCATCCCTCTGGCGTTCGTTCTCACCGACCTCGCCCGTGGGGGCAACGAGCCCGAGACCCGGTCCGACACCACGATCCCCACGGCCTCGGGTTCCGGCGCCTCGGCCACCGCCACCGTTGGAGCCACGACGCCGGCTTCGGCTCCCCCGGGAAACACCCCGCGCAGCGCCGACACGACAACAGCCGCGCCACCAGCCACGGCTCCTGCACCCGCGGGTCCGGTGGCCCTCTCGGCCGCAACGGTCACCCCCATCGAGGTCGGTCAGCAGCCGGCACTGCTGCGATCGGGCGACGGGGCCCTGTGGGTGGCCAACCTCGGTGACCGCACGGTGTCGCGCATCGACCCCACGTCGGCGGCGGTCATCACCAGCGACCGGCTGAGCGGCGACATCGCCGGCCTGGCAACGGGTGGAGGCTGGACCTGGGTGTCGCTCACCAACGGCGCGCTGGTCCGTCTCGATGCGGCCACGGCCACCGTCGACCGGCGCTTCTCGCTGACCGGTGGCCCCCAGACCATGGAGGTCCTCGACGGCCGCCTCTGGTGGGTTCACAACCGCGACCTCACGGCCCTCTCGGCCGACGACATCGGCGGAGGACGCCGACGCATCGCGATCGGCGAGGGCTTCACCCGGTTGGCTGCCGATCCCGGCCGAGGCGTGATCTGGACCCTCAATCCCGGCACGGGCACGCTGCTGCGGGTGGCTGCCCCGGCCGACCAGATCGATGGGCGGCTCGAGCTCGGCGGACGCCCGACGGCCATCGTGGTCGACGGCGACGGCGTGTGGATCGTCGACTCCGACGCGGCCACGATCGTCCGCATCGACCCCTTCGCCCTCACGATCCTCGAGACCATCCGGATCGACGGCACCCCCGTTGCGATCAGGCCATCGGCCGACGGCGTGTGGGTCGGGCTGGCCGACGGGGCCGGGCTCGTGCGGCTTTCGAGCGAACCCGGGCGAGCGGTCACCGCGACCGCCCCTGGGGCCGGAATGGCCGCCGGATCGCAGCTCGAGCTTGCGGGTTCGTTCCTGTGGTGGAACGACTTCTCGGGCCAGCAGGTGATGCGGCTCGACATCGCCGACGCTTCCGGGTCCGCGGCCTCTTCGACAGGTGAGCGCGGCGGGTCGAGCTCGTCGGGCTCGACGGGCACGGGCGGCTCGGGCACGGTGGCCACCACAGGCACCACGCTCACCAGCGCTGGCGCGGGGTCGGGACCGGCGCCAGGGTCGCCGAGTGGAAACGGCATCACCGCCTCGAGCCCCGGACAGGCTCTGGGATCGACGGGCGACGTGGTGTCCGACCAACCGGCCGCCTCGACCGAGGGTCAGTCGCCGGGAACCGCGCCCCACGTCGACTCACCCTCGCCGCCGCTGCCCCCCGAGCCGACGGAAGCGCCGACGCCGACACCGTGATCACCGAGCCCCGACGGGCGGAACCAACGGTCCCCGGGCGCGTCGAGCCGACCTCGGGACATTCATGACCCCGCCCACTCCTCCCAGCCCGCCGGGCGTGTCGGACCCGCCGGGCGGCTCGACCGTGGAGCCGTGTGCATCGATCCCGGCCTCGTCAGGTACCGCCGACGAGCGCGGCCGGCACCCCCACACGCTCCTCGCCGGCGTCCTCGATCGTGTTCCGGCAGCCATCATGCTCGGCATCCGGGCCGCGTCGGCGCTGGCACTCGTGGCGCTCACGGCCTGGTGGGTGATTCCCCGGCACTCGTTCAGCGGTCCCGTGCTCTACCTCGTCGACGGCGACGGCGAGCACGGCCTGCACCTGGGCGATCTCCCCGCGGGCTTGTACCTCCTGAGCGCATTCTGGCTGGTGTGGCCCCTGGCCCGTTCGGAGACCTCGGGGCGACGGCTGGTCGACGCCGCCCGGATCGTCGGCGTGGCCGCGATCCTGGGTGCAGCGCTGTGGTGGGTGATCCCCCGTCACGGCTGGAGCGGACCGGTCATTCTGGGCTTCACGGGTGCGCATGGTGTGCACCTTCTCGACGGTTTTGCCCCCTTCTTCCTCCTCGCCGCATTGGTTGTGGGCTGGCCCTGGCGTCACGAGCTCGTCGCCGGCGGGCTGATCGGCGTCGCCCTGTGGTGGACGGCCGGCAACCACGGGACCTTCTCAGGACCCGTGTTGTTCTGGGTGGGTTCGCGGGCATTTCGACGGGGCGATCTCGCCGCATTCCTGTTCCTCGGGCTGGCAGCGCTGACTCTCGGCTCACGACGCCGCGCCGATAGTCGATCGGTCTGATTGCTCGATCTGATCGTGCTCTCAGCCTCACGGCGGGACACCCCCCACGACCCCTGGGGAGTCCCACCTATGGGGCCTCAACCTGCGAAGCGTCATACTCCCGCCAACGCTCCGTGAGCTTGGAGGGCCGGCGCCGCGCGGCCGATTCAGGAAGTCGCAGCTAATACCCGCGGCTTCCGGCGGCATTCAGCATCGCCACAGGTGGAGGACAGCACGGTGAAGTTCCGCAAGGGCCACAATAATTCTGCGAGGCCGTCCCCACCGATCGCCACGACCGCCGCCGCACCGGCGGCCGCACCCGGGCCCGCGTCTGGACCACCCGTACCGAGCCCTTTGGGATCGTTCCCGCTGCCACCGCTGCCGCCGGTGACCGGCACGGGCCCCGAGGATGGCACGGCACCTCCGCCGGCGCGCCCGTCAGCACCCACCCGCACCTCGGCGCCGGGTGCCGAGGCTGCTCAGTGGCCTGGTCCGACGGTGGTCTCGACGATGGCGCCCCCGAGCCCGGCACCAGTGATTCAGACTCCGGAGCCCGCACCCGAGCCGTCCGCAGGAACCACCGCAGCAGCGGCGACGCCGCAGAACCTGCAGCCGTTCCACGCGCCGCTCCCCGCCCGCAAGCGCATCGGCGACATCCTCGTCTCGAACGCCGCCGTCACCCCGGCCCAGCTCGTGGAGGCCCTCCAGCGTCAGGAGAAGGCCCGTATCTCAGCCAACGGCCATGGGGGCACTCCCCGCCTCGGACAGATCCTCATCGACCTGGGCGCTCTCGACGAGTACGAGCTCATCGGTGGCCTCGCCCGCCAACTCGACGTGGAGTTCTTCGACCTCGGCGCGGCCACGCCCTCGCCGGAGGCGGTCGAGCTCGTGAACGAGACGTTCGCCCGGGCACATCTCGCGGTGCCGGTGCGGTGCACGTCGAGCACGATCGACGTGGTCGTCGCCGACCCCACCGACCTCGACCTCGTGCCCACCCTGCGCTCGCTGACCGGCCGCGAGGTTCGCCTGTTCGTGGCCCCAGCCGACGAGATCCGGGCCACGATCGCCACGAGCTACTCGGCGCTGGCCGGCACCCACGAGATCGTGCAGGCCTTCACGATCGCTGAGAAGGCTCGGCCCCGTGGAGCAGGACAGGCCGTACCGTCGGCCCTGGCGACCGCCGCCGCCGAGGCAGCAGCCGCGGCGGCCCAGAACGGCGCCATCACCGACGACCTCGCTCCGGTGATCCAGATCGTGACGCTCATGCTCACCCAGGCCGTACGCGACCGGGCGTCCGACATCCACATCGAGCCCCAGGAGTTCGAGCTCCGGGTGCGCTTCCGCATCGACGGCTCGCTCCGCGAGGTGCTCCAACTCCCCCTCGCCATGGCTGCGGCGGTCGTCAGCCGCATCAAGGTCATGGCCGGCATGAACATCGTCGAGCGCCGCCGTCCCCAGGATGGCCAGTTCGAGACCCGTGTCGACACCCGGGCCCTCGACGTGCGGGTCTCCACCACTGCCACGGTGCGGGGCGAGAAGGCCGTCCTCCGGATTCTCGACAAGAGCCGTTCGCTCTACACGATGCCCGAGCTGGGCATGCCGGCGAGCGTGGCCCCCATCTACTCGCGCCTGGTGAAGAACCCCTTCGGAATGGTCATCTGTGCCGGGCCCACGGGCTCGGGCAAGACCACAACGCTGTACGCAACGGTCAACGACATCAACGACATCGAACGCAACATCATGACCATCGAGGATCCCGTCGAGTACGTGTTCCCCGGCGTGAACCAGATCCAGATCAACGAGTTGGCTGACATCAGCTTCGCCGGCGGGCTCAAGTCGATCCTTCGGCAGGATCCCGACGTGATCCTCGTGGGTGAGGTGCGTGACGCCGAGACCGCCCGCATCGCCGTGCAGTCGGCGCTCACCGGCCACCTCGTGCTCTCGTCGCTGCACGCCACCGACGCCGCGTCGGCGCTCCACCGTCTCCTCGACATGGGTATCGAGTCTTTCCTCGTTGCCGCTGCCATCACCGGGGTCGTGGGCCAGCGGTTGGTGCGCCGGGTCTGTCGTTCGTGCCGAGAGCCCCACACGCTCAGCCCCGAGGAGCTCACCGTCTTCGAGAACGGTGGGGGCTACCTCGAGGGGGCCCGGTTCATGAAGGGCACCGGGTGCAACTTCTGCTCGCACACCGGCTACCAGGATCGCATCGGGGTCTACGAGGTGCTCGTGATCACCGAGTCGATGCGCCAGCTCGTGCTCGAGCGGGCGTCACACCAGATATTGCGCGATCAGGCCATCTTGGAAGGCATGCGGACCATGCAACAGGCGGGCTTCGACCTCGTGGCCGCCGGCGTGACGACCGTCGACGAGATTCTCCGCAGCGTCTACACGGGCTGAGAGGTTCACTGCCATGCCGATCTACACCTACAAGGCCACCGACGAGCAGGGCAAGGCCGTCAAGGGCCAGCTCGACGCCACGTCGGAGGCCGCCGCCCGGTACGAGCTCGCTCGTCTCCGGCTCGTACCCGCGTCGATGCGCGAGAAGAAGTCGATCCTCCAGTTCGAGATCTCGCCCCAGCGGGTGAAGCCCGTCGACGTCATGAACGCCTCCCGGCAGCTCTCGGCGTTCGTGCGGGCCGGCATCCCCATCCTCGACGCCCTGCAGATCATCGGCGAGGAGGTCGAGAACAAGCGGTTCAAGGGGATCCTCGACGACATCCGCGTGCGGGTACAAGGCGGCGAGCCCCTCGCCGTGGCCGTGAATGCCCACACCGACGTCTTCCCCGAGTATTTCGTGGGCATCCTTCGCGCCGCCGAGCTCACCGGTCACCTCGACGACGCGCTCGACCAGCTCGCCGACTACATCGACCGCGACCTCGAGGCCAAGCGCAAGATCAAGTCGGCCATCACCTACCCCACCGTGGTGGTGGGCTTCGCCATCGTCACCGTGATCGTGCTCTCGGCCTGGGTGCTCCCCCGGTTCAAGACCTTCTTCACCAGCCTCGACGCCGAGCTGCCGCTGTCGACGCGGATGCTCCTCGGCATCACCGACTTCCTCACCGGTTGGTGGTGGCTGCTCCTCGGCCTCATCGTCGTGGGCGTGCTCGGCCTGGTCGCCGTGCTGCGCACCGAAGGCGGACGGGGCGTCCGCGACCGCGTTCTGCTGCGTCTCCCGGGCCTCGGCACCGTGGTGCGCTTCGCGATCATCGAGCGCTTCTGCCGCATGCTGGCGTCGATGGTGAAGGCCGGCGTTCCTCTGCCCGACGCCATGACCGTGGCCACGGCCTCCACCAACAACCGGGTCTTCCAGAAGGGCCTGACCGGCGCTCGCGACGCCATGGTGCGGGGCGAGGGCCTGGCCCGTCCCATCGCCGAGACGGGCCTGTTCCCCGGCAGCGCCAACCA
Source organism: Actinomycetes bacterium (assembly GCA_031362415.1). Lineage (GTDB taxonomy): Bacteria > Actinomycetota > Acidimicrobiia > IMCC26256 > VFJJ01 > VFJJ01. The sequence continues at coordinate 2,323 of JANLSK010000004.1, read as the reverse complement.
GATGCTCCGGGTCGGCGAGAACACCGGCACCCTCGACACCCAGCTCTCCGGTGCCGCGCACTACTTCGAGCGCGAGCTGGGCTACCGGATCAAGAAGTTCACCGACATGTTCGAGCCCGCCATCATCCTCGTCGTCGGCCTCGTCGTCGGCTTCGTCGCCGTCGCCCTCGTGCAGGCCATGTACGGCGTCTTCAACCAGGTCCAGTAACGATGCGTGTGCGCGTTCATTCCTGCCGACGAACAGTGGCACGGGCCCGGCGACGCGACGAGAGCGGTATGAGCCTCGTCGAGACGGTTCTGGCCGTCGCCATCATGGGCATCGCCGTGGTCACGCTGCTCGGTGGGATTCTCACGGTCGTCACGTCGTCCCAAAAGCACCGCGACCAGTCGTCGGCGAGCGCGCTCCTCACGTCGGCAGCCGAGGTCATCGCCGACCCGACCCTAACGCCGTTCGACCCGGCGGGCTGCGGCGATCCGGTTGTCTACGACGCCGACATCACGGCGAGTGTCGCCTCGGGGACGATCGTCGTCCCGGCTGGGCTCACCCTGCCCACCACCACGGTCTCGTGTACCGGGTCCCCCGCTCTGCAGGTCGTGCGTATCGACCTTGCCTATCGGTCTCTGACGTGGCATCTCGACGTGATGAAGAGGGACCTGTGATCGAGCGGCTTCGACGTCTTCGCCAGCACCGGTTGGATCATCCCGAGAGCGGCTTCACCCTGCCCGAGTTGCTCATCACGATCGTCATCACCGCGATCCTCGTCTCGGCCATCGCTACGTCGCTCATCGTCGTCCTCAAGTCGAGCGATGCCCAAGGCGCCCGCCTCGACGAGTCGCACGACTCCCAGCAGCTCGCGCTCTACTACCCCACCGACATCGCGGGAGCCGCCAACGTCGACATCACCGTGGGCTCCGCAAGCACCTGTTATGCCTCGCCACCGTCGCCCGGAGCGGTCAAGTACCTCGGGCTCACGACATCCGATCCGGCAGGTCCCTTCGTCGAGTACTGGGTCGAGGGCACGGCGCTCATGCGCCATCGATGCACGGGTCTCGCGGCCATCACCGACAGCGTGATGCTCATCGAGTTCCTTGAGCCCGGCAGCTTCGGCATCACGCTGGTCGCCGACGGATCGTTCCGTATCCACGCCCGATCGACGGTCGACCTGGGGTTCGACTACGACTTCACCGCGACCCCCCGCGTGCTCGACAACGTCACCGGAAACGGCGGCAGCGGCCCGGGAGGCGGCGGCCCCGATGAGTGCACGTTCCAGGTTGGCGGCGCCAACCCAAACCCGGTGCTGCGTAGCGCGTCCGGCGCTCTCGTCAACGCCGGGGGAACCGCGATCAGCCTCGCGCTGAGCGTCACCACGACCGGTCCCTGCACTGCGCTCTCGGCCGCCTTCACTCCCGGAGCCGGTGCTGCGACTGCGGCGACGCTGACTGAGACGTCACCGGGGAGTGGCGTCTGGACCGCGACGATTGCGTCGGCCGCGCATGTGTGGACCATTGGTCCGAAGACGTTCACGATCACCGACAACGGCACGACGATCGGCTCGTTCCAGCTCACGGTGAACCTCCAGGTCCCACCGTGTGCCTTCGTGGCCGGTTCGGCGGCTCCGACGATGGTGATCCTCAACAACGGCAACGTCGCGACATCGTCGACGGTGTTCACCTTCACGACCACAGGAAACTGTCTCGCGCCTGTCATCACCATGACGAGGGGGTCGGGCAACTCCCTCGCCGTACCGGCGATCGGCGGACCGACCAACTGGTCAGCAACCTTCCCGACCGCCGGGTGGACGATCACCCCCGCCACGAAGGTGGCGACCATCAGCGAGGGGGCCACGAGCCTGGGGACATTCAACGTGCTCGTCCAACGGGCCTGCGTGATGGTCCTCAACAGCTTCACGTTCCCGTCGTCGACGATCACTATGTTCGCCAACGGCGTGGTGGCCAGTCCGCCGACGGTCGGCTTCTTGACCTTCGATCCGTGCCCTGCCCCCTCCGTTCAACTCACACCAGGCCGCAACAACCCCGTCTCGATCCCCATGACTCCGTTCCTCGGCGTCATCTGGAGCGCGGTTCTCCCGTCGAGCGGCTGGACCTTGGGGACGAAGACCGCCACGATCTTCGGCGTCGTCGACCAGGCTGGCAACCCGGTCACCTTCACAGTGACCGTGGTGCAGGCGTGCACGTTCGTGCCCGGCGGCGGCGGTCCTGACATATCGATCGCCGGCTCGACCGCGGTCAGCTCGAGGCAGCTCACCTACTCCACCACCGGTACGTGCGCCACCAACCTCACGCCCGATCTCCGCATCACCCG